>NZ_JAOQJG010000004.1:0-205844 GCF_025567365.1 Anaerostipes amylophilus | reverse complement strand
GGGTGGGTAATGGGATTCGAACCCACGGCCTCCAGAGCCACAATCTGGCGCGCTAACCAGCTGCGCTATACCCACCATATATTCTTGCTGCTCATTCAAACAACAAATAATAAAACGAGCCTGAAGGGATTCGAACCCCCGACCCACGGCTTAGAAGGCCGTTGCTCTATCCAACTGAGCTACAGACTCATAAAAGCGGGTGATGGGAATCGAACCCACGTGATCAGCTTGGAAGGCTGGAGTTCTACCATTGAACTACACCCGCTTATAGTCGGGGTGACAGGATTCGAACCTGCGACCTCTTGATCCCAAATCAAGCGCTCTAGCCAAGCTGAGCCACACCCCGTAAGTGCTTGTCTGTTTTGTTATTTCCTCAACAGCAAGATTTATTATATAGAATCACTTCATAAATGTCAACAACTTTTTTCAAGTTTTTTTTATTTTTTCTTTATATTTTCTCGCAAGCCTCCTGTTTATGCGGTTTTTCGTCCTATATTTTTTTACTTTTTGATGTTATATTTCTAACCTGTTTTACATTTTGTATCATCTTTATCACAAATTGTATCAAAAAAAGAACACCCAAAAATCAGGTGTTCTTCAAAAATTTCAGTTCTTATCTGTGATCAGATATTCGCCTTTAGAAAGGAAATCTTACTCTACTTCCTCGATATCTTCTTCTTTCACATCCGTATCATCTTCATCATCGAAGAAATCATCATCAAAATCATCATCAAAGTCTTCATCAAAATCTTCATCAAAATCATCCATATAATCTGGTGCCAGGTATTTGTATACCGCAAATGCGATTCCTGCAACTGCTGCAATAGCTCCGATAATTGCTAATGCCCAGACGATTTTGTTATCTTCTTTTTCTTTCTTTGTAATGATGTCTGAAACTTTTGCCATTTCTAAAAGATCGCTTAATTTTTCCATGCCGTTTCCTTCCTTTCTTGTGTGTTTTCTTTATTATATCACTTCTGACTATATTTTACTAACTTTTTCATTCATTTTATTCGACTTTTTTTAACTTTGCAAAGGAAGCGAACATTTTTTTCACGCCAACTTTCTCAAAGTCGACAGTTACCTCATAATCACGTCCTCCTGGTACGATTTCCAGCACTTTCCCTTTTCCAAATTTTATATGTTTTACCATATCTCCGACACTATAAGATAAAGTATCCATTTTGGTCGAAGTAAATGATTTTGCCTGATATGGTTTTCTAAATTTATGTCCACGATTTGCTGAAAATAATGCTTTATCTGGACGTTTTTCTTTTAGATTGATTCCTTTATCTAACTGTAATAACTGTTCAGGGATCTCATCAATAAATCTTGAAACCTTATTAAACTGCGTTCTTCCCTGCATCATTCTGCGTTTTGCCGCACTCAAATAAAGTTTCTTCTTTGCTCTCGTGATTCCTACATAACATAAACGTCGTTCTTCTTCCATGTCATCGTCATTTTCAGACATGACTGTCATATAACTTGGGAAGATTCCATCTTCCATTCCACAAATAAATACATATGGAAATTCCAGACCTTTTGCACTATGTAGTGTCATTAAAACAACTCTGTTATCAGAGTCTTCCAGATTATCAATATCTGCAACTAATGCAATTTCTTCTAATAATTCTGATAAACTTGCTTCTTCTGCCTCTTGTTCATACGTTACCACTTTATTTAAAAGTTCGTTGATATTTTCAATTCTACCTTCTGCTTCTTCTGTTTCTTCCGCCTTCAAATCTGCAATATAGCCCGTTTCTTCTGTGATATATTTAAATAACTCTTCCAGAGAGCCTTCTTCCATCTTGCGGCGGAAATCCCGGATCAAATCTGCAAACCCATTAATCTTCTTCTTTGCATTTCCAAGAGTTTCAATATGGTCTGCCGAAAAACATGCATCTAAGAAACTGATATTATGTTCTACAGCATAGACATTGATCTTTTCAATCGTTGCCGCTCCAATTCCTCGTCTTGGAACATTGATGATTCTTCGCACTGCCAGATCATCCAGACCATTATCAACTACTTTTAAGTAACTTAAAATATCTTTGACTTCTTTTCTCTGATAGAAGTTTGTACCACCAACAATACGATATGGAATATTCTTGATCATAAAACTTTCTTCAAATACACGAGACTGTGCGTTTGTGCGGTAAAGAATCGCCATATTTTTATAATCATAACCTTCATTTGATAAAGCTTCTATTTTGTCAATGATCTGTCGTGCTTCTTCATATTCTGTTCCATACTGATGAAATTCGATCAAATCCCCCTCTTCATTTTCTGTCCAAAGCTTCTTTGCTTTTCTTCCTTTATTATGTTTGATCACTTCATTGGCCGCATTTAAGATATTCTTTGTTGAACGATAATTTTGCTCCAGTTTTATTGTTACTGCTTCCGGAAATACATTTTCAAAATTTAAGATATTCTTTACATTGGCACCTCTGAATTTGTAAATGGACTGATCATCATCACCTACAACACAGAGATTGTGATATTTTCTTGCAAGCATACTGACTAACTGAAACTGAATCGTATTTGTATCCTGATACTCATCAACCATAATATAACGGAATCTCTCCTGATAATAATCAAGCACTTCTGGATGGAACTGGAATAGTTCCACGGTCTTAAAGATCAGATCATCAAAATCCAGTGCATTGTTTGCTTTTAACTGTCTTTGATATTCTTTATAAATCTGTGCAATCTTTTTCTTCTTAAAATCATACTGATGTCTTGTCTCATACTCAGAAGGTGTCATAAATTCATCTTTGGCAGAAGAAATCTCATTAATGATCTTTCTTTCCGGCATCATCTTTGTATCGATCTTATACTGCTTACAGATCTGTTTGATCAGAGATTTCTGATCGTCTGCATCGTAAATCGTAAAGCTATTTCCATAACCAAGCTTATCGATATGACGTCTTAATATTCTTACACAAGTAGAATGAAAAGTACTGACCCAGATATGTTCCGCTCCATATCCAACTAGGTCATCCACCCTCTCCCTCATTTCCTTCGCTGCTTTATTTGTAAACGTAATCGCCATGATATGATAAGGATTCACGCCCTGATCCATCAGATAAGCAATTCTATGCGTCAAAACACGAGTCTTCCCAGACCCCGCACCAGCAAGAAGCAAAAGCGGTCCCTCCGTACAAAATACGGCTTCCTGCTGCTGTTCATTCAATGTATCATAAATTCCCATAAATAAATTCCTTTCCTTAAAACTGTAAGAGATATTATACCTTATCGAGCGAAGCGAGTCCAGTCCGATGGACTATGCATTTTCTCTTGTCATCTGGTTTAAATAACCGTATAATATAGTCATAAGATAAGGAGAAATCATTATGGAATTTGAAAAACAACTCGAAGAATGGATGAAACTTGATTATGTGCTTCCAGAAGACCTTCCAAACATCGAATTGTATATGGATCAGGTCACCACTTTTTTGGAAGAACAATTAAAGAATACAAAACGTTTTGAAGAAGATAAGATCTTTACAAAAACCATGATCAATAACTATACAAAGAATCATCTTCTTCCACCTTCTAATAAGAAGAAATACTCAAGAAATCATATGATTCTTTTGATTTATATTTATTATTTGAAGAACTTTTTATCAATTTCTGATATCAAGAACCTTTTGGATCCTTTGAATGAACATTTTGAAGACAGTGATATGAAACCTTCTTTTTATCAGATTTATGATGAAATTTTCCATCTGGAACATAATCATAACAGTTCGATCAAAAAATCTATCACCGAAGCTTTTAATAAAGCAGCTAATACCTTCTCTGATCTTGAAGATTCTAATGAGAAAGAAAAACTTCAGCAATTTGCTTTTATTACTTTGCTCGGTTATGATATCTATTTGCGAAAACAGATGATTGAGAAAATGATCGACCAATTATACCAGCCTGTACAATCAGAAAAAAAAGATAAAAAAGCAAAAAAGAAGAAATAGGCATCTGCCTATTTCTTCATTCGTTTAAATACCATATCATAGCCATCACTCCCATAATTCAGTGAACGATTCACTCGGCTGATGGTTGCCGTGGAAGCACCTGTCTTATCTGCAACTTCTAAGTATGTATGCTTATCATATAACATAGATGCCACTTCAAATCTCTGAGCTAACGATTCTAATTCATTTACCGTACAAAGATCTTCGAAAAATGTAAAACATTCTTCTTCTGTTTCTAATGTCAGTACTGCCTGAAATAATCTTTTTGCCGCTTCTGTCTTGATTTTCTTGCTCATTAGCACTTACTCCCTTTCTGATCTTATAGTTCCACTATACTATATCAGAGTGCTAAAGTAAAGTAATATTTTCTTTATGCTTCGTCGACTGCTGTCTTCATGATGCCAATTCTTTCAAGATATCCTCTTGTCTCAGATACAACTTCTCCATTTAACGCAAGCAATGCTACAAGGTTCGGGAATGCCATTAAACCATTACAAATATCCGCAATCGTCCATACTGCACTGACAGTCATAAATGGTCCGATAAATACTGCCAAAATATACAACCATTTGAATACTGTGATCACGAATTTCTTTCCATTTACCAGATATTCTAAGCACCTTTCGCTATAGTATGCCCATCCAAGAATTGTAGTAAATGCAAAGAACACCAGACACATCATTAATATAAATGCTGATACTTTGGCTGGAAATGGAAGTCCTAATGCAAATGCTTTAGTTGTAACTGCGACGCCTTCAAGTCCCATATCCCATGCACCTGTCATAACGATTGCAAGTCCTGTCATTGTACATACGATAATTGTGTCAATAAATGTTCCTGTCATAGAAACAAGACCCTGACGTACTGGTTCATTTGTCTGTGCTGCTGCCGCTGCGATCGGTGCTGATCCAAGTCCTGCTTCATTAGAGAAGATTCCTCGTGCAATACCTTTCTGCATTGCAACTGTCATAGCTCCGATTGCTCCACCTGCTGCTGCCTTTAATCCAAATGCTGACTGTATGATCTGACCAAATGCTACTGGCACCTGTGGTAAATGTGTCAGCACAATAAGCAGACAAACACCGATATATGTCACAGCCATAAATGGTACAATGATTTCTGATACTTTAGAAATTCTCTTGATTCCTCCAATAATAACAAGTCCTACACAGACTGTTACGATAATTCCAGCTACAACAACACTGATAGAATAGTTCATTCCAAATAAGCTGATCGTATGTACATTGGATGAATCAAAGAAGTTATTCACTGCTGATGTGATTCCGTTCACCTGTGTAAATGTTCCGATTCCGAATAAACCTACCATGGTTCCAAAAATACAGAATAATTTTGCAAGCCATTTAAAGTTTTTACCCATTCCTTTTTCAATGTAATAGAACGGACCACCCAGTGCGTGACCATCTTCTGCGATCACTCTGTATTTGACTGCTAACATTCCTTCAGCATATTTTGTTGCCATTCCAAAAAATGCTGCCAGCCACATCCAGAATAACGCTCCTGGTCCACCTGCGACGATTGCTGTTGCACATCCTACGATATTACCAGTTCCGATCGTTGCTGAAAGCGCTGTACATAATGCTCCAAAACTCGTAACTTCTCCTTCACCATCATCTTCATTATGAAATACATAATGAAGTGCCTTCCCAAGATGTCTAACCTGCAATCCTCGAAGTCTGACTGTCAATAAGATACCTGTAAAAAGGATCAAAATGATCAGTGGCATACCCCAGATAAAATTGTCAACGTTGTTTAATACATCGTTTAGCGTGTTTAACATTTTTCATTCCTCCAAAAGTAAATCTTTGCGAATGTAACCTTGAACAGCTTGATTTTTGTATATCTGAATATACAAAAAAGAGCTGATAAAATCAGCTCTAAAGAGTATCGAATACATTGCTTATAAAGCTCTGTCCTTTTGCCTGAGAGATTAGTTCCCTATTTGAAAACTGTACACCTTCGGCGCTCACTTATGAGACTCTCCAGAGTTTCTTTCTTTTTGTTCATCAGAAAGAAATATCTATGTTTATTTTTCTTATCCGCAATATTTACTTTATATGATGATTCTGATATTTGCAAGTATTTTTTTAATAATCTGACACTTTCGGCATATTATACAAAAACATTTGTCTTTCTACGGCATACATGTGCAATATTTTTCACAAGATTTTTTATAAGTTTCTTTACTTTTTTCCTGTTGCTGTGTTAAACTGATTCAGATACGCTCAATGCGTATGCAAACATTATTTAAAGGAGATAATTTATAATGAACAAACACAAAAGAAGCACTTTCTCCGGAAAGCTTGGCTTTGTCTTATCGGCCGCTGGTGCTTCCGTAGGACTTGGAAATATCTGGAGATTTCCATATCTTGCTGCAAAGTATGGTGGCGGAATCTTTTTACTTATTTATATCATACTGGCATTAACCTTCGGTTACACTTTGATCATGGCGGAGACTTCTCTTGGACGTATGACAAGGAAAAGTCCTGTTGGAGCATTTGGAAACTTTGGAAAATCCCGTTTTATATCCCTTGGCGGATGGATCAATGCGATCATTCCAATCCTTATTGTTCCTTATTATTCTGTCATTGGCGGATGGGTCATCAAATACCTGATCGAGTATTTTTCTGGACATAGCAAAGCTTTAGCTGGTGATACTTATTTCACAAGTTTTATTTCCAATGGGATTTCCACCGAAATCTGCTTTTTGATCTTTACATTATTTACTCTTGGAATTATTTATGCTGGTGTCCGCAATGGAATCGAACGCGTTTCCAAATTCATGATGCCAATCCTAATCGTTTTATCATTGATCATCGCAGTTTATTCCGTAACAAGACCCGGTGCCATAGAAGGTGTTAAATATTTTCTTGTACCGAACTTTGAGCATTTTTCATGGATGACGGTGGTATCTGCCATGGGACAGATGTTTTATTCTTTATCAATCGCTATGGGAATTCTGATCACGTTTGGTTCTTATATGAAAAAAGACACTTCCATTGAGAAATCAACAGAAAATGTTGAGATTTTTGATACTGCCATTGCGATCATGGCTGGACTTATGATCATTCCTGCTGTTTTTGCTTTCTCTGGAGGTGATGCAGCAACTTTAAAATCTGGTCCTGCACTGATGTTTATCACAATCCCGAAAGTTTTCGCAAACATGGGATTTGGAACTGCGATCGGTATTGTATTTTTCTTATTAGTACTGTTCGCAGCTGTGACAAGTTCTATTGCACTGACAGAAAGTGCTGTTTCAACATTCGAAGATGAATTGCACTGGAGCCGTAGAAAATCGACTGTTTTTATGGGTGTGATCATGATTCTTCTTGGAACTCTTTCCTGTCTTGGATATGGTCCACTTGTGGATTTTAAGATTCTTGGAATGCAGTTTCTTGATTTCTTTGATTTCATGACAAATTCTGTGATGATGCCAATCGCAGCGATCGCAACATGCCTTCTGGTATCCAAAGTCGTTGGAGTTGATAAATTAGAAAAAGAGATCACAAAGGATGGACAGCCATTTCGTCGTAAGAAGATCTTCTGCTTTATGATCAAATATCTTTGTCCGTTTTTTGCAGCAATCATTTTGATCAGTTCTGTTGCAAATGCATTTGGTATTATTACAATGTAAAAAAGGATGGCCGACGCCATCCTTTTTCTTTATCTTTTTATGCTTCATCGATTGCTTTACCGATATCATTTCTCTTATATTTGTTTGCAAAGTCAATCCATTCTGTTGCTTTGTAAGCATTTGCTCTGGCAGCTTTCAGATCTTCTCCTTTGGCTACAACACCTAAAACACGTCCTCCGTTTGTCACGATCTTATCACCATCAAACTTTGTTCCCGCATGGAATACATAGTATCCGTCTTTGTCTTTAAATGTGTCTAATCCTTTGATCTCGAATCCTTTATCGTATTTTTCTGGATATCCATCAGATGCTAAGACAACACATACTGCTGCATTATCTTCAAATTCTAATTCTACATCAGATAATTTTCCATCGATACATGCTTCCATCACATCAATGATATCATTCTTCATTCTTGGAAGAACTACCTGTGCTTCTGGATCTCCGAAACGTGCATTGTATTCTAAGACTTTTGGTCCATCTTCTGTGAGCATCAATCCTGTAAATAAGATTCCTGTAAATGGTCTTCCTTCTACTGCCATCGCATCAATCGTTGGCTGGTAAACGTATTTTTCACAGAAAGCTTCTACTTCATCGTTATAGAATGGACTTGGTGAGAATGTTCCCATACCACCTGTGTTAAGTCCCTGATCTCCGTCTTTAGCACGTTTATGATCCTGCGCAGATGTCATGCACTTGATCGTTTTTCCGTCACAAAACGCAAGAACAGATACTTCTCTTCCTGTCATAAATTCTTCGATCACAATCTCATTTCCAGCATCACCAAACTGCTTGTCAAGCATTAATGTCTTGACACCTTCTTTGGCTTCTTCTAATGTATTACAGATCAGTACTCCTTTCCCAAGAGCTAATCCATCCGCCTTTAATACGATTGGCATTTTAACTGTCTCTAAATATTTGATTGCTTCATCTGGATCTGTAAAGTTCTCATATGCTGCTGTTGGAATATTATATTTCTTCATCAGATCTTTGGAAAATGCTTTGGAACCTTCGATGATCGCTGCATTCTTTCTAGGGCCAAAGACACGAAGTCCTTCTGCTTCAAATGCATCAACAACACCACCAACTAATGGATCATCCATTCCAATGATTGTAAGGTCGATTGCATTTTCTTTTGCAAATGCAACCAGTTTATCGAATTCCATTGCCCCGATATTCACACATTCTGCGAATTCAGCAATTCCGGCGTTTCCTGGTGCACAAAAAATCTTGTCTACTTTTGGGCTTTTGGCAACAGACCATGCGATCGCGTGTTCTCTTCCACCACTTCCTACGATTAAAACTTTCATCTTTCATTTCCTTTCTTTCGTGATCTGAATGATTTATAGATAAATAACTTTTCCGTCTTCGACTTTGATTCTTCCATTGGCGATATCATCGATAGCTTTTGGCATAATGATCCATTCTGCCTGTTCCATGATTCTACGCTGAAGAACTTCTGGAGTGTCTCCCTGTTTGATCTCTACTGCTTTCTGGGCGATGATCGGACCTGTATCTGTTCCTTCATCAACAAAATGAACGGTGGCACCAGATACTTTAACACCTCTTGCCAGAGCTTTCTCATGAACTTTCAGTCCATAATATCCTGTTCCACAAAATGATGGAATCAGTGATGGGTGGATATTAATGATTCTGTTTTCAAATTCATGAATGATCTTCTCTGGAATCACAACCAGACATCCCGCAAGAACGATCAGATCGATCTTACGGTTTACCAGTTCATTATATAATGCTTCGTTAAATAAATCTCTTGTCTCAAAATCTTTTGGAGAAAGTGCAACTGCTTTAATATCGTGTTTCTTGGCACGCTCCAAGGCATATGCATTCTTATTATTGCTGATCACAACATCAATCTTGGCATTTGTAATACTTCCATTCTCGATTCCGTCAATGATAGCCTGAAGGTTTGTTCCTCCTCCAGAGACAAGCACTGCCACTTTTAGCATAAAGTAACTCCTTTTTCTCCTGCTTCCATATGACCTACGATATATGGTGTATCTCCTGCTGCTTTGATTGCTTCCATTGTCTTATCAACATCTTCTTTATCAATGGCAACAACCATTCCAAGTCCCATGTTGAATGTATTATACATCATCTCTTCTGCAATATCTCCTTCTTTGGCAAGAAGTTTAAAGATTGCTGGTACTTCATAGCTGTCTTTTTTAACAACTGCTCTCATTCCTTCTGGAAGCATACGTGGGATGTTCTCATAGAATCCACCACCTGTGATATGGCTGCATGCTTTGATTGTAACACCAGCATTTTTCACGCTCTTTAATGCTTTTACATAAATTCTTGTTGGGGCAAGTAACGCTTCCCCTAATGTTTTTCCTAATTCATCATAATATGTATTTAGGGATTCTTTGCTCATGTCAAATACTTTTCTTACTAATGAAAATCCGTTGCTGTGAACTCCTGTAGATGCCATACCGATCAAAACATCTCCATCTTTTAAGTTCTCTCCTGTAATCAGATCTTTTCTGTCACATACACCAACTGCAAATCCTGCAAGATCGTAATCTTCTTCTGGCATAAGTCCCGGATGTTCAGCTGTTTCTCCGCCAATTAGGGCTGCATCAGACTGTACGCATCCTTCTACTACACCGCTTACGATCTCAGCGATCTTCTCTGGATAGTTCTTACCGCAGGCAATATAGTCTAAGAAGAACAGTGGTTCTCCACCAGCACATGCGATATCATTCACACACATGGCAACAGCATCAATACCGATCGTGTCATGTTTATCAAGGATCATTGCAAGTTTCACTTTTGTTCCACATCCGTCTGTACCTGATAGTAAGACTGGATCATCCATGTCTTTGATCTTCTTTAGTGAAAATGCCCCAGAAAATCCTCCAAGTCCACCAAGTACTTCTTCTCTCATGGTTCTCTTTACATGTTCTTTCATCAGTTCTACAGATTTGTATCCTGCTTCGATATCTACGCCTGCTTTCTTGTAATCCATTGTTACTTATCCTCCTGATTATTTAAAATGTTGATCAATTTCATTATACTGTGACAATTATTACTCATAGTCTTTATATCCAACTTTATCAAGCTTCTCTGCTTTAGCTACAACTGACTGTTTCATCTCTTCGCTGTAAGCTTCTAATTTCTCAAGCAGTGCTTCATCGGATGTTGCAAGGATCTTTGCTGCAAGAATTCCTGCATTCAGTCCACCATTGATCGCTACGGTTGCTACTGGAATTCCAGATGGCATCTGTACGATAGAATATAAAGAATCAACACCACCAAGATCAGATGTCTTCATTGGGATGCCGATAACTGGCATTGGAAACAGAGCTGCACACATTCCTGGAAGATGTGCTGCTTTTCCAGCACCTGCAATGATTACTTTCACTCCACGATCTTTGGCACCTTTGGCCCACTCAAAGAAAATATCAGGTTCTCTGTGGGCGGAAATGATCGTCATTTCAAAATCAATTCCCATCTGATCTAAAAACTCTGCTGCTTTTTTCATGATAGGCATATCAGAATCGCTGCCCATTACAATTGCTACTTTTGCCATGTTTCTTTCTCCTTATCTTATGAAATTAACAATAATATTACCCTTACAGGAATTTATCTTTCTTATCATTGTACTGATTTAGTCGATCTCCGTCAATGGTTCATTTAATGTTTCTGTACCAAAAAGCACAAATTTACCATCTTTTATAAGTAAAATTTCATCCCCTCCAAGAGTGATCGCACAGATCGAATCCAATTCTTCATATGGAATCGTGATATCTGTATGACACTGAAAATACTCTCCTTCTTTGGAGCATTCATTATACTTTGCAACAATTTCTTTTCCATCTGGATTGTGGACTTCTGTCTCTTCACAATGACTATAACATGTATCTCCTACTGCAAAATGAGGTCCCATCTTCTCAACGATCAGAATCGGAAGTTGATATAAAATATCATATTTCTTTGCCATCACATAGGCTGTTGTATTCGTTCCAATCGCAAACTCACCCATTGGAAGCGTATCTCTGTTATATAACAGATTTTCTTTAATAAATGCTTTATTTTCTTTTTCTGTCTCAAAATTTTTGCAAGTGTATTCAGAAATCATTCCGTCTTTAAAAGTAATTTCAAGATCCACAAATTTAAGGTCATTTAAATAAACTTCTCCAACATGCAATACGCCATTGGTTCCTGTTAATTTCGGCGATGTAAATACCTCTCCAACTGGAATGTTCACATCTGCAAGGCAATTTTCAAAATTTGTCTCTTTGGATGGATTACCCATTTCATGCATTGCCACATAAAGGTCTGTTTTATTTTCTCCCTTACCTTTGATGTGGACTTCTACCGCCTGATCCAGCGTGTCGATCAAATGTTGCTGAATCTTTCTGTATTTATCTTTATCCAGTGTATTTACTTTTACCACTTCACGAAAAATCTCTTCAAACCTATCTCCAATCTCTGGAATCGGATATGCTATGATCGTAAAACTTCTCTGTTCTGGTTTGATATACTGGTTCATGATCTCGGATGCTTTGATCTGGAATTCTACAGAAAGCTCCTGCTGTTTCTTGGTTAATTTTAAATTTTCTTCTTTATTCTCAGGTAAAAATGGTGTTTCACCAAATGTTTCCATGCAGGCTGGTCCTGCGAACACATAAGCTTCTTCTTTGTAACGTTCATACGCATTGTGATAACATTCTAACTTATGTTTCATAAATCGATTATCAAAGAAAACTGCCTGATCATATCTATGATCATATTCATACTGTGGGTTTGGAGATGATGAAATATAACCAATCTTATTCAATCCCCGTGTAAGAACAGATTTACCACAGCGATATATGATCGGTGCAAGGCCGATCTCTGCGAATAATCGAACTGCTTCTCTTACAACTGGTTCAAACCCGATCGTATAACGGATATTTACACTTCTTTTTTGACTCATATCAATATTATTAACGATAAATCCTTCATGAAATCCATCCACATATGTCTTTGCCATTGCTGTAATTTCTTCCCTTGGCAGTTTATTTAAAAACTTCAACATATCAATTTCATTCTTAGAAATATACTCTCCATACTGATATAAAATATCTGGATTGCTTAAATCTGATTCCATCACGATCTTTGTTGCAAAATTCAATTCTGGATCTAATTGTTCTCTCACTCTGTACTCATAAACATCTTCACTGTAATCTCTCATATGATCAAAAATAATATTTTTGATCTGCTGTGGATGTTCTTCCCCTGCCAGAAACAAATTACTGATTTCCAAAAATAATTCATTGTTGATCACTAGATCAAACAGTCTTCCCTCAATAGCATAAATAAATCCACTCCGCATCTCTGTATATAAAAATGAAAAAATCTGTCCATAATCTTTTCCGTATTCCTGTACACAAAATGCTGGATTTCCCAAACTATCTACATATTTCTCTGGTGAAACTTCTTCATACCAAATCTTATTCCACTGTTTCAACTGCTCTAAAGATTTTTCTTTTGTATCATAAATCTCATTTAAAAATAATAATAGATCTGCCATCTTGGAAAAATATGAAGAAAACTGTCTTGTCTTTTCTACATCTTTCTTTAATTCTGATAATGCGATCTTATTTAATTCATGTCTTTCTGATAACATCGTATTCAAGTTCTTTCTTCCTTTCATTTTGTCAGATCATTGTGATAAGTCCGATCACAAAAACAATGATAGAAACTGCTAGTACGATTCCATTGCATACCAAGCCTATGATCTTCCATTTCATTACTGCCGCTGTGTTTTCCATGCTACGCACTCCAAGATACAATCCCAGTGCTGCTAGTGCTGTCAGAATCCATCCGATTGCTCCGCTTAATACTCCACTTGTTCCACCTGTTTTTACAGAACCTAAAAGCAGCAGGTAATATCCCAAAATTCCTGCTGCTCCTAAAACCACGGAAATGATAGATTCCCGCGAAACAATTCTGTCAGATGGACGATACGCAAATGTTTTTCTTCTGTTTCTCTTCATTTTGCCGCCCTCTTTCTGTCATATACATCATATATTGCAACCATGATCCTATACCCAATGTACCCGATCAGTCCTCCAATCGTATTCATTAATAGATCATCGACATCAAAAACCCCTACTTTCATGATCAGCTGGCTTGTTTCGATCAATAAACTGAAGAAAAATGTTGCAAATACTGCACGAAAAAAAGCTTTCTTCTTATTGATCACAATTGGTATCATAAATCCAAATGGACTAAATGCAAAAATATTTCCAAACAGATTCGTTACAACTGCTTCAGTAGATAACAAATGTCTATATCTCCAAAACCGATTGATTTCCTTAAACAACACTAAGTTTACGTGGGAGGTGTCATATCCTGTACTCCTCCCATATCGTTCACTTAATAATACAAAATAAAATATAACTACAATATAAAGATAAAATAATATTTTTACTCCTCGTCTGGCCAACTTCTTTTTCTCAACCGTCACAAGAACCATCCTTAATGTTTTGCGCCATACTGTTCATAGTATGCGTCAATTGCTGCTTTTAATGTATCATCAATCACAACTTTTCCTTTACACTCTTTGTTATATAAACATTCTACAACTTCATCCATATCAACGATCGCTGCTGTATCAAATCCATATAATTCTTTTATTTCATCAAGTGCGCATTTTTCTCCGCCTTTTCCGATTTCCATTCGATTTAAGGATACCATTAATCCAACGATTTCAACATCTGCAGCTCCTTTTACTTTTGGAACTGTTTCTTCCATAGATTTTCCTGATGTTGTAACGTCTTCGATCATGATCACACGATCACCATCTTTTAATTCACTTCCAAGGAAACTTCCCTTGTCTGCTCCGTGATCTTTTACTTCTTTACGATCAGAGCAGTAACGTACTTCTTTTCCATATAATTCACTGTATGCAATCGCAGTGACAACTCCTAATGGAATTCCTTTGTATGCAGGTCCAAATAATACATCAAAGTCATCTCCATATGTACTATGAATTGCTTTTGCATAATATTCCCCAAGTCTCTTTAACTGAGAACCTGTTACATAAGCTCCTGCATTCATAAAAAATGGAGATTTTCTTCCACTCTTTAGTGTAAATTCTCCAAATTTTAATACATCACTTTCTACCATAAATTCAATAAATTCTTTCTTGTACTGTTCCATCTTCTATCGAAACCTCCATATCTTTTAATTCTTTACTTGTTTTCTGTATTCATCGTAATAAAAACGGATCACATCTTTTCTTGTCACGATTCCAATAAATTTCTCCTGATCATCGATAACCGGAACAAAATTCTGGTCTGTGATTACATCGACAAGATCATCCATATCTGTGCTGATCGTCACTGCCTGAATGTTTCTCTTTCTTTTTACATCTGGAAGTTTGATTTTCTCAGCTTCTGATATATTCCAGTGACACATAGATTCCATGGCACGTAATACATCACCTTCTGTGATCGTTCCTGCATATTTCCCATCATCGGTTAATGTCGGCACCGCCGAATATCCGTGATATTTTAGTTTTTCAAATGCCTGCCTCAAACTTTCATTGGCAGGAATATATGCAACCTCGCTTTTCGGAGTCAGGAAAAATAAAATATTCACACCCTCATCCTCCTTTATTTATCTATTTGACACATCCGATCAATTCATTGATATCATTGATCTGATGTCTTTCCATATAAGCTTTAATTCCGTCAACAACTTCAAGTGTCGTTGCTGGATTGATAAAGTTTGCAGTTCCTACAGATACTGCTGTGGCACCAGCCATGATAAATTCCAATGCATCCTCAGCTGTTGCGATTCCACCCATACCAATGATCGGTACGTCTACTGCATTCGCAACCTGATATACCATACGGACAGCAACTGGCTTGATCGCTGGTCCTGACATTCCACCAGTTTTGTTGGCCAAAACAAAATCGCGTCTTTCAATATCGATCTTCATTCCTGTTAATGTATTGATCAGTGAAAGTGCATCACTTCCAGCATCAACCGCTGCCTTTGCCATCTCTGTGATATCTGTGACATTCGGACTTAACTTCATAATGATCGGCTGTTTTGCCTTTGCTTTTACCGCCTTTGTAATCTCATATAAAGCTTTTGGATCCTGTCCAAAAGCAATCCCGCCTTCTTTAACATTCGGACAGGAAACATTGATCTCTAACAGATCTACCGGTTCATCAGAAAGTCTTTCTACAACTTCCACATAATCTTTCTCTGACTTTCCACAAACATTGACTATGATCGTTGCTCCTGCTTTCTTAAGATATGGGACATCACGTTCTACAAATACATCGATTCCAGGATTCTGAAGCCCGATCGCATTTAACATTCCACCATAAACTTCTGCCACTCTTGGTGTTGGATTTCCTGGCCATGGGACATTGGCAACTCCCTTTGTTGTTACTGCCCCTAATTTAGAAAGGTCCACAAATTCGCTGAATTCTTCACCTGAACCAAAAGTTCCTGATCCAGTTGTGACAGGGTTCTTCATTGTTACTCCGGCAATATCAACTGATAAATTCATTATAGTTCCACCTCCCTGGCATCAAATACTGGTCCATCTTTGCAGACACGTTTATTATGAACATGTGAATGAGAGTCTACGTCTTTTGACTTACACACACATGCTAAGCATGCACCGATTCCACACGCCATTCTCTCTTCCATGGAAATCTGTGCTTCGATTCCCATTTCTTCGGCATATGCCTTGATTCCACGAAGCATTGGTGTTGGTCCGCATGCATAGATGATGCTTCCTTCGACACCCTGCTCTTTGATCGCATCGATAACATTTCCTTTTGTTCCATAAGATCCATCTTCTGTGGAAATCACGACATCTCCAACTGCCTCAAATTCGTCTTTTAAAAACATATCGCTGTCACGATATCCTAAGACCGCTGTCTTCTCACAATCTAACTGTTTCATCAACTCTAGCATTGGAGGAATTCCGATTCCTCCACCGATCAAGATCGCTTTTTTATCTTTCTGTGTAAATCCATTTCCTAAAGGCCCTAAAATTTTCACTGTTTCGCCTTCTTTATAATCGGATAGCTCTTTGGTTCCGTCTCCAACTGTACGGTATACGATCCTTAAAGTTCCTGCTTCTTTATCAATCCCACAGATACTGATCGGTCTTGGAAGAATCTTGCTTTTATTATTTAAATAAACAGAAATGAACTGTCCTGCTTTCGCTTCTTTTGCAATCTCTTCTGCTTTCAATGTCATATCAAAGATTCCGTCTGATAAAGATGTATGACGAATGATCTCTGCCATTACCTGTTTCTTACTCATCTTGTAATTCTCCTTTATCTGGATGTTTTCTTTCCTTACAAAATTTCTCACAAAATAATTGGGAAATTATTTATTTTACCCAAGCCTGTTTTAAATCTTCTTTCATATCAAGCACAGCCTGTCTTGATGCATCGGCGTAATTTTCTTCTCCAAACTGACTATATGCATCCTGCTTATATGCACAGATGATTCCTCTGGAAGAGTTGATGATCGCACCTAATCCATCTTCGTTAAAGAATGGTGCAAGATCTTTTGCCTGACCACCCTGTGCTCCGTATCCTGGAACTAAAATGTATGATTTTGGCATGATCTTTCTTAAGACTTCTCCCATCTTAGGATATGTTGCTCCAACAACAGCTCCGACATAGCTGTAAGAGTCTCCCATAAGTTCATCTCCCCAAGCAGCGACTTTCTCTGCTACCATCTCATATAATGGTTTACCATCGATCTGCTGATCCTGAAATTCTCCACTGGATGGGTTAGACGTCTTAACTAAGATAAACATTCCTTTTTTCTCTTCCTTGCATACTTCCATAAATGGACGGATTCCATCACTTCCAAGATATGGATTGACTGTTACGAAATCTTCACAGAATCCACTATATGTCTTGCTTCCAACTGCAACCTTTCCTACATGTCCAACCGCATATGCCTTGGATGTTGATCCAATATCTCCACGTTTGATATCTCCGATGATCACAAGACCTTTGCTCTTTGCATATTCACAAGTCTTGTTAAATGCAACAAGTCCTGGAACTCCAAACTGTTCATACATAGCGATCTGTGGTTTCACTGCTGGAATCAGATCATATGTAGCATCAATAATTCCTTTGTTATACTGCCAGATTGCTTCTGCCGCTCCTTCTAAAGTCTCCCCATACTCAGCAAATGCTGCTTTCTTGATATACTCTGGTACATAATCAAGCATTGGATCTAATCCAACAACAATAGGTGCATCTAATTTCTTAATATTGTTTACTAACTGATTGATCATCGAACTCTCCTTTATATCTTTATTTTTATATTTCAAAAGGTTATACCTTTCCTTACTATAGTAGTTAAGGTATATTCAATTTATCTTATCACAAAAAGGGAGTTTCGTCTATGAAACTCCCTAAAATCAATTTTAAATTTGTATTACAATTCTTTTGCGAAAGAAAAATCTTGCATTGTCTTTATCACTCCCGGACGTTTTAAGAATTCTTCTTCCTTTTCTTTGTCACAGATTGCAACAATCTGTCTGCATCCGGCATCATATGCATTTTTAAGTCCTGAATTAGAATCTTCATAAATTCTGATATCTTTCATATCGACACCGATCACATCCGCTGCCTTGTGAAACATTGCGATCTTATTTTCATAAGTTCCATCATCATAAATGATATCTTCCGGCTTGATCCAGCGATCTAGTCCAAATGATTCGATAAAGAAATCAATATTTTCTTTAATTGAAGCACTCGCGATCGTAAATGGAATACCTTTTTCTTTTAAATAATCAAAGAATTCACATACACCATCGACCAGATGAAAACTGTCTTTATCTTCTTTGCAGAATTTGCGATAATATTCTTCTTTTTTTTGAGAATATTTTTTCTGATCTTCTTTTGTTGCTTTTCCATCTGTAAAATATAAAATATTTTGTATATTCGGTGTTCCGTTTAATTTCGTGTGAAGTTCTTCCAATGTGATTTCTTTTCCACGTAAGATCTTAGAAATCTCATTCCACGCTTTCACATGTTTATCATTATCAAAAAATAATGTTCCGTTGAAATCAAAAATAATTCCTTGATATTCCATTTTCAGTCACCTCATCTGTTTTTTCTTTATCGTAACACGAAAATCTTTATACGTAAATATAATCTGTCATAACCGGCTGCATACCATTGTCCTCTATCATATGATAAATTTCATCGACTGATCTTCCGTCACTGATCTCAAACTGCTCATCACCTTTTTCTTCTTCCTGACTGTGTCCTCCGATTCCAACATTTACTCCTGCTGAAATCTTTGTCGCTGCGATCTGAATGATGTTGTCACGGAATCTTTCACATTCACGTGTTGAGATCGTAATACTTGCAAATGGCATAAAGATTCGATATGCACAAATGATCTGTAGAAGCTGTGGTTCATGAACATCTTTTGGATTGATCTTATCGTTATTAATGATCGGACGTAATCTAGGACATGAAAATGCGATTTCTGCATGTGGATATTTTTTCTGTAAAAGATATGCATGCATTCCTGTTGCCAGTGCATCTTTTCTAAAATCATCCAATCCTAAGAGAGCAGCAAATCCGACACCTCTCATTCCACCCATGATCGCGCGTTCCTGAGCATTGAGACGGTATGGGAAGATTCTCTTTCTTCCACCCAAATGCAGTGTCTTATATTTGTCTGAATTATATGTTTCCTGGAAGACTGTAACAAAATCTGCCCCACATTCATGCAGATATGCATAATCTTTAGAATCCATTGGATATACTTCAAGACCGATCAGTTTAAAATATTTCTTCGCGATCTTACATGCTTCTCCGATATATTCCACACTTGATTTGTTAGGACTTTCTCCTGTTAAGATCAGAACTTCTTCCAGTCCTGTCGCTGCGATCGCCTGCATTTCTTTTTCAATCTCTTCATAATTAAGCTGTGCACGTTTGATCTTATTGTGACAGTTAAATCCACAATAAACACAATAATTTTCACAGTAGTTTGCTATATATAATGGAGTAAAGATTGCTACAGAATTTCCAAAATGTTTTCTTGTCTCTTTCTGTGCTTTCTGTGCGATCTCCTCTAAGAACGGTAGTGCTGCTGGTGATAATAATGCTTTAAAATTATCAACAGAACAAGTTTCGGCTGCCAATGCTTCCTTCACATCTTCTGCAGTATAAATATCTGCGTCGTAACTGTTCATCTCCGCAATGACACGGTCCATGATATCAGAATCAATTGCTTCCATGTCATCGGTATATTTCATATGATCTGTATTTTCATCAATTCTTACACTCATGATTAATCCTCCAAAAATCCTGTTAATGGTGATGATGCACTAGAACCTTTTTCAATGACTCTTCCAAGTCCTGCAAGATACGCACTTCTTCCTGCTTCGATTGCATTTTTAAATGCTTCTGCCATAGCTGGAATATCTCCTGCTGTTGCAATTGCTGTATTTACCATAACAGCATCTGCTCCCATTTCCATTGCCTCACATGCCTGTGATGGTTTTCCGATTCCTGCATCTACAATGATCGGAAGATCAATCTCATCGATCAAAATCTGGATAAAGTCTTTCGTACAGATTCCTTTGTTAGATCCAATTGGAGACCCAAGAGGCATAACTGCAGCTGCCCCAGCATTTACAAGATCTCTGGCTGCATTTAAGTCTGGATACATATATGGCATAACAACAAATCCTTCTTTGGCAAGGATTTCTGTCGCTTTGATCGTTTCATAGTTATCTGGAAGCAGATATTTGGAGTCATGAATCACTTCGATCTTAATAAAATCTCCACATCCAACTTCTCTTGCAAGTCTTGCGATACGAACTGCTTCTTCTGCATTTCTTGCCCCAGATGTATTTGGAAGAAGTGTGACACCTTCTGGAATATAGTCAAGAATATTGGCTGTATCATTTGTGTTTGTTCTTCGAAGTGCCAGCGTAATGATCTGTGCTCCTGCATTCTGCACTGCTGCATTGATCAGATCTAAGGAATATTTTCCTGATCCTAAGATAAATCTTGAGTCAAACTCATGTCCACCGATGATTAACTTGTCCTGTTTCATGTTATTCTCCTTTATATATGTATAATTTATTGCCTTTTTTGCTTTCTGTTATCTTCTGATCATCCACCTCCAACAAATGCTACAACCTCTAATGTATCACTGTCACTTAGAATTACATTGGAGTATTCTCCTTTCGGAACAATCTCCCCATTTTTTTCCACTGCAATTCTCTTATCCGAAAATCCTTCCTGTGTTAAAAAATCAGATAGTGCAACTGGTTCTTTTAATGCTTTTATCTCGCCATTTAAACGCATCTGCTTCCTCCTTCTTCCTGCTTTCTTTTAAAGGCATAAAAAAAGGGGTCCACGAAGAAGCTTCACACCCAAGGTGGTGTGCCCCTTTGTGGACCCGATCATTTCAGATTCACTCTATTTGTAGACTACCATATTGATATTTTTTTGTCAAGTCATTCCTTTGTTCTAAAAAAGAAAAGCCTTAAACACAATCGTGCTTAAGGCTTATGACTCCAACGAGAATCGAACTCGTGATTCGACCTTGAGAGGGTCGCGTCTTAACCGCTTGACCATGGAGCCAGATATATTCGAGGTGGTCTGTTGCAACCACCTCTATTTATTATACGGATTATTTTTAAAATGTCAATACTTTTTTTAAATTAATTTTCTTATTTTTAAATAATCAAGAATCATCTCCACACATCCATCAATTCCAAGAATCCCTTCATCCAAACATAGCTCATATCCCTTAGATGCGCCCCATATCTCGTCTGTATAATATTTGTGAAACTCATATCGCTTAGAATCTTCTGTTTCAATTTCTTTTTGTGCCTGTTCTTTCGTAATCCCAAGATTTTTCATCAGATTATTTACACGGATTTCTTTCTTCGCATGTAGAAAAATTCTCACAGTATTCGGACGATCTCTAAACAGATAATTCCCACAACTATCCATCACAATTCCACCTGTATCTCCTACGATATTTTTTATGATTCCAAATGGCACATCATTTGATCTTACGCTTTCACTCATTGCGATCGCATATAATAGACTATTTACTTTCCGATCATTAAAGAACGCATTTAATTCATCATATTCATCACTACCTTCTACAGCTCTTAGAAGATGAGCTTTGTCATATAACGGAAGATCAAATTTTCTTCGAATTTTCTCTGCAATCTTTTCTCCCATTGTTCCATGTTCTCTTCCGATCGTAATGATCATTTTTTCATCTGCCATGATTTTTTTCCTCCTCTTGGTTAAATAAACTGAGCAAATCCTGATATAAATACAACGGTCAAAAGTCCTGCTACTGCCACTGCCAGACTACTCATCGCACCCTCTACCGGACCCATTTCAATTGCTCTTGCCGTTCCGATCGCATGGGATGCCGTTCCAAGCGCAAGTCCTTTAGCCAACGGATTTTTTATTTTAAAGATACGAAATACTGTATCTGCGATCACATTTCCAAGAATTCCTGTGATAATGATCACTGCAACAGTAATCGTTACAATTCCTCCAAGTTCTTCTGACAAACCAATTCCGATTGCTGTTGTAATCGATTTCGGAAGCATTGTTACATACTGTTGATGATTAAATCCAAACAACATACAAAGAACAAAAATCCCAAACAAACTTGCCAATGTTCCAGATAAAATTCCACATACAACTGCAACCATATTTTTCTTTAATAGTTCAAGCTGTTCATATAATGGAACTGCCAGGCACACTGTTGCCGGTGTCAGCAGATAAGATATGTACTTTGCACTTGCATTGTATACTTCATAGCTGATTCCTAATCCTTTTAATGCAATGATCACAATAATAATAGATACAAGCAATGGATTCAAAACTGCCAAGCCAAATTTCTTCTTTAAAAATAATCCAATCTCATATGCGATCAAACTGATCGTTACTCCTACAAACATTGATTGTCTGAACACTTCATTCATTTTTGATTCCTCTCTTTTGTGCTATCATTTGTGCAACTCTTCCTGTAACTGCCATAACAAATACCGTGATCACTACCGTAATGATCATGATTGGTACTATCAAGGGTCTTAAAACTCCCCATGAATCAATCAGACCAGCCGCTGCTGGGATAAACATGACCGGCATAATTTCAATCAGAAAAAAAGCTGCATCCTTGACCTGACTTGTTTTTAAAACGCCAGTCATCAAACATACAAGCATCAACACAAGTCCATACACACTTGCCGGTATTGGCAATGGTATGAACATCTTAAGCACTTCTCCCAAAAAAGAGAGAAGCAAAATAATCATAAATTGTCTAAGAAATTTCATACAATCCTCCAGTTTTTCATATTAAGTCTTCTCTTGTGTATACAATATTATGGTACTACCAACTTTTAATGTCAATACTTTGCTTGAAATAAATACTTGAAAAAAATAGAATCCTGCACTTACAGGATTCTATTTTTTTCACTTTGTTATTTTATAATTTTTGCTGCTTTCGAATTGATATATCCAACAAACTTTCCTGATTTTGTATATAAAGATAAATACTTATATCCATTTTCATGTTTATATCTATATTTTGCTGTATATGTTTTCTTATAAACTTTTGTCTTTGATGTCTTCCATGAAAAGTTCTTATATAATTTATAATTTTTCTTTGTAATCTTTACACGTTTTCCATATTTATATGCTTTACCTTGTTCTGGCTGTGTGGCATATCCTAAACGTTTTACAGCTTTCTGATTGATATATCCGATAAATTTTCCTGCCTTTGTATATAATTCTAAATATGTAGATCCATTCTGATGTGAATATTTATATTTAGCTACATACGTTTTTTTGTATGGATTTACTTTGGTTTTTTTCCAGCTAAAATTACTATAAACTTTGTATTTCTTGCTTGTAACTTTCACACGGTAATTGTAATTGATCGCAACACCTTGTGGTAATTTCTTGTATGTGACTTTCTGCTGTGCAATTCCTTCTTTTGTTCCTTTTATTGTCAGCTTATAAGAATCTTTATCTGGTGCATATCCTGCAACTTTCGGCAATGTAACTGTTTTTGTCTTACCTACTTCAACTTTTACATACTGTGTTACAGCAATCTGTTTTCCGTTTTTATCACAAATGTTAATTGCTACGATCTGTTCTGCACCTTTGGATACAGAATCTTTGTAAAATCTAAGTGATTGAAGCGGATGTCCGTTAAAATCAAACAACGTTATATTATCCCAGCTGCAGCCACCCCATGCCGGCTGTCCATTATAATAGAGTTTCTGTGCTACAAAGTAATCTTTCGCACCAGCAGATGCCCAGCCTGTTCCATATTTGTCTGCCTGCTCTTTGTTATATTTCCAATAGGTCTGTCCTGCTCTTACAGGAATCCATGCACCTTCCCAATAAAATGCACCTAAACCATTTCCTTTTGACATCACTGTTTTATAAAGGTCTGTCAATTCATCTACCTGTCCTTGTGGACTCACAGAATAAGCACTTGTATTGGCACTCTCTCCAATCGTGTTTCCTGTTCCATCTGCATCTTTTAAACTATTTGCCCAGCCTGTTTCCAATACTGCAAATAGTTTACCATAAGATGCAGCTAAATCCTGGACTTTAGATAAAGTTTCTGGTGTATTTGCTTTTGCCCAAGTTGACCAGAATGGATAATAGGAAGATCCTAACACATCATAATCTACCTTATCACGCTTCCATGTATTCATAATATCCTGATATTTTTTAACATTTGGTGTTTCGAGATGTAATGCTACTAAACTTTCAGGCAAAGTTTCTCTTACTGCCTTAATTCCAGCTTTCAAATATGTATTGATCTTTGTTGATTTCTTTTTATCTCCCCATACTGCATCGTATGTTTTTCCAGCATCTCTGTTTAAATAAATTCCAAAACCACCATTCGTCAATTCATTTCCAACCTGTGCCATTCCAACATCTGCACCTGCTTCTTTAAACTTCTGAATTGTTTCTTTTGTAAACTGATAAATGTTATCGCACATCTTTGTCTCATCATTCTCGTCGGCTTTCCATGCTTTTGGAAGTAACTGCACAGATGGATCTGTCCAAAAATCAGAATAATGGAAATCTAATAAAATCTTCATATCGTATTTTGTTGCTTCTTTGGCAATCTTAAGTCCGGTTTTGACATCATTTCCACCGCCGCCATAAGTTTCGCCATCCTTATTAAATGGGTCATTCCAAATACGGATTCTTATATAATTCACTCCATTGTCATGCAAAACCTTCAATAAAGATTCTTCATTTCCATCATTATCATAGTATTTGACACCTGCATTCTTTAGTGCCTCATATGATGAGATATCCATTCCTCTCATTGCATTTTCTGACATACCTGTGACTTTTTTGATCGTAACTTTCTGATCCTTTAATCCAGATTCTCCTCCATAGATCCATGGATCAACACTTACATTTGTATCGTCTCCTTTTCCTTGTGCATATGCAAAAATTGAAAGAGACATTGCTGCCTGTCCATTATCAAAAAATGAATTCCAACCATCAACAACTTCTCCCTCATCATAGATGATTCCACCTTTATTCTTGTCATCAATCGTAGCTGTCAGCAGATCATAGATATTCTTTGTCTGTGTATACACACTTGTTTTCGCTTCATCATCATTTCTTGGATATTTCACATTTGAAACAATCAGTTGTGCATCTTTATTCACTCCTGCATCTGCCTGATTATTTTCGAATTCTTTACGTAATTTTTCAATATTCGTATTGGTATTCTCATCTGGATATACATTCACACCAAGATAATCGTATGAAATATTATTCCAATCTCCATTTAACTGGTTTTGTACCCATTTAATATCTGATGGATCATTCGGCATTGAAATACTTACAGCTGTTTTTATATCTTTATAATCTTTCTTAATCTCTTGTGTGATCTTTCCCATCTGCACAAACCCATCATTACCGCCGATTCCAAGGAAATTATAATTTACTTCGTTTCCAACTGTCACAATATCTGGAAGTGCATCCTTATCTTCTAACTCTTTTAATGTGGATATGGTATAAGCAGCTGCTTCCTCTCTCGCATCATCTGCTTTCCAGCTGCTTGGAAGATCCTGTGTATTGGCATATGTCAGTTTATCTGAATAAAGTAGCACTGCATTTGTTCTTAATCCTGCCTTTTTTGCCTCTTTTAATGTTTTCTTTGCATTCTCCAGTGATAAATATTCATCGTCTCCACTTGGATTCACTGCGATCTTAACAGAAATTGTATTGATTCCCTGTGTTTTTATATATGCAAATAGATTGTTAACGGCATTTCCTTTGTAATCTTTCCAAACCTTATCCCATCCGACATTTTGTTGGTAATGTGTAAAATCAGCACCTAGAATTGTCTTTTCGCTGTCAATTCCTTCTATTTTTTTATACTGTTCCATTATTTTTTGAGCTGTATCTTTGCTGTTTGCTGTTTTTGCGATCTTATTTGTTTCTATTGCTTTTGGCGTGGCTGCAGATACTAAAGTCCCCCCACTCATTGTAGCAAGCACAGACATCATAAGTCCTGCTGCTAGTAATTGTTTCATTCTCCTCATAGGATCATACTCTCCTTTCATTTATTTAATCTTTATACTTTTTCATTATATCATATTCTCATCTTAATAACATCATAAAGTTAAATAACTCTTTTTGGAACTTTATATTTTTCACACGTTCAATCCCTCTTGTCTGGACTCTTGTTCCATAAATATAATATGCTGATGAAGTAAGTCCCCCTCTTTGTACTCTTTCTCTTTTAAACCAGTTTCCAAAAGAACTTGTAGGTCTGCTTTTGATCGGATGTGAATCTAGCACTAGATATTTCTTCGTTTTTGGATTAAAATCTGCAATCGTCACATAGTGTCCTGGCACATGTGAAATCGCAACATATCCTTTTTGCAGATAATTTCTGACTTCAGAGAGACTATAACTTGTTTTCACATAAGAAAATCCATAGGCCTCTCCAAATTCTTTTGCTGCACCTTTAAAAACTCCATCCTGTGTTCCAGAACCTATGATCCTGTAATGTTTTTTCACAGCAAAATCTGCAAATAGCATAGGATCCACAAACTGTCCATTTAATGCATAAACCGCATTGGTGATCGCTACAACTCCGCATCCAGCTGCTGCCATTTTTCCACTGTAATCTGAAACATCTCCATAATTTTTTCTTGCCCACGCTGGATCAAACTGCATAAAATTTCTATATGGCGTTACGTTTTTATTCTGAAGGCGAATAAACTTCCATTGCATAGTTTTATTTCCGGCTTCTTTGTCTGTTTTTTGAAAGTTATTTTTTATATTTCCCTGTTTCACTAACACAAGGTTTCCATTCTGGTCTACAGAAAGATATTTGTCTTCCTTCATATTTTTTATATATAAATGGTCATATTCTCTGATCAACTTCCAATTTGTCTTCTGCTCCTTGATATATTGATTTTCTGTCTGAATTTTATACTGCTGATTTCCCAAAAATGTAAGATTGATTTCTATACCTTCTTTTGTTTCTTTGTTTTCTATCCAATACTTTCCATTGCCAATTAACTGTTTTTCATTTCCATTATAAGCAATCGCCTCTTTATGGTATTTGCTTTTTTCAATCCAACCGATACCATATCCTTTCTTTTTCTCATAAATAACCTGCAGATAATTAGATGTCTTGCTTACAATGATGATTCCCGAATACTTCGGTGCAGATGCAATCTTTTTAGTTCCAGAAGAACT
Source organism: Anaerostipes amylophilus (assembly GCF_025567365.1). Taxonomy (NCBI): domain Bacteria; kingdom Bacillati; phylum Bacillota; class Clostridia; order Lachnospirales; family Lachnospiraceae; genus Anaerostipes; species Anaerostipes amylophilus. Next base: position 178,456 of record NZ_JAOQJG010000004.1, on the reverse strand, counting down.
CTCATACACGTTCATTTTCTTTTTCAAAAATGCATATTGTTTCTCATATGATATATCCACGATTTTTCCTTTAAATTCGTTATAAATCGTCTGCGGATTATCAAAATATCCTGGCGTAGCTGCCTGTATCTTTATCGTTGTCTGCATACAAATGATAAGACACAAAATCATACTGATCCATCTCTTTTTTCCCTTATACCACTTTATCATCTGATTTTCCCTTTATTTTATGAATTCTATTGACAGTGTTTCATTTTCATGATAAATTATTAATCGGTTCTGCTGCTGTGGCACAGGAGGTAGCGCACCTCATTGGTAGTGAGGAGGTCACGGGTTCAACTCCCGTCAGCAGCTTATACAAGATTGGCTTAAAACTTATGTTTTAAGCCATTTTTCATTGTATTAACTATTTTCTTTCATCACTTTTAATCTTTTTGCGAATTCTTTGAATCGCATTATCAATTGATTTATCAGTTCTCCCAAGCTTCTTTGCGATCACCGTATAATTATCCCCATTCAGATAATAATACATAACCTGTTTTTCAAATTCACTTAATTTCTGATTGATCTTTTGATAATAATCTTTAATTTCTTCTTTTCGAAGCAGTCTTTCCTCTGGTGTCTCATCAGGATTCTCCAAGATCTCATCAAGTGCAAATTCGTCCCCCTGATCTTTATATTCAAACAAAGAAATTGACGTATTTAATGGAATATGTTTTTTTCTATTAAATGCTGTGATCGTTGTATAGATCTGTCTATGCACACACAAATATGCAAATGTCGAAAATGAAGTACTTTTCCCTTCCTGATAAGATGTTATCGCCTTAAAAAGCCCGATCATGCCTTCTTGAATCAGATCTTCTTCGTCACCGCCTGCAAGGAAAAATTTTCTTGCCTCTTTTCTTACCATATCCCGATATCTTTCCAACAGACATTCCATGGCGTCATCACTGCCGCCATGGATCTGTCTTAGCAATTCCTCATCGGAAATTGTTCTTAATTCATTCATTATTATTTTCCCAGTCGTTGTCTTACAACTTCAAATGCCAGAACTCCGGCTGCTACTGATGCATTCAGAGAATCAATATCTCCTTTCATCGGAATTGATGAAATAAAGTCACATTTTTCTTTTACAAGTCGACTAACACCGCTTCCTTCGTTTCCAATCACAAGACCGATGGATCCTGTCAGATTCTGTCGATAGATCACTTCTCCATCCATATCTGCACATGCAAACCACATACCGCGTTCTTTTAACTCATCCATTGTTTTTCCAATATTTGTAACTTTCACTACCGGAGTATAATTGATCGCTCCTGCTGACGTCTTTGCTACAGTTGGTGTGATTCCAACAGCACGATGTTTTGGAATGATCACTCCGTGCGCTCCTGCAAGATTTGCTGTACGAATAATCGCACCAAGATTATGTGGATCTTCAATTCCATCAAGTAAGATAAAGAAAGGATCTTCTCCCTTTTCTTCTGCTCTCTTAAATAGGTCATCTATTGTTCCATATTCATATGCTGCTACAATTGCTACAACACCCTGATGATGCTCATTTGTCAACTGGTTTAGACGCTCTTTGTCTACAAATTTAAGAATCGCGTCTGTTTTCTTTGCTTCTCTTACGATCGTACGGATTGGTCCATCCTGACATCCATCCAGTACAAAAATCTTATCGATTGGTTTCTTTGCTCTCAAAGCCTCGATCACGGCGTTGCGGCCTGCGATCAGATCTTCTTTATGATTCATGTTCTTCTCCTGTTTCTTCTTTCTTATTTAAATCAAAACCGATCCCGATCAGTTCGATGATACGGTCCATATCTCCTGACAGATATAAATAGCCCATCAATGCTTCCACCCCTGTTGCCTTTCTATAATCCATCATAGATGCATTCTTTGCAACAGATCCTGATTTGGAATTTCTTCCACGTTTGTAAACTGCCATCTCTTCTTCTGTCAAAAATGGTTCAATCTTTTCGAATACTTCCTTTTGTGCAGAAGCTTTTACCATGCTGCTTGATTTTTTGTGATATTTATTCACGCTCATATTCCCAGCAGACATAACGATCGTACGGATCACAATCTCATAGATTGCATCTCCGATGTAGGCAAGGGATAATGGAGAGTAACTTTTTGGATCTAACCCATCGAGTGACAATCCTTCTTTGATCTTGTTAATTAAGCTCTGCTCCATTTTACACCTTCTCTTGTATCTTTTAATACGATACCCTGTTCTAATAACTGATCTCTGATCTCATCTGCTCTTGCAAAATCTTTGTTCTTTCTTGCTGCCTGACGTTCTTCGATCAGTTTTTCGATTTCTTCGTCTAAGATCTCTTCTTCTTTTGTTGTCTCAATTCCAAGGACTCCGCAAAGATCTTCTAAGACTTTTAAGACTTTCTTTGCATAGTCTGCGCTGAAATCTTTGACTGTTGAATTTGACTCACGAACAATCTCAAAAATAGCGGAAACCGCATCTGCTGTGTTAAAGTCATCTTCCATCGCATCTTCAAATTTCTTTACAAGTGCTTCTACATTTGCAAAATGTTCCTTTTCTGCATCGCTAAGAGTTCCTGTTTCTTCTTTCGCTGCCATCTCTCTGCACAGATCGATCGCTGTTAAAATACGGTCTAATCCTGTCTTGGCACTTTCTACTAATGTATCACTGAAATTTAATGGTGTTCTGTAATGTGCACTTAACATGAAGAAGCGGATTACCTGTAATGGGTATTTTTCTCCGATCTCACGAACTGTAAAGAAGTTTCCTGCAGATTTGGACATCTTCTTATTATTAATATTTAAAAATCCATTATGCATCCAGTAATTTGCAAACTTCTCTTCGTTGCATGCTTCACTCTGTGCGATCTCATTTTCATGATGAGGGAAGATTAAGTCTTCTCCACCTGCATGGATATCGATCGTATCTCCGATGTATTTTTTGGACATCTCAGAACACTCGATATGCCATCCTGGTCTTCCTTCTCCCCATGGAGAATCCCATGCGATCTCTCCTTCTTTCTTTGGTTTCCATAATACGAAATCAAGCGGATCTTTCTTTCCTTCTTCTCCTGTTACCTTGATCTCACGATGTCCTGCTTCCAGATCATCGATATTTTTCTTGGAAAGTTTTCCATAATCTTTAAAGGATCTTGTCTTAAAGTAAACAGTTCCATCAACTTCATAAGCATGCCCTTTTTCGATCAGTGTCTGTATCATCTTGATCATACCACCGATTTCTTCTGTTGCTCTTGGCTGATGTGTTGCAGGTTTGATATTCAAAGCTTCCATATCCTGCTTGCATTCTTTGATATATCTTTCTGCAATCTCTGTCGCTGTCACACCTTCTTCATTTGCCTTCTTGATGATCTTATCATCGACATCTGTAAAGTTTGAAACGTAGTTTACTTCATATCCTTTATATTCAAAATAGCGGCGGACTGTATCAAAAATGATCATTGGTCTTGCATTTCCAATATGAATATAATTGTAAACTGTTGGTCCACATACATACATTCCAACTTTTCCTGGATGTACTGGCACAAATTCTTCTTTCTGTCTTGTCAGTGTATTGTAAATTTTCATTTTTTCTCTTTTTCCTTTCTAAGCGCCTCTGAATTTTGATAATGTATAATAAATGTCTCTAATGCCTGTCGTAATTCAGCATTTTCTCTTGCAAGTTTCTCGATATCCATATCAACAGGGTTTGGAAGGTCGATCTGGTCAAGTACCAGACTCTGAATGCGGTTTACTCTCTCTCCATCCTGTTTAACTACCTTTCCTGGAACTCCGACAACTGTTGAGTTTGGCGGTACATCAGATACAACAACGCTTCCTGCACCGATCTTTGAGTTCTTTCCAATGGTAATAGAACCCAAAACTTTTGCCCCTGAACTGATCATAACGTTATCTTCGATCGTTGGATGACGCTTTCCAGTCTCATTTCCGGTTCCGCCTAGTGTAACCCCCTGATATAATGTTACATTATTTCCAATGATCGTTGTCTCTCCAATAACCACTCCATGCCCGTGGTCAATAAAGAATCCTTCTCCGATCTGTGCACCCGGGTGAATCTCAATTCCAGTCTTTCTCGCCCATTTCTGTGAGATCTTTCTGGCTTTATAAAACTCTCCCTTCTTATATAATTCGTGTGCAACTCGATGCCAATACAACGCCTTCACATAAGGATACAAAAAAACTTCTTTTTCTTCCCTTAATGCAGGGTCTCTTAGTTTGATCGTATCATATTGGCTTTTCGCAAATTCTCGAAAACCCATCATAGCTTCTAAAACCTCCAATATATAGTATGTAATTTACGGGATTTTTTATTTTATTGAACTTTCAAATTATTATTGAACTTTCAAAAACAAAAAAACTCCGTCTCCTAACAAAGAGACGAAGTATATCCGCGGTTCCACTCTTTTAAAAACTTCTGTCCTTCTGATCATATCCCTGAATGATATCACTTAGGCAGAATGTTTTCACTTAAATCCGTTAACGCCGGCGACGTACAAAACTACTTGATTCATCTTGTCTGCTCCCAGATGCATTCCAGACATCTTCCCTAAAAGCTGCTTTCAGCCGGTGACAGCTTCTCTCTGACAGTTCCAATTCGTCTGTACTAATTCTGTTCATTGCATTTAACTACGAATAGTTTATGCTTTTTCATACAAAATGTCAACCAATTCTTGTTTTTCATACAAATTATTTCTGTATCTTATTCTGGTAAAACCCTTGCTTTCACAACTGCTTTCTTTACTGCACTTCCTACAATGATCGCAACTACGATCTTTGCTGCATCCCCTGGAAGATATGGAATGACACCTGCATATAATCCCTGGACAAATGTTAAATGCATCTGTGCGCAAAGCCAGATTGTTCCAAACGCATAAGTTACTGCAGTTCCAAGAACCATACCGATTGCTGTCATTATAACGTTATCAGAAAATTTTTCTGCAAAAAATCCACTGATCAGTGCTAAAAAGATAAATCCAACCAGATATCCTCCTGTTGGTCCTGCAAGTTTGGCAAGTCCTCCACTAAAACCAGAGAACACTGGAAGCCCTACAGCTCCGATCAATAAGTATACAAGATAACTGATCGTTCCACGTTTCATTCCAATGACCATAATTGAAAAATAAATTACCAGATTGGTAAATGAAATTGGCACTGGTGTAAATGGCAGTGTGATTGACATTGGTCCCAAAATACAAGTTAAAGCTGCCATTAACGCGATCAATGTAAGATCCTGAATTTTCATCGTCTGTTGTCTCATAATAAGTTCTCCTCTTTTTTATCATTTTTCTGATTTTATTGTTATTATAGATTGTTAACTTTAGATTGTCAACCGTTTTATTATTAAAGTTAACAATAAAGGAATTGAAAATACTTTTTTCTATGATTTTTATCTTTCTAGAAGGATTTCACCAAAATTTCCTATCAAACAAAAACACAGATATCTATACATGATATCTGTGTCTCTCTATTTATTCATCATTTTCACTATCAAGAATCCCTAGTTCTTTGATCCGTTCTTCTATCTTCTTCAAAGAATCTTCATACGTTCCTTCTTTGGCTTCTTCTTTCTCATGATTCATCTCATCTAATAATTGATCAATATTCTTGCCCAACGGATTACTCTCCGTCTTTCTTGTCAATAATCCCATACCTGTCTCCTTTTTCTGCTTCTTTGATTACTTTACAAGGATTCCCTGCTGCCACAACATTAGCTGGAACATCTTGTGTCACGACACTTCCTGCTGCTATGACTGTATTATCTCCAATCGTCACACCTGGAAGAATCGTTACTCCACCTCCAATCCAGACTTTATTCCCAATCTTTACTGGAAGTGCCCATTCATATCCTTTTTCACGTCTTCTGGCATCCGTTGGATGATTGACCGTATAAATTCCAACATTCGGCCCTATAAAAACACGATTACCAATCTCGACGCCACCTCCATCAAGAATCGTCAGATTGAAGTTTGAAAAAAAATCATCTCCGATCGTTGTTCGATATCCATAATCCAGATAAAATGGTGCTTCTAAATGAACATTCTGACCTAATTTCCCGAAAATCTGTCCCATTAAATATTTTCTATAGTCCCTATCTTCCTGGCGGCTTTCATTATATTGTTTTGTCAGGGATTTTGCACGATTCCTCTCTTCAATCAAAGAAGTTTCTTCTGCATTGTATATGATTCCCATCAGCATTTTTTGTTTTTCCGTCATTTCATGTCCTCCATTGTTTTTTATTTTACCATACTTTTTTTCTCTAATCTATCGAATTTGACTTTCGATTCAAAAAATTGTAGGATAAAAGAAATCAAATATCATAAGGAGGTTTCAACGTGGAAACAAATTTTACAATTTCACTTGATTCCATTGCAGAAGTGAATGCTTTTGCAAACATGATCGCACATTTTACATCTGAGATTGATCTGTCCTCTGGAAGATATATCGTCAATGCAAAATCTATCATGGGAATCTTCAGCCTTGATCTGACACAACCTTTGACATTAACTGTACACGGAAATGATGAAATTGACGAAATTACAGAAGCAATCGCGCCTTACATCAAAAAATAAAGAAAAACTGGCATCCATTTTAATGCCAGTTTTTCTTTATCATTAATCATTTATTTCATAGGGAATTTCATCAAACTTTCCTGCAAAATAAAAAAACATGATCTAAGTTAATTCTTAAATCATGCTTATCTACTGAGCGTGCGGGGATTCGAACCCCGGACAACTTGATTAAAAGTCAAGTGCTCTACCACCTGAGCTACACACCCTTAACTGGGGTAGCTGGACTCGAACCAGCGGTGCAGGAGTCAGAATCCTGTGCCTTACCACTTGGCGATACCCCATCAGCGTAACAACTATTTTATTATATATCAGCTGTCGTTCTTTGTCAAGAACTTTTTTATATTTTTTAAATCTTATTTAAAAAATATAGTGAGCGTGCGGGGATTCGAACCCCGGACAACTTGATTAAAAGTCAAGTGCTCTACCACCTGAGCTACACACCCTTAAACTGGGGTAGCTGGACTCGAACCAGCGGTGCAGGAGTCAGAATCCTGTGCCTTACCACTTGGCGATACCCCATCAATGCGACAGCTCGTTTATATTATCATAGCATTACGACATCTGTCAACACTTTTTTTAAAATTTTTTAATTTTTTTTATTTTCCCAGAGTCAATTCTTTTAGGTACTGACTATTCCAAAATCGCTCTGTCACAGGTTGCCAATACTCAAATACGATTTTTCCTTTATTTCCTTGTTCAGAAAATCTTCCTTTATCCTCTCCCTTTCCTATATAAATCTCGAGAATCTCTCCTCTCCCAGATTCTTTTCCCTGATTATCATAAAAACAAAGTGCCATTCCTTCCCTCAGTTCTCCTCTGACAAATTCAACCTCCATGGAACCTTTTCCTTCTTCTATTTGTTCCATTCGTTCAATATAAGTAAGACTTCCTTCTAATTGATGCAATTTGTAAATCCGTTTTCTTGCTTCTTCATTTTCTTTAGAAGGTTCCTGTTTTTTTAAATATTCAAAAAATCGCATGTTTCTCTCCTCCATTAATCTGTTTTACTTTATCATAATTTTCTTTTCCATAAAAGAGGTCTTTATAAAAATAGTTACACTCACATTTTACACTTTTACAGTTGACACTTTCTTAATTTTATGTTAGATTGTCATTATTGTAAATGATTTAAATACAATGATAAGGAATAGTAGAATATTTGAGACATTCAGAGAGTTGCTGGATGGTGTGAAGCAATTGTTGATGATATTTGAACTCGCCTTTGAGTAGCATGCTGAACTTATAGTAGGTATTGCCGGAGTCCAACCGTTATAATGGAGAGATATCGGTTTTATAACCCGTATCAGTAAAAAGTGCACGTTTTTTAATAACGTGAATTAGAGTGGTACCGCGGAAGTTTCTTCGTCTCTATCCTTATAAGGATCAGATTCGGAGCTTTTTTTATGTTATAGAAGATTATTTCATCTTTCTATCATGTATTTTTACCGCGATTCATCTATATATACTGAAAACACATGCCTACAACAATTATTAATTTTGAAAGGAGCTTCACAGCAATGATGAACCCAAACAAATATGAAAGACAATATTTTATGCCACCTGAAACATCCCTTGAATGGACAAAGAAGGAATATATCACTAAGGCACCTACATGGTGTAGTGTTGACCTTCGTGATGGAAACCAGGCACTGATCATTCCAATGAGTCTTGATGAAAAGGTTGAATTCTTTAAATACTTAGTTAAAGTTGGTTTCAAAGAAATTGAAGTTGGTTTCCCTGCTGCATCTGAAACAGAATATACATTTCTTCGTACATTGATCGAAAATGACCTGATTCCTGATGATGTTACAATTCAGGTTTTAACACAAGCCAGAGAACATATTATCAAAAAAACTTTTGCAGCCTTGAAAGGTGCTAAAAAAGCAATCGTTCATGTATATAACTCTACTTCCGTTGCGCAGCGCGAGCAGGTATTTAAGAAATCTAAAGAAGAAATCATGAAGATTGCTACTGACGGAGCCAAATTATTAAAACGTCTGGCAGATGAAACAGAAGGTAATTTCTTATTTGAATATTCTCCTGAAAGTTTTACTGGTACTGAAATCGACTATGCATTAGATGTATGTAATGCAGTTCTTGACGTATGGCAACCTCGTCCAGACTGGAAAGTTATCATCAACCTTCCCGTTACTGTACAGCTTTCTCTGCCACACGTATACGCAAGTCAGATTGAATATATGAGCAAACATATGAAGTATCGTGAAAATGTTGTATTATCTCTTCATCCACATAATGACCGCGGATGTGGTGTTGCAGACACCGAACTTGCCCTACTTGCAGGTGCTGATCGTGTCGAAGGTACTTTATTTGGAAATGGAGAACGTACAGGTAACGTTGATGTTATCACTCTTGCATTAAATATGTATACACATGGTGTTGATCCAAAACTGGACTTTTCCAACTTACCAGAACTTACAAAAGCCTATGAAAGATTAACAAGAATGTCTGTTTACGAACGCCAGCCATATACAGGTCAGCTGGTATTCGCCGCATTCTCTGGATCTCATCAGGATGCCATCGCCAAAGGTATGCATTGGAGAGAAGAAAAACATCCAGATCACTGGAATATTCCATACCTTCCAATCGATCCGCACGACGTTGGACGCGAATACGAAAGTGATGTTATCCGTATCAACAGCCAGTCCGGTAAAGGTGGCATCAGCTATGTACTAGAAGAAAACTTTGGATTCCATATTCCTGGAAAGATGCGTGAAGATGTTGGCTACACAATCAAAGATGTGTCCGACAAACGTCATCAGGAATTAGTTCCTCGAGATATCTTAAAGGTATTTAAAGAAGTTTATGTAAACATCGATGATCCTTGCAAATTAAAAGAAGTACATTTCGTACAAAAAGATGGTGGAATCGAAACAGAAATCTCCTTGGATAAATCTGGTGTTCCTAAACTTTACCATGGTAAAGGAAATGGCCGTCTGGATGCTGTAAGTAATGCATTACAGAGACACAGTGATATGCATTATTCTATCATTACTTATCAGGAACACGCTTTAAATGTTGGTTCTAATTCACAAGCTTGTGCTTATGTTGGTGTTCAGGAACCTAATGGAACAATTACTTGGGGAGCTGGTATTCATGAAGATATTATTACGGCTTCTGTATTAGCATTAATCAGTGCAGTAAACCGGCTTGATCAGTAAATTCTGATTTGCAGGTAGTGTTGCATGTATGAGTCAGAAAGAAGATAAGAAGAAATATTTATAAGAAAAAAAGGATGACACAACGCATTCAAAAAGTGCTCATGTTGTCATCCTTTTTTTTCTTATAAATATTTCTTCTTATCTTCTTTCTGACTTATACAACGGAACGCTATTCAAATCACTACATAGTGTGTATGTTAAACGGTATTTGCTGATAAGTTTTATATTCGTTAACGGAAGATGAAAGATTTTTTATCATATACTCGAAATCTACAGTTGGCTAATTACAAATTAAATTTTATCTCCCCATCAATTTCAGCATAATAACTTTCTTCTCCTTTTTCAAGAACTCCCTTTCCCATGGATGCTTCCATAAATTTCTTTTCCATCATTTCAACATCTTCCACTGGGCTGATCATTTCAAAAGTTACGTTATCTGTATATATGGTATCCAGCACCGGAATATGATCTGTTGCTGTCAGATACTGTATCTTTCCTGATGTTGTATAGTCACATGTTAAACTCATTTTCTGACCAAGACATTTTTCAATTATGGTGCTTGCTTTGATTCCTTCTTGTGTGCTCTTTGTATATGCACGAATCAGGCCTCCTGTTCCAAGCAGAGTGCCTCCAAAGTACCTTGTGACTACTGCTACTACATTGTGCAGTTCTTGCCCTGTCAATACTTCTAACATTGGTTTTCCTGCTGTTCCGCTTGGTTCTCCATCATCGCTGCATCTTAATGCCGGCTGTTTTTCTCCAATGCTATATGCCCAGCAGTTATGTCTGGCATCCCAGTATTGTTTCTTTATCTTTTCTACAAAAGCCTGTGCTTCTTCTTCTGTCTGTGCTGGTGCAATATGTGCGATAAATCTTGATTTCTTCTCTGAAATCTCTGCTTCCCCTTCCTTATATAAAATCTTATATCTCTGACTGCTCATTTTCTTCCTCCCTGATCATGATCTCATCTAATGATTCTGCTAATGAAATTGGTGTTACTTTATATTTTATCAGACTATTGATCATATGTCCGATCACTTCCGCTGAATCTGTAATCTTCGGTATACTGTCCCATTCGATCAATCCTGCATCTTCCTGACTTTTTTTCAGTGCCACTCCATATATCTGATGTACTGGATCTTCCATTAAATAGTAGGATACTACATTTTCCCTGGCTTTGTCATCATAAAACACCTGTTTCCCCATAAATTTTTTCTTGTACTTGTTACTCATAATAATTTCCTCACTTATTAATTATTCTTCTGTTTGCATGTTACATGGCCGGTTTACTTGAACTTTCTTATTTGGTATAATGCTTATCAGGAGGTTTATTATGAAATACACCAAACAAAATATTGAGAAGCAGAGAAAAGTTCTTTCTTCTGATAAAGTACGGAAGAATTCCAGTGTTTCTCTCTTTCTTTTTAAATATGCTTTTATTGTTTCCATTATCCTGATCGTTGCCGGTCTTGGCCTTGGTGTGGGATTTGTTCGTGGTATCCTTAAGACAACTCCACAGATCACCAAAAATTCCGTACATTCCAAGGGCTATATCACAACGATCTATGATAATAAAGGTCAGACAATCAAAACTTTATCAAACCATGATTCTAACAGAATTTATACTCCTCTGTCATCCATCCCCAAAGATCTCCAGCATGCATTTATTGCCATTGAGGATGAACGGTTTTACAGCCATAATGGTATTGATTTGTACGGGATCATTCGAGCTACCTTCCTTGGTATTCGTAACCAATCATTAAGCCAAGGGGGAAGTACGATCACACAGCAGTTGATCAAGAATAATCTGTTGGGAATCCAACCTGAAAAAACTATGATGGAACGTCTGGAACGTAAGATCAAAGAACAGTCTCTTGCACTAGAACTTGAGAAAATTGCTTCCAAGAAATATATATTGGAAGAATATTTGAATGCGATCAATCTTGGAGAAGGAACTCTTGGTGTTCAGACAGCATCTCAGAAATATTTTAACAAAGATGTCTCTGATCTGACACTTTCAGAATGTGCGGTTCTGGCAGGAATCACAAAAAATCCTACACGTTTAAATCCAATTACTCATCCGGAAAGCAATGCTTCCAGAAGATTACTTGTTTTACAAAATATGTTAGATCAACATTATATCACAAAATCTCAATATAGAGAAGCACTTCGTGATGATGTATACACAAGAATTAAAAAAAATGCTGCTGCATCTACAACAAAGAAAAACACGAATTCTTATTTTGAAGATGCACTAATCCTTCAAGTTGTAAAAGACTTAAAAAGCAAACTCGGGTATGATGAGACAAAAGCTTACAGTGCAATCTACAGTGGCGGATTAAAAATATATTCTACACAAGATACTGCAATTCAAAATATCGCGGACAGTATCACTAGCAGCCCAGCAAACTATCCTAAAGCCACAAAAGTAGCTTTAACCTGCTCTTTCATGGTGCGTGCAGCTTCCGGAGAGACAAATACTTACACCGAACATAATCTGCTTCATTACATGAAGACCCATAAACTAGGAAACAGCCTGGTTTTCCAGAATGCTTCCGATGCAAAAGAAACTCTCGCTAAATATAAACATTATATAAAAGATAAAGGTGCAATGATCATCGATGAGACTTCACAGACAACGATCCAGCCACAAATTTCTTTAACGATCATGAATCAGTCAAATGGTTCTGTAGAAGCTTTAGTTGGAGGACGCGATCTGAAGACTTCAGATCTTTCACTAAACCGTGCTACTACTTCAACCAGACAGCCTGGATCAACATTTAAGATTTTGTCTGCATTTTTACCAGCCCTTGATAAAAATCATATGACACTTGGAACAGTTTATGATGACGCTCCATACAACTATAACGATTCCAATCGTCCGGTGCATAATTATTACAAAGGTTACAAAGGTTATTCAACGATCCGTGAAGCGATCACCCAATCAATGAATATTGTCGCAGCAAAAACTATTTCTGATGTAACACCAAAGACATCTTTTGCTTACCTTACAAAACTTGGTTTTTCAACACTTGTTTCCAATGAGTTTACATCTAACGGTAACGTATATACGGATATCACACAGTCATTAGCCCTTGGCGGTCTGACATATGGTGTCACGAATATGGAATTAACTGCTGCCTATGCTTCTATTGCCAATGGCGGTATGTATAATAAACCTGTTTTATATACAAAGGTTGTCGATCAAAATGGAAATGTCCTGCTTTCTAACAAACCAACGAAGAAACGGATTATGAAATCAAGCACCGCTTTTCTGCTTACCGATGCCATGAAGGATGTCATTGCCAAAGGAACTGGTAAAGACGCAAAACTGTCTTCTCCTATGGCTGTCGCAGGAAAAACTGGTACAACCTCTAACAATTACGATTACTGGTTCAGCGGTTATACACCTTACCACACAGCTTCTATATGGATGGGATACGACAACAATACAAATTTCAATTCCGAAAACACACATAAGAAACTATGGGCAAAGATCATGAATCAGATCATACAGACAAAATCCGAGAAAACTAAGAATTTCTCAAAACCATCAAATATTGTCAAGGCAAAGATTTGTAAAGAGTCTGGAAAACTTGCCATCAAAGGAGTCTGCGACCACGACCCTCGCGGTAATTGTATCATCACTGAATATTTTGAAAAAGGCACTGTTCCAAAACAAACTTGTGATACTCATGTAGCTGTTGAAATCTGCAAGAAAACAGATAAACTTGCCAATAAAAAATGTCCTAAATCCGAACGTATCAAGAAAGTTTATATCGTCCGAAAAAATGGAAGTCACGGAAAAACAGCAGATACAAAATTCCTGCTTCCAAAAAAATATCAATCTAATTCCTGCACAATGCATTAACAAAAAAATAAAAAACAGGGAATTCCTCAAAGAAGAATTCCCTGTTTTTTATTTTTTTATCTTCGGTTGAAAGATCAATGATGCAAGATATGAAAAAATCAATGCAGCAGATGTTCCCACAGCTGCTGCTGTAAAGCCTCCTTCAAACAATCCTAAAAAACCATGTTTATCAATTGCTTCTTTCATTCCTTTCCACAAACTGAACCCAAATCCTGACAGCGGAACTGTTGCCCCACACCCTCCAAATTCTTCGATTTTTTTATAAATTCCCAACGCTCCAAGAAGAACTCCTGTAATGACTAAAATTACCATGATCCTTCCAGGCTGCAGTGTCGTATGATCCATAAGAATCTGTACAAGAATACAGATGATTCCTCCTGTGATAAATGCCCTGATATATTCCATTATTCATTTTCTCCTTCCAAAACAATTGCATGCGCAATTCCAACAACACTTTCCCCTTCATTAAAACTTGTCTTTGACATCAATGCTCCTGTCGGCACAAATAATACACGTTTCCATATTCCGTCAGTTATCTTCTTTATGATCATTGCTGCCAGCACAACTGCGCTGCATGCACACCCAGAACCTCCTGAATGGGTATCTTGTTCTTCACTTTCATAAATCTCAATTCCACAATCTCCATATACTCCTGAAAGATCATAACCATTTTCACGAAGTAAATGAAGCAAGATCTTTTTTCCAACTTCCCCAAGATCTCCTGTATAAATCGCATCATAATCTTCTGGCTTTGTATTAAAATCCACAAAATGCTGATAGATCACTTCCGCTGCAGCCGGTGCCATACAAGCTCCCATATTCATCGGATCTTCCATTCCATAATCTACAATCTTTCCTGTCGTGATTCCCTTGATCTTTACTGATCCCTTCTCATCTGATACAACAAACCCTCCAGAACCTGTGACTGTCCATGTTGAAGATAACGGTCTTTGATTCCCATATTCCAAAGGAAAACGGAACTGTTTTTCCGCACTTCCAATATGACTTGAGGCAACTGCAAGTACATGCTTTGCAAAGTCTCCTGCAATACTCATAGCCGCTAGTGATAATGCCTCACCTACTGTCGAACAAGCCCCAAATAAACCAAACAAGGGGATTTCAAGCTCTTTCATACCAGAAAACGTCGCTGTGTTCTGTTCCAGAAGATCTCCAGCAAATGCATACCGGATATCTTTTGTGTGAAGCCTTGCTTTACTGATCGCAAGCATAGCGGCCTGTTTCATAAAACGTCCTTCAGCAAGCTCCCAGCTTTTCTGTCCAAAATAAGGATCTTCTATAATCTGATCGATCGCATTTCCTAATGGCCCTTCTCCTTCTTTCTGTCCTGCAACCGATGCCCAGCCTTTTATATATGGTGTCTTACTAAATTCAATACTTTGGATTCCTTTCCTCATTGTCATAAAAACCACCCCCACTGCTTTATAAACAAATAAATAAGACCTGCCAGAAATGATGAAAAAATTCCATATAAAATAACCGGACCTGCAATCGTAAAGATTTTCACACCAATACCAAACACCTGTCCTTCTTTCTGGTACTCAATTGCTGCCGATGCTACAGAATTAGCAAATCCTGTGATCGGTACAAGTCCTCCAGCGCCTCCAAATTTTGTAATTTTCCCATATAAATTAAATCCTGTTAAGATAACACTTAATAAAACAAGTTCAATCGTCACATAAAGCAGAGAATCTTTTTTGGAAAGGCCAAAATATGTTATCATTGTCTGCTTCATCATTTCACCCAAAACACAAAACACACCTCCAACCACAAATGCCTTTGCACAATTTAATAAACTGTTATGTTTTGGTGTAAGATTTTTTACGATCTGCTGATATTCTTGTTTATCCGGTTCTTTTTTCATTTTAACCACCCTTTCATAGATTGATTTAACGGAATATATAAAAATACATATAGCATCCAAACATTTTTCCTAGCGCAATTCCATAAATAACATATGGAATCCCTGACCTTAGTTTTAATCTCCTTGAAAAAATCGGAAGACTTTTGATCGTCTCCGCCAATGCTCCGATCATACATCCAATAAATATGCCTCCAAAGATTCCATAAGCTGCCAGCAACCAGTATCCAGCCCTTATCGACCATCTGTAGATAAATGCTAATGTTCCAAGAATCCCTCCTGCTGCCACAAAACTTTCATACGCTCTTGCATACTTTATGCTTTTTGTAAGGCCTGCAAGTCTTGGAATCACACCCAGCATACTTAAAAATGCGAGAAAACTGGCTGCAATAAGTCCTCCTGCACATAATCCGTAAAATATTAAAAGTATACTACGAATCCACATCTTCTTCCTCCTCTTTGCGGCCTGCATCAATCATTAATGTATCATTTACATCTCTTTCATAAAGCCGCATCTGCACTTCGAATGGTGTCGGATCATCATTTAGTTTGATCTTTCCTGCATGATTGAAAAAGATGATGATTCCTATTGCCAAACCTATCGTATATGAAACATGAAGAAGATTCGGGCCATTTGGAGCACTTCCCATGATCATTTCATAAACATTATAAAAAAGTTCCTCAATTCCAACATCTGTGTTATATGTCATGATTGAAAAGCTTGCACCAAAAAACGCAACGAGCATCACAAATAAGATTTTTCCATAATGCATGATCTTCGATTCATCTTGTTTCTTTTTGTAATAGACAATAAAATCCTGCGGTCCAAGATTTATCACATCTAACGTTTTATCTACTTCTTTGATCTTCTCGATCACTTTAAGAACTGAAAAACATTTTCTCTGATTACCTCTGTCTATAAAATGATAAATACTCTTATTCTTAATCTGTTGTTCCATATCTTTATCGGTGCAGTATAAAGACATAATATCTTTCATTTTAATTTCTTTATGATCAATGCATACACTTTCTTCCACCTTAATATACACATTCATTTTTATCACCTCAGCGTTATTATCTGTTATTTTTGGCTTTTCATTCATAAGTTGCAAGAAAAATGATGTGGTGTTATAATCTCTCATAGTGACTTTTATCGATAAATCAAAGGAGAATGGCCATGGAACAAGAACAATTAACACTTTACAAACTTATGATTTTATATTTAATTGAGAAAGTGGATTTTCCTTTGAGTAATTCCCAGATATCTGAATTTATTCTGGATAAAGGCTATACGAACTATTTTACCGTTCAGAGAGCTTTTCATGAGCTAGAGGAAGAGAATATGCTCAGAGTTAAACAAATCCGTAATATGAGCCATTATGCTCTTAGTGATGAGGGTTTAGAAGCGATCGAGATGTTTGAATACCAGATTCCGAATTCGATCAAAGAAGATATCGCACAGTTTCTAAAAGAAAAAGAATACGAACTGCGTAAAGAAGCGAATGTAAAAGCAGATTTTTATCCATCGAAAGGTGATGAATACACGGTAAATCTTAAGATCAGCGAAAAAGAAAGCCCGCTCCTTGAGATTAACTTAAATGTCGTCTCAAGAGACCAGGCAGTTTACATATGCGACCATTGGGAGAAGAAACACTCCGATGTCTATTCCATGCTAATTGAAAAATTATTATTTGACGAGCCGGATAAGTAATTATTCGGTTTCTTCTTTTTCAAGGACGATTTTTTCAATGAAATCCCAGATTTCATCTCTTCCCTGTTTGGATAAGGCTGAGAATGGGAAGATTGGTGTTTCCTTGTCCATCTGAAGCTCTGTGCGGATCTCTTTTAGATGTTTTGGCACCTGGCTTCTTTTTAATTTGTCAAGCTTTGTTGCGATGATCACTGGACGGTATCCATTGTGAAGGATCCAATCATACATCATGACATCATTCTTTGATGGTTTATGTCTGATATCGATCAGTAAGAATACCATTCTAAGCTGTTTTGATGTCTGTAAATAGTTCTCGATCATGTGTCCCCATTTTTCCTTAACAGACTGTGTTACTTTCGCAAATCCGTATCCTGGAAGGTCTACATAATAAAGTTCTTCGTTAATATTATAATAATTGATCGTCTGTGTCTTTCCTGGCTGTGCAGAAATTCTTGCGTAGGATTTACGATTCATCAATGCATTGATCAGTGATGATTTTCCTACATTTGATTTCCCTGCAAATGCTACTTCCGGCAATGTGTTGTCCGGTAATTTACTTGTGATTCCACAGACGGTTTCTAAATTTACACTTTTTATGATCATGTCAATCTCCTAACGTAAAATAAATCCATTACCGAACATATTCTACGTTATCCCCTATTATTTGTCAATGGAGACATGATGAATGGGCTTTGTATTTTTTGTGATCGGAAGTATCTGATATCCCTCTTTTTTTAAGGTTTTGATCAGCGAGTCTAATCCTTTTACTGTATTTTTCGTCTCATGAAGGTCATGCATCAGGACAATGCTTGTCTTTTGTCTTCTGACATCCTTTAATATCTTTTGATTCAACTCATAAGAACTGGCATTAAAATTGATCGCATCTTCATTTAATGCATTCCAGTCAAAATATAAGATGCCTTTTTGATTCACATATCGGATATACGGTTTGATGTCTCCAGCACAATGATTACTGCTGCCTCCTGGAAAACGATAAATATACGACTTTACTTCCGTAAGATCATATAAATATTTCTGAAGTTTCATCAAATCTTTAGAAAATGCTCCGACACTTGCATAAATCTGATCATAATTATGACTATATGAATGCATACCTAGTGTGTGTCCTTCTAAAATGATCCTCCGATACATCTTTTTAGCATGTTCCGTTTCTTTCCCTACAACAAAAAATGTTGCCCTTACCTTATTTTTCTTTAAAATATCAAGAATCTCGTCTGTATGATCTGACGGCCCATCATCGAACGTTAAGTATACCTTTTTTTGATTCAGATTATTATTTGTAAGGAATCCGCTTTCTCCTTCCCCCTGACTTGCA
Organism: Anaerostipes amylophilus; assembly: GCF_025567365.1. NCBI lineage: Bacteria > Bacillati > Bacillota > Clostridia > Lachnospirales > Lachnospiraceae > Anaerostipes > Anaerostipes amylophilus. The sequence continues at coordinate 159,893 of NZ_JAOQJG010000004.1, read as the reverse complement.
ATTTTAAATATATTATTTTGTCTGGGTATTAATTGGATCATACATGTAGTGATCGTTAATACTGCAATGATATATGCCAATATCTTCTTTCTCATATTCTTCCTCTTTTCAAAATATTTTGATTCTTCTTTCTATTTATCATGTGAAGAACTCTCATTTTTATTCTGGCATATATTTACACAAAATAAATAAAAAAAGTGACAGAAATAACATTTCTGCCACTTTTTTCGTGTATTAAAGAGTTTTACAAACTATGTAATCTTAAACTTCGAAGATCAGATCTCCGTAACTTGGCATTGGCCAATCTTCTTTCGCTACTAACATTTCCAGTCTGTCTGCTGGTTCACGTACTGCACTCATATCTGTAAAGATCGTATCATGATAGAAACGAGCCTGTGCTTCACTTTCTAATGCCTGAGCTTCTGGAATATCTGCTTCTAATTTCTTAATCGCTGCAAATAAATCTTTTAAGTTTGCAGTGATATCTTCTAACAGTTTTTCCTGTACAGAGCTGTCAACTCCAACTGTCTTCAGTTCAGCAACTCCATTTGCAAGTTTTCTCTGATATTTCATAACTGCTGGAACAATCTGTTTCTTCGCAATATCTAATGTTGCAAGTCCTTCGATGTTGATCGTGTTAGAATACTGTTCATATAATACTTCTACACGGGACTCTAATTCTCCTTTTGTAAATACACCGAATTTTTCGAACATCTTGATAGATTTTTCTGTTGTTAATGTTGGGATTGCATCTACCATGCTTCTTAAGTTTGGAAGTCCTCTTCTCTCAGCTTCTGCTACCCATTCATCAGAATATCCGTTACCATTGAAGATAACTCTCTGATGCTCTGTTAATAATTCTTTTGTGATCTCGTGAGCTTCCATTGCTACTGCATCTGCTCCGCCTTCTACTTTCTCTAATCTGTCACAAACATCTGCAAATACATCTGCTACGATCGTATTTAATACAACGTTTGGATCAGAGATAGACTGTGTAGAACCAACCATACGGAATTCGAATTTATTTCCTGTAAATGCAAATGGTGATGTTCTGTTACGGTCTGTTGCATCTTTTTCAAATGCTGGTAAAGAATGTACTCCTGATGCAAGTCTGTCACCATGTTTAGATTCTGTAGCTTCTCCTCTTGTTACAAGCTGTTTTACAACATCCTCTAACTGATCTCCAAGGAAGATAGAAATGATTGCTGGAGGTGCCTCGTTAGCTCCTAATCTGTGGTCGTTTCCTGGTGTAGATGCTGACATACGAAGTAAATCTGCATGTTTATCTACTGCTGCAATAATGGAAGCTAAGATCAGTAAGAACTGATTGTTTTCATGAGGAGTTTTTCCTGGATCTAACAGATTCTTTCCTTCATTTGTTACCATAGACCAGTTGTTATGTTTTCCTGATCCGTTGATTCCTGCAAATGGTTTCTCATGAAGTAAGCATTTTAATCCGTGACGTCTTGCAACACGTCTCATTGTTTCCATTAATAACTGGTTGTGGTCTGTTGCCACGTTGTTTGAGTTATAAATTGGAGCTAATTCGTGCTGTGCTGGTGCTACTTCGTTATGCTCTGTCTTAGCACTGATTCCAAGTTTCCATGCTTCGATATTTAAATCTTTCATGAATCCTTCGATTCTTGGTTTGATGATTCCAAAATAATGGTCATCCATTTCCTGACCTTTTGGAGGCATTGCTCCGAATAATGTACGTCCAGTGAAGATCAAGTCTTTTCTCTGTTTATATTTTTCTTCATCAACTAAGAAATATTCCTGTTCTGGTCCAACGGATGTGCTAACACGTTTTACATTCTTATTTCCTAATACATTTAATAATCTTGTTGTCTGGATATCTAATGCCTGCATAGAACGAAGAAGTGGTGTCTTCTTGTCTAATGCTTCTCCTTTGTATGAGCAGAATGCTGTTGGAATACATAAGATACATGCATTTTCTGTTTCTTTGATGAATGCAGGTGATGTACAATCCCAGGCTGTATATCCTCTTGCTTCAAATGTTGCTCTTAATCCACCTGATGGGAATGAAGATGCATCTGGTTCACCTTTGATCAGTTCTTTTCCTGAGAACTCAAGTAAAACTTTACCATCGTCTGTTGGGTTAATGAAAGCGTCATGTTTCTCTGCTGTCACACCTGTTAATGGCTGGAACCAGTGAGTATAATGTGTAGCACCCTTTTCAATAGCCCATTCTTTCATCTCATTCGCAACTACGTCTGCAATTGCTGGATTTAATTCTGTTCCTTCTTCGATTGTCTTTTTCAGATCTTTGTAAACGGCCTTTGGAAGACGTGCTTTCATAACACTGTCGTTAAATACGTGGGATCCGAAGATTTCTGATACATTGATTTTTTCCTTCATAGAGTTCTTCCTTTCTTCTCTTACATTTGAAGCATAATCTATATATTTTTTCTTCTATTATCTAACTGATAGTAGAAAAAAAGGGGCGACAAACAATATGAAACTAATTGTTTGACGCCCTTGTCAGTAACTTCACTGGTTATAGGATACAATGATTCTTTTTGAAAATCAAGTCCTTTTTTGTATTTTATCTAGTACTTTTATTTGATCGTTTTTTCGACAGATTTTCCATTCACTGTTTTGATTCCTACCAGGCGGAACTTGTAACTCTTTCCTACTTTTGCTTTTTTCTTTGTGTATTTGTATGGTTTTACTTTAAACTTGTAGGATGTTCCTGCTACAAAGTAAATTGTAATTCCGATGGTTCTCCAATTCCTTCAATTTTGCCATCAAACATCATCCCGATACGGTCTGCATATTCTGCACAGAATTCCAGATCATAGGATACCATGAAAATCGTTCTTCCCTCATCTGCAAGTTTTTGTAAAAGCTCTCCAAATCTCCTGCTGTGTTCTCTGGCCATCCCTTTGGTTGACTCATCTAGCAGCAAAATCTCTGGGTCTGCAAGCAATACCTTGACCAAAGCTGCCATCTGCTGCTGGCCGCCATTTAGATCATATGGATGTGCATACTTTTCTTTCATAAGATCTGCCATCTCTAACAGTTCATCGACTCTTTCCTCTTTGCCTTTTCCCATCTCCAACAGATCTGCAAACAGCTGATCTTTCTTATCTGCTTCCTTGCTTCTTCTATCTTAAAGCTTGGTTCTAAGTTAAATTTATCTTCCAAACGAAGAATCTGTGGAAGTGACTGTTCAAATGGATGATGCATTGATCTGCCATTTCCATCACATCTTCTAAATTATGGGATGTCAAAATAATCGTTAATCCAAATTCCTTATGTAATTTCTGAAGCATCACAAGAAAGTCATTTCTTACTGTGGGATCTAACTGTGCTGTTGGTTCATCAAGGATCAACACCTTTGGATGCATTGCCATAACTGCTGCAAGATTTACCATCTGTTTTTGGCCTCCAGACAATTCATCTGTACTTTTATGATAAATCTTTTGCAGATCAAAATAATTAACGATCTCCGCAACCGTACGCTTCATCTGTTCTTTTTTTTAATGTCTTAACAGCGTCGTCTTCCCACTACCGCTTGGTCCTGCGATCAATGTAATCTTGCCTTTTTTGATTTTTAGCGATATTTCTTTGTTCGTTTCGATAACTTTTTGATATTTCATAATTTTATCTGTTTTCCTGTTAGATCAATGCGATAGTTACTTCGATAGATCAATCTGGAGACTGGTACAAGCTCATATCCTTTTGCTTTGATATTTCTTATGATCTGTTTTAATACCTGTTTGGTGCATTTTGTTCCAGTATGCATCAGAATAATACTTCCAGGTGATAAATTTTTATGTTCACAAACTTTCTTGATCAACTGTTCTTTGGTTGGTTCCTGCCAGTCTAAGCTGTCTACGTTCCATTGAATGATATAATAATTCATTTTTCTTGCATTTTTTACAACAGATTCATTATAGTCTCCGTATGGTGCACGAAACAGATCAATTTTGATACCTAATAATCCTTGAATCTTTTCTGTGACACCTCGGATCTCTTCCTGCTGCTGTTTATCTGTTAATTTTGTCATATATTTATGATGATCTCCATGACTTGCGATATCATGCCCTTCATCGTAGATTGTTTTGATATCCGCTGGATATTTGCTGATCCAGTCTCCACAGAAGAAAAAAGTTGCTTTTACATTTTCCTGCTTTAGTATCTTTAAGATCTGTGGAATATCTTCATTGCCCCATGCGGTGTCAAATGTCAATGCGATTTGTTTTTTATCTGTATCTACACAGTAAATTGGAAGTTTTTCTTCCTGTGTTTCACTCCAGACATAGATATTGTTTTGTATAAATTCTCTGGCTGGACGAATACTGTCACTGTTTGTAACCCAGAGTGCTGTCAAGATCAACAGGATAATGACTGACATTTTTCGAAGCATTGTTTGATCTGCCTCTCTTTTTTTATCATTTTATGAATTTAGACATAGAAAAAGAATCCTGCTTTCACAGAATCCTTTTTCTTATTTTTGTTGATATTTTCTATTTTATGATACTTATTTTACCTGACCCTTCTGGATGATGGATACAATATTTAAATCTTTATCTAAAACTACTGCATTTGCGTATTTTCCTTCTTCAAGGCTTCCATATTTATCATCGATTCCAATCGATTTTGCTGGATTTAATGTTGCACACCTGACTGCACTTTCTAATGGAATATTCATCTTCTTAACTGCTGTTCTCATACAATCCATCAGGTTTGTTGCAGAACCTGCAATAGCTCCTCCTTCTGTCAGTGTTGCAAGATTACCTACTACAGTTACTGGCTGTCCACCTAATTCGTATTGTCCATCATCCATACCTGTTGCCATCATGCTATCACTGATCAGAACAATTCTCTTGTCTGTAAACATCTCAAAAGTTGCTCTGACACAAGATGGATGGATATGAACCCCGTCACAGATCAGTTCTACGAAACATTCGCTGTCCCTTGCTGCTCCAATAACTCCTGGTGTCCTGTGACCAAATGGCGGCATTGCATTGTATAGATGAGTAATATGATCGACACCTCTATGAATCGCTTCGGTTGCTGTATCATAATCTGCAGTTGTGTGTGCGATTGATACATGAACTTCATCTTTTACCTGATCGATAAATTCCATTGCACCTTCTGTCTCTGGTGCAAGATCAATCAATTTCACAAGTCCACCTGCTGCTTCCTGCATTCTGTGGAAGAAATCTACATCGGCTGTTTTAATATCTTCTTCTTTCTGGGCGCCTTTCTTTTCTTTGTTTACAAAAGGTCCTTCCATATTGATTCCGACAAGATCTGCACCTTTTCCATTCTTATGTTCTTTAGCCGCTTTCATTGCCTGCATTAACTGGTCTTCTGGAATTGTCATTGTAGCTGGACAGATTGCTAATACTCCATTGGCTGCCTCATAATCAGCCAGTGCCTGAATCGATTCTTCGGTTCCATCACACATATCATGTCTGACACATCCATGGAAGTGAATATCTACAAGACCTGGGATCACATAGCATCCTTCGGCTTCTACTTCTTTGTTATCTGTTGTTTTGTTAGAAATATATTCTCCTTCTATATAGAGATCTTTTTTTTCGAATGTTCCTTCTGGTGTAAAAACCAGTCCGTTTTTTATGATCATTGTATTACCTCGATTCTCGTTACTATTTATATGATTCTTTCTGCTTCTATTTTAACAGTCTGATACTTTACAATCAAATAAAACAGAGCTTTTTGGCCCTGTTTTACTGAAACTGATTGTTCCGTCGTGATTTGTTTTTGTTTAATCAAGTTTTTGAATGTACTTTCGATTTATCTAATGTTCTTTGCAAGACCATTCGGTTACGGTTAATTTCCATACATTCACGCTGTTAACCATTTGATCTGCGAAAGTCCAGAATGCGTCATCACTTACTTTGCAAAACTATCTTTATTATACAAAAAGTCTTTTATGATATCAACGGAAAAACGGACCAGCATATCGCCGGTCCGTTTTCGGGGAGAATTATGAATAGCAACAAAGACTTATTTACATAATTTTTCCATCTCATCTGCAACAAACTGAACTTTTGGTCCAATGATAACCTGAATGTTACCTTTTCCTGGACGAATGATTCCTGCTGCTCCTGAGGATTTGATCTTTGCTTCATTTACTTTATCATCATCGTTGATTTCTAAACGAAGTCTTGTAATGCAGTTATCAACACTCTTAACATTGGCACTTCCACCCAATCCTTCCAGGATCACAGATGCCATTGCTGTATAATCGTCATTTGCTAATGCGATGTTTTCTTCATCAATATCATCATCTTCACGACCTGGTGTTTTCAGATCGAATTTGGTGATCGCAATACGGAATACTACATAGAATACGATAAATGCTGCGATTCCTAAAGGAATGATCATCCATGTCTTCTGTGCTGCTGGTAAGGAAGATGAGAATACAAGGTCGGTTGCTCCTGCGGAGAAGCTGAATCCTGCTCTGAATCCTACCAGAGTTGTGATCGTTGTGAAAATTCCATAAAGGAGTGCGTAGATTACATATAAACCTGGTGCTAAGAACATAAATCCGAACTCAAATGGTTCTGTTACACCACAGACAAATGCACAAACGGCTGCAGATCCTACTAAACCGATGGCAATCTTTTTCTTGTTGCTCTTTGCTGTCTGGATCATCGCTAAGGCTGCTCCTGGAATACCGAACATCATACATGGGAAGAATCCTGACATATACATTCCAAGGCTCCATGATACATTCTTAGATGTTTCACCTGCCCAAAAATGAGTTAAATCTCCAAGTCCGATCGTATCAAACCAGAATACGTTGTTCAATGCATGATGTAATCCAGTTGGAATCAGCAGACGGTTTAAGAATGCATAGATACCGGCTCCAATGGCTCCCATCTTGGCAATAGACTGACCAACTGTGATCAGTGCTGTAAATACTACTGGCCATACAAACAGTAATACAACAGATACAATGATAGATACAACACCAGCAACAATTGCTACACAGCGTTTACCACTAAAGAATGATAACCAGTCTGGTAATTTTGTATCTTTGAACTTGTTATAACACATAGATCCGATCACACCAGATAAGATACCGATAAATGGATTGGCGATCTTATCAAATGCAAGTGTTGCATCTGCATTCTTTGCGATAGATGGCATGATCGTTGTTACTACTGCTGTAGATAACAAGGTTGTGATCATCAGCCATGATGCTAAGGCTGCCAGACCCCCAGTTCCGTCGTGTTTATCCGACATACCTACACCTACACCGATCACAAACAGTAATGCCATGTTATCGATCAAAGCACCTCCTGCCTTCACGAGGAAGAATCCGATCTGGTTTCCGATCCCTGTGATATCACCACCCTGCATGGTTGCAGGACACAGTGCATATCCGATTCCCATTAAAATACCACAGATTGGTAAACACGCTACTGGAAGCATCAAGGCTTTTCCTAATTTTTGTAAAAATTTCATATAGCTCGTCCCCTTTCATTTTTACTTTCATTTTTACTTTTAGTTTTTCATGTTTTCCTTCTCTTTTGGTTACTTATCTTAGTTATTCTTTTGTTAATTGTATCACCTCATCTCCCGCTTGCACTTGTTGTCCTGTTAAACATTTTGTGATCTTATAACCACTTAAGTTCGTTATTACAATTGGCGTTGTGACTTCATATCCTGCCTTTGCAATCTCCTCAATATCAAATGTAAGCAAAACGTCTCCTGCTTTTACATGGTCTCCTGTATTGACATGTGCTTCATAATACTTTCCATTCAACTCCACAGTATCAAGACCTGCGTGAACGATCATCTCTAATCCATCTTCTCCTTGAATACAAACTGCATGCTTTGTATCCATCACTGTAGCTATGGTTCCATCAATTGGAGAAACAACTGTCCCATTTGATGGATGGATTGCTATTCCAGGTCCTAATAATTCCTGGGCAAATGTCTGATCATTTACTTGATCCATCGGGATTGTTCTTCCATCTTCTGCTGCTTTGACTGAAATTATCTTTGCGTTTTTTTCAAACATCTTTTTTAATGTATCAAACATTTTCTTCTCCTTTTTCTATACTGTTTTTTCTGATCCTTTCGATATGCATCGTAAGATAAGCAATCTCTGCTGATGTCATATCTTTTTTGTATTGTTTTTTGATAAAACTCTTAATGTATCGTGCACACTGATATTCTTCCGGACAGATCTTCTGTATCATCTCCTGTACGTCATTATTCATATCATCCATTCGCTCTGATGCAAATAACTTTCTTGATAAGAATTTCAAATGTGTGATAAACCGCTCATAGCTAAGCGATTGAGTATCTATCTCCAAATGAAAATAATTCTTTACCTGCTCCATGACATCTTCTAAAAATTGTGTGATCTTTAATGTGTCCCTTACTCTCGTGTCAAATTCTGCACTCACGATATGTAATGCGATCGATGCCGCATCATCCATTGGCAAATCGATATGAAGCTTCTGCTTTATCATTCCTAGAGCATACTCTCCAAGTGCAAATTCCTTCTCATAAAACAATTTCACTTCCCGCAACATCGGGTTTGGAAAATTCATATGGTCTTCATATCTTTGAATCGCAAAATGAATATGATCTGTTAATGTCACATAAATATTCTCATTCAATTCTGTGCCTAAACTTTGCTTGGCATGTTCGATGATCGCTGTTGAAATTTCAAACTGTTCCATCGGAAGATCCTGTAAGATTTCTTTTAATTTTCGAATCATTTTCGGATCTTCTAATCGAAAAATCTTCTGAATCTTCTTCTCATCAACTGGTTTTCCTTCCTTTCCCTGAAAACCAACTCCTGTTCCAACAACAATGATCTCCTGACCGTCTTCATCAATGCTGCTTACTACATTGTTGTTCATTACTTTATCTATTTTCATAATCTTCTCTCCATTGTAATGGAAAATATATATCAAATATAATTTCTATATTTTCTAATTTCAAATAAAAAGAAAACCACATTTTATAAACATGAAAAGTCTGTGCCTTTCATACTTATAAAATCCGGTTTTGCCTGCATTACCAGTGACAATCCTAAATATTCATACTATTGAAGTCACTTTATTCATTTCTTTAACTTGTTTTTATTCTATCAGCATTTTGCACAAAAGTCAATCTTTTATTTATTTTCTTTTCATTATTTTAAACAATACTTATTGAGTGTTTCTTAACTGCTGGTGCGTGCCACGTCTTAAAATTCTTATGGCGGCGCACCTTGCAGTATCTGCGTATTTCTCTTATTGAGATTATTTCTTGATAACAAGTGTGTCATATCCTTTTTTCTTCAGTTCATTTTCGAGTCTTACTGCTTCATCAAGCGTATTGTATTCCCCAATCTGGACTGCGTAATAAGGATCTTCATAGACAATATCTCCTTCATATCCATCTGCTACCGCACGATTTAGAGCATATTGTGCATTGGAGAAATTGCGGTATAATCCAATCTGAACTCTGTAGATTCCCCGCAGCGCTTCTTTTTCATCCCCGATCGTCTGCATGATCCCATCTGCAATCGCCTGTGCGATCTGTTCAAATTTCTCATCAAATCTTTGATTGTCCTGATCGGAATTTAAAAATCCTGCTTCGATCAGGATCGCAGGGATTTTTGTTCTTTTTAATACGGTAAGATTTGGCCGTTCTTTGACTCCAATATTTCGAAATCCTACTTGTTCTAAGTTTACATTCACATTTCTCGCCATCTCAGCTTTGATTCCATTGTCATCAAATACCAGAGTTTCAACCCCTTGATATTCATTTGCATTGGGACTTGCATTTCTATGAAAAGAAATAAAATAATCCGCTCCACTTTCATTGCCAAGTCTTGCTTTCTCCGATGGAGACTGGTAGATATCGCTTTTTCTTGTGTAGGAAACTGGAACTCCATTTTGCTCTAAGATCTGTCCGACAGCGAGTGTCAGCCTTAAGTTGTCGTCTTTTTCTTTTCTTCCATCGTACTGAGCTCCATTATCATAACCGCCGTGTCCAGCATCTAGAATCACTCTTGCCATAATTCATACTTCCTGCAGTTCTTTCTTGTATCAGACTATGCAGATTTTATAGTTCTGTGTTATCATTGAACTATATAAATGATGAGTAAAAGGAGATTTTTTATGAAAAACGTGAAAGCTGTTATGTGTGATATCGATGGAACTTTATTAAGCAGTAACGGAATCGTCACACCTAAAACCATTGAAGCAATCAAAAAACTTCGTGAACACAGGATTTTATTTGGTATCTCTACTGGAAGAGATGTTCCAAGTGTCAAGCATTTATTAAAAGTGTGGGGAATTGATGGACTTGTTGATCTTATGGTTGGCAGCAATGGCGGAGAAATCTATGATTATGCGGATGATTATTATGAGATGAATTATCCATTGCCTGGAAACCTGATCTTAGAGATCATGAAACATTTTGAAGATATGGATGTGAATTTTGCGATTCATGGAGATGGGGTTTTGTATACTCCAAAAGAAGATGATCTGATCAAATCTTTATCTGATACAGATCAGCTGCCTTATGAAGTCATTGATTTTAATGAATTTTTAAAGCAGGATCAATTGAAACTTCTGATCACTTGTGCTCCTGAGACGATGCCTGCTGTCATTGAACGAAGCAAGACTTTCCATAATGAAAAATTTAAATCCGCATGTCTTCAGACAACAAAACTTTTATTTGAATTTATGGATCCTCGAATTTCTAAAGATTTTGGATTAAGAAAAATTATGGAAAAACGCGGTTTTACAATGGAAAATCTTTGCAGTTTTGGGGATGCTGATAATGATTATGAGATGACACTTCATGCTGGCGTTGGCGTTGTTATGGCTAATGGTAGTGAGAAAACGAAGAGTGTTGCGGATTATATTACAGATGATAATGATCATGATGGGATTGGAAATTTTATTGAAAAATATTTAATAGACTGAGTTATTGGCAGAATATTATAAAATCATTTATTTTTTAATATATTCTCCTCTGACTTCTCCATTTGGACTATAAATAGATTCTACTCCGTCAAAAGAATATCCATCGTACCATTCTTAAAATATCTTTTCATTACTTATAGTATGTATTCTGCGTTAATCTTGCTTAATCTATAAATCTATCCCAAATTTATTCAAATCAACCTTCCCATCTACGACCTGAACTCCGTCTTCTTCTAATAACTTTCTCTGTCTTCCTTCTCCGCCGAATGCGAAGGCTCCTGCAAGTTCTCCTTTGGCATTGACTACCCTGAAGCATGGAATGTGTTCTGGGTCTGGATTTTTGTGCAGGGCGTTTCCGACGGCTCTTGACATCTTTTTGTTTCCTGCCATAGCTGCCACCTGCCCATAAGTTGCGACATGTCCTTTTGGGATTTGTTTGACTGCTTCGTAAATCCTTTTGGTTGGGCTGTCTGTGATGATATCGTAACTTTCTTTGATCATTTTTTTGATATCTTTTTCTGGTATGGTTCCATCTAAGATGATCGTATTCCAGTATTTTTTATTTTGGTGATATCCTGGAATGACAGCATCGTAAGCTTCTCTCCAGAAGTCTCTCCATTCTGGATCAACTTTGATATTAAGATTAATATAACCATCTTTTTCATAGATCCACAGGAATGCTTTTTTACTTCCTTTAACTCTTACAAGTTCCCAATTTGGGTCTTTGAAAGGAGCTTCTACGTATGTATGTGGGAAGCTTAGGCCGTAGGTAATTGCCTGTTGTCTTGTCTGCATGGAAATCAACTCCTTTTTCTTTTTTCTATACCATATTTTAACACATAAAAAGAGAAAAAATATAAGAGTCTGTGCGAATAATCTCACAAATAGACTCTTATATTTCAAAAGGAAATTTTAACTTTGATATTCATCAAAAAATTCATATGTTAAATTAACATCTTTCAATTTTGTTCTAAATGCAATACAAATGTTCGAATCGTTGTCCTTTTGTAATCATTGAAACCATAATCCCACAAAATGCCCCACAACTATCAATCATCACATCAAATACTTTTCCTTCTCTCCCTGGAACAAATAATTGATGGATCTCATCAGTTGACGCATACCCTGTAGAGATCAACTGTGCGATCAATACTGCTTTCTTTCGATCCTTCACATCACAGGATACTGCCTTATAAGTAAAGAATCCAAGGACTGCATACTCTGTAAAATGTGCTGTTTTTCTAACGAATGTATGCACTGCTTCCGCATGCATCATAAGATCTGCATTGGAATGAATCTTGAAGAATCCAAAAAAACTTAAGATCCTTGCTAATTCTTTTGCATACCCAATACTCATCCCCGCAGAGGATGTCCCATTTTTTGCGGAAAATGAAAAAATTAAAATCATCAAAACGAGTGTTATCCCCCAGTATAACACTCGTTTTGTCTTCTTCTGTACTCTCATACAGTTCTCCTATAAACGGTTTCCGTACATCTTATCAAAATAGTTTGCGTACTCTCCAGATAAAATGTTCTGCCACCATTCTTTGTTATTTAAGTACCATTCAATGGTCTGTGCGATTCCTGTGTCGAAGTTGTATTTTGGTTTCCATCCAAGTTCTGTCTCTAATTTTGTTGGGTCGATCGCGTAACGCATGTCATGTCCTGGACGGTCTGTGACAAATTTGATCAGGCTTTCTGGTTTGTCTAATGCTTTTAAGATTGTCTTTACAACTTCTAAGTTTGTACGTTCGTTATGTCCACCTACGTTGTAAACTTCTCCGACTTTTCCTTTATGAATGATCAGGTCAATAGCTTCGCAGTGGTCTGATACATGTAACCAGTCACGGACATTTTCACCTTTTCCGTAGACTGGAAGTTCTTCATCTGCTAATGCACGGCTGATCATTAATGGAATCAGTTTCTCTGGGAAATGATATGGTCCATAGTTGTTTGAGCATCTTGAGATTGTCACAGGAAGTCCAAATGTTCTGTGGTAAGCTAATACAAATAAGTCTGCGCTTGCTTTAGAACTGCTGTATGGGCTTGATGTGTGCAGTGGTGTTGTCTCTGTGAAGAATAAGTCTGGGCGGTCTAATGGAAGATCTCCGTATACTTCATCTGTGGATACCTGATGGTAACGTTTTACACCATATTTCTTTGCTGCATCTAATAATACAACGGTTCCTTCTACGTTTGTTCTTACGAAGATCGATGGATTCTCAATAGAACGGTCTACATGGCTTTCTGCTGCAAAGTTTACAACGATATCGAATTTCTCTTTCTCGAATAAATCCATGATAAATTCACGGTCTGCGATATCACCTTTGACAAATTTGTAGTTTGGTTTGTCTTCCACTGGTTTTAATGTCTCAAGGTTTCCTGCGTATGTTAATAAATCTAAGTTTACGATCTCATAGTCAGGGTATTTATTTACCATATGATGAACGAAGTTTCCACCGATAAATCCGGCTCCTCCGGTTACTAATATTTTCATGTTCTTCTCCTTATTTATCTAAAAATTTTCCTGCCATAACATCCATTAAATACTGTCCATACTGATTTTTCTTTAATGGTTCGATATCTTTTAATAACTGGTCTTTTGTGATCCAATGATTTAAGTATGCGATCTCTTCTAGGCATGCAATCTTACGATGCTGGTGAGTTTCCACTGTTTTTACGAAGTTTGTTGCTTCCACCAAAGACTCATGTGTTCCTGTATCTAACCATGTGAATCCCTGTCCAAGTAATTCAACATCTAACTGTCCATTTTCCAGATAGATCTTATTTAAATCTGTGATTTCTAATTCTCCTCTGGCAGATGGTGTTAACTGTTTTGCATATTTTACAACGTTATTATCGTAGAAATATAATCCTGTGACACAATAGTTTGATTTTGGTTTTTCCGGTTTTTCTTCGATGGATACTGCTTTTCCATCAGGATCAAACTCTACGATTCCGAAACGTTCTGGATCATCAACATAATATCCAAAGACTGTTGCACCTTCTTTTTTATTTGCCGCACGTAAGAGACGTTTCTTTAAGCCGTGTCCGTGGAAAATGTTATCTCCAAGAACCATAGCTACGCTGTCATCTCCGATAAAGTCTTCTCCGATCACAAATGCCTGAGCAAGTCCGTCTGGGGATGGCTGTACGGCGTATGATAAGTTCACTCCAAACTGATGTCCGTCTCCTAATAAAGACTCAAATCTTGGTGTGTCACTTGGTGTGGAAATGATCAGAATATCGCGGATTCCTGCATTCATTAATACAGATAATGGATAGTAGATCATTGGTTTATCATAAATTGGCAATAACTGTTTGGATGTTACCATTGTTAATGGGTACAGTCTGGTACCGGAACCTCCGGCAAGAATAATTCCCTTCATTTGTCTTCCCTTTCTCCCTCTGGGTGCTTCTTAAAACTTAAATGTATCTTTTAACCCCTTCCATTTCTGATCTTTTTCAGAAATGATCAGGTCAACTCCTTCTTCTAATGGCCATTCAACTCCGATCTCTGGATCGTTCCATGCAAGTCCACCTTCGTCTCCTGGATGGTAGAAGTCTGTGCATTTGTAGCAGAATTCTGCTTCATCGGATAATACTAAGAATCCATGTGCAAATCCTTCTGGGATGTAGAACTGTTTCATATTTTCTGCGGATAATTCAACACCGAACCATTTTCCATAAGTTTTGGAATCGGATCTTAAGTCAACTGCTACGTCAAATACTTTTCCTCTTACTACACGTACTAATTTTCCCTGTGGAAACTGTTTCTGGAAATGTAATCCACGAAGTACGCCTCTTGTTGACATAGACTGGTTATCCTGAACGAATACCATATCAAGTCCTGCTTCTTTCATGTCGTTCTGGTTGTATGTTTCTACGAAATATCCTCTCTCATCTTTAAATACTGTTGGTTCGATAACGTAAAGTCCTTCAATGTCGCAAGGTGTTACTGTAATTTTTCCCATGATGTTTTCTCCTTTTTTGAATTTAATCTTCGATTTATTTTAATAGTCAATCTCTTTTAAGTATCTGCTTAAGGCATCCTGCCATATTGGTAATGGTTGAAATCCATTGGCTGTCAGTTTGCTTTTGTCCATTCTGCTGTTGGATGGGCGTTTTGCTTTCGCTGGATATTCGTCACTGCTGACTGGTGCAACGGATACATCCATGCCTGCCTGTTTAAAGATTTCACAGGCAAATTCATACCATGTGCAAAGACCTTCATTTGTTGCGTGATATCTTCCATATTTGTCTGTCTGGATCATATCGACTAATAATCTTGCAAGGTCGTATGTGTAAGTTGGTGAACCTGTCTGATCATTAACAACTGTTAGGTGATCGTGTGTCTTTCCTAAGTTTAACATTGTTTTGATGAAGTTCTTTCCATTTACTCCAAATACCCATGCGATACGGACTGTGAAAAACTTCTTCACATGTTCTTCGATGGCAAGTTCCCCTTCGTATTTTGTCTGTCCATAGACATTTAAAGGTTCTCTCTCATCATCTGGTTCCCAAGGTCTTTTCCCCTGTCCGTTAAATACATAGTCTGTGCTGATATACATCATTTTGATATCTAATTCTTCACAGACTTTTGCGATATTTTCTGTTCCCTGTGCATTGACTTTTCTGCAGATTTCTTCGTTGTCTTCTGCTGCATCAACGGCTGTATATGCTGCACAGTGGATCACTGCATCTGGTGCTGCTTCTTTGATCACTTTATTTACCTGGTCAGCATCTGTGATATCCATTTCATCGATATCCACACCAATTCCTTCAAGTCCCTGTTTTTCTAGTTCGTTCATTACGTCGTAGCCAAGCTGTCCTTTGACTCCTGTTACAAAAACTCTCATAACTCCTCCTTTATGATGTTATATATCTTACATATACATTTCATTATCATTCGCTTCTTATGGTTGACATATAAAAATTCCGGCAGATTTTGTGATCTTGATCACGCCTCCCTCTGCCATCTTCTTTCTTACAAAGTCTTTAAATTCTAAATAACGATGGTTTAAATATTCATGCTGATTTCCATGGCAGGATAAAATGTAGGAAATGAGCGGTTCCGGCTGATCAACTAACAATTCATCTTTGTAGTCAACTTCTTTTACTTGTGAGAATACTTTCTTTAATTGCTCTTCTCCATTTTCAAGACCAAAGACATCATATAATTTATGATCGGAAAGTGTGATCCTTTCATCAAAATCTTTGATCAGCTGTGTGATCTCCTGCATGTGACTGCTTCCATAAGTACTGCAGATAAATGTTCCTTCTGGTTTTAGAACTCTTTTGATTTCTTTCAGTGCTTCCTGCCGGTCTTCTAAATAAAATAATACATGATTTGCGATTACTTTATCAAAACTTTGATCGTCTTTTGGAATCTTTCTGCAGTCGATCATCTGGTAAAAAATCTGTCCATTTCCATCTCCGACGTATTTTCTGGCATCTTTTACCATACCTTGTGACTGGTCAGATAAGATAACATGAACATCTTCTGGAAGTTTTTTATTCTTCCATAACTCTCCTGTTCCACATCCTAATTCTAGTACTTCGTCTTTTTCTTTTAAGTTTAACTGCTCGTAAATCCAGTCAAACCATGACTGTGGATTTTGTGAATATTTTTGATGAAGTCCGATACGGATATCTAGATTTGATGCATTTTTATATTGTTCTACTAATCCTTTTTCCAGATTGGTTACATGGAGAAGATTCATCATCTGTGTCCAGTCAATTTTCTCTTCATTTGCCATCTTTTGTTCCATCTCTTCTAAGGATTGTTCTACCAGTTTCAAATGTTCCATCTTCTTTTGTACAAGATATAACTGCAAGCTGATTGATTCTTTGATAAAATCCTGGTCTTCATCATTGATCGTCATCGTCATGATCTCTTCTAAGGAAAATCCGAGGTATTTTAATGACAAAATCTTTTGTAATTTGGCAAAATCGGCATCAGTGTAGAGACGGTATCCGTTGTCTGCGACTTTACTTGGCTTTAAGATGCCTTGACGGTCGTAGTAGCGGATCGTTCTTAGGGTTACATTGGCTTTTTTTGCAAATTCGCCGGATGTGTAGTAGCCATCTTTTGTCATTGTCGTCCTCCTTTGGTTTTCTCTTTATAACGTTATCATAAAGGGTGACGTAAGGGAAGTGTCAATAGGAAATTTTAATTTGTGGTTGGTTGGCCAACTGGAGTCTTTCTGTATATGATAAAAAATAAATAATAGTCTGAAAAAGCAGCTAGAGAATTTTGCCTTTCCAGACTATTATTTATTTTTTATCATACACCTGAAGATTATAGTGCTGAACCCACAATATGGTGGAAATTCTAGAAGGTGTGTATGGAGAATGGTATTGGTTGCGAAAGTACTTTCTATTTCATCCACTTCACGTGACTTTTCATTTAATAATTTATATACTTTAATTAATTCGTTATTATTTTAGATTTCAAGGAGGTTTTTGTTTATGCTTGATAAGTCTCTTGTTTATAAAGATATTGTGATGTGTCTGCCTTTTGAGGAGTTAAAAACTCTTAAGGTTCCTGTTTTGCCTGATGGTTATTCTTATAAGATGTTTGAGCCTGGGGACAAGGTTGCTTGGGCGAATCTTGAGGTGTTGGTTGGGGAGTTTGATTGTTTTGAGGATGCTTCTGCTTATTTTGCTAAGACTTTTTTAGCTCATGAGGAACTTTTGGCTGACAGGGTTTGTTTTATTGTGAATCCTGAGGGAGAGATTGTTGCTACTACGAGTGCTTGGTTTAAGACGGATGGGGATGTTCGTTTTCCTTTGATCCATTGGGTGTCTGCTTCTCCTAATGAACAGGGCAAGGGGCTTGGGAGGGCAATTGTTTTGTTTGCTTTGTCTCGTTTTCTTGTTGTTGAACCGGATGCTGATTTTGTTTTTCTTCATACGCATACTTGGGCTTACAAGGCTGTTGGTATGTATCAGAAAATGGGATTTCGGATTACAAAAAAAGCCCTGCCGACTAGCAGGACTGATTTTTCTTGTATAGATGTTTTAAAGGATGTACTTCCTGATTCGATCACTGCTCATCTTCTAGAGGAAGATTAAGATGCTGTCTGGAATCGCAACCTTCCTCTTTAAATTTTGAATTCAGGAAGTCGATTTCTGTAGGTATTACTTTGATCAGATTCATTGGGTATGGCATCTTTTCGATAGCTGTTCTTGGGATTTTCTTGTATTCTAGTACTTTATTGTATTCATCACTGAACGGCTCTATGATCTGTGTCTTACCCATGATCTGCATTCCTGCTAGTTCTCCGAAACCTTGATATGATTCGTAGATGGCTAGACTTACATTTTCGTTCGTGTACAGACCTCTGAATTTTCGTCCACCTTCGGATAGGAGATAGAAATTGCCATCGATATAATTGTATTCAATTGGTGTACAGCGGACGATATCATTAGCGGAAGTTGCTAAGGCACAGGTGTTATGTTCTTTGATGAAATTTTCTATGTGTTTTAACAATTTCTCTGGTTCCATGTGTGTTGATGTTTTATCTTTGTTTACCCAATAGTTGATGATCTGTTCTTTTTCATTGTCCATTTTGATTACTTCCTTATACCCATTACGATCAATATTTTTATAAATTTTGTACCTATAACTTAGTACGCTAAAATCTATCAATCCTAATAACCGCATAATATTTCCCTACCATTTCATTCTTAATCTCTTCCTTAATATCCTTCACAATTCTCTCCGGATCATACTCTTTCCCATAAGGCACCACAAGATCAAAAATAACATTCGTATGTGTCGGACCTTTCACCATTCGAAAATCGTGTACTGATAATGTCTTATCATATTTTTCAACAATCTCCAAAACTTCTTTTCTCGTCTCATTTACTTCCGCATCATCCGTCACAACCGGATCCATATGAATCGTTGCTTCGCAGTGGTATTCTTCCATCAGACGCATCTCAATATGATCCATCAGATCATGCACTTCCATCATATCTTTGTTGTACGGAACTTCTGCATGTAAGGAAACAATTCTTCTTCCAGGACCATAATCATGTACTACAATATCATGAACTCCAATAACCATCTTATGATTTAAGACAGTTTCTGTGATCTTTGCAATCAGTTCTGGATCTGGCGATTCTCCTAATAATGGATTTAAAGTATCTTTGATAGATTCATAACCGCCCCATAATACAAAACATGCCACAAAAATTCCTACAATTCCATCAATATTTAGATGAAAATAATGAAAAACTAACATTCCGCCGACAACTGCTGCGGTTGATATACAGTCATTTAAGCTGTCTGCTGCGGTTGCTTTCATTGTCTCTGAATGAATTCTCCATCCGATTCCTTTATTAAATAAATACATCCAAAACTTTAATGCAATTGAAATCGCTAAAATTACATAAGAAATCCATTGTTCCGTAATTACTTCTGGGTGAATCACTTTCTCTACAGATGTTTTAAATAATTCAAATCCCATCATCAGGATCAAAATAGATACCACTAGTCCTGATACATATTCCATCCTTCCATGTCCAAATGGATGATCTTCGTCAGCTGGTTTTCCTGCAATATCAAACCCTACCAATGTAATGATAGAGGATGCTGCATCGGATAAGTTGTTAAATGCATCTGCTGTGATTGAGATCGCACCTGTGATGATCCCTGCAAAAAATTTCGTTGCAAACAGGAAGATATTACAGCAGATTCCTACGATTCCTGCCATCTTTCCATATGCATTTCTTACTTTGCTGTCCTTTATATTTTCTTTGTCTTTAATAAATAGTGATATTAATAAGTTTGTCATAAAAAACTCCATATATAGTGCAAATGGGAGTCCTAAGGACCCCCAATGTGTTTTTTCTTTATGTCTATGAGGATCTTTTACCCCATATATTCCTTTATGCTTCTACGATCTTACCTGCGATTGCAGATGCTGCTGCTGTTTTTGGAGATCCTAAGTAGATTTCTACTTTAGATGTTCCCATTCTTCCTAAGAAGTTACGGTTATTTGTTGCAAGAACACGTTCACCATCTGTCATGATTCCTCCTGCACGTCCGCAGCATAATCCACATCCTGGATGTGTAATGATCGCTCCAGCTTCGGCTAAGATCTTCATATATCCAGCATCGACTGCCTGTTTGTAGATCTTACGACTGGCTGGTGTTACGATCAGTTTTACATAGTCAGCAACTTTCTTTCCTTTTAAGATCTCTGCTGCTACCTTCAGATCTTCTAATCTTCCATTTGTACAAGATCCGATAAATACCTGGTCAAGTTTGGTTCCTTCAACTTCTTTGACCGCTCTGATCTTGTCTACCTGTGATGGACATGCTACCACTGGTACTAAATCTTCTGCTTTGTATGTGATCGTCTGGCAATACTCGGCATCTTCGTCTCCGTATAACCAGTCAACATCTGCTAAATCTACCTGAGAATATTCAGCTGTTTTCTCATCTGGTGCAAAAAGTGCTGCTTTGGCTCCGGCTTCGATTGCCATATTTGACATTGTCATTCTTGCTGCAACGCTCATCTCATCAACGGTACTTCCTGAGAATTCTAGTGCTTTGTATGTAGCTCCTGCTGCAGTTAAATCTCCGATCAGTCGTAAGATGATGTCTTTGGAACTTACATTTTCAGGAAGTTTACCATCGATAACAACTTTGATCGTCTCTGGGACACGTACCCACATTTCACCTGTTCCAAGGATCGCTGCCATCTCTGTGTAACCGATTCCTGAAGAGAAACATCCAACACAACCATAAGTTGTTGTATGAGAGTCTGTTCCGAATACAATATTTCCTGGTTTCGCATATCCGCATTCTGTCATTAACTGGTGGCAGATTCCGTCACTTCTATGAACGTGTGTCATACCATATTTCTTAGCAAATGCATCACCGATCTTAAAATGTCTGATATCATCTGTTGTACTTGCTGGTACCATGTGATCATAGATCAGTACAACTTTGTCTGGATCCCATAACTTTGTAAATCCCATTTCTTCGAATTTTTCTGCTACAAATGGAATAAAGATATCATGGATCATAACACGATCTACATTAACTGTCTGGATCTGTCCTGGTTTTACACTGTCAACACCAACGTTTCTGCTGATTATCTTTTCAATCATTGTCTGTCCCATATCTTTATTTCACCCCGTTTCTTTTCTTCATGGCTTCTACCAATCCACCTGCGTTGATGATCTCCATTAAGTTATCTGGAAGAGAATGGATTTCATAATCAACACCATTATGTGTGATCTTCTCACCTAATGTAACTTCGATCTCATCGCCTTCTTTGACTACATCCTGAATCTTATCATTCTCGATCAGCAGTAATCCATTGTTGATGGAATTGCGGAAGAAAATACGTGCAAATGATTTGGCAATGACGCATTTTACTTTTAATGCTTTGATGATCTCTGGTGCCTGTTCTCTTGAAGAACCGCAACCAAAGTTGCTTCCTGCTACGATAATATCTCCTTCACCGATCTGTCCTGCTAATTCTGGACGAAGTGGAGAAAATCCGTACTGTTTCATATCTTCTACGGTTGGAAGTGCCAGATATTCTGTTGGGATGATGATATCTGTATCGATATCATCTCCAAGCACCCAAACCTTACCTTTAAACTGTTCCATATCTATTCTATCCTTCTCTCTTAAATCTAGTCTGCTGTTGTGATCTTACCTGCGATCGCTGATGCTGTAACTGTCGCTGCGGATCCTAAATATACATAAGAATCTGGATGTCCGGCACGTCCTTTGAAGTTTCTTGTTCCTGTGGAAATTAAAACTTCATCTTTACCGATGACACCCTGGCAACTTCCCCAGCAAACACTGCAGTTGCAATTCATAACCATTGCTCCGGATTCCATGAAGATGTCGATCAGACCTTCATCTAATGCCTGTATATAAACTTCATTAGAAGCCGGTGCGATCAAGAATCTTACGCTATCGCTTACTTTCTTTCCTTTTAAGATTTCAGCTGCAACACGTAATTCTTCGATACGTCCGTTATTGCATGATCCTAAGAATGCTTCATCAATCTTCACATCAGCAACTTCTTTGGCATCCACAACGTCATCGATCTGATGAGGTCTTGCAACAACTGGTTTGATCTCATCTAAGTTGATATCATAAACTTTCTCAAATACCGCATCGTCATCACTCTTAAATAAGTTCTCTGCCTTTCTTCCACGGCTTTCTACATATTCTACGACTTTCTCGTCTGGTTCAACGATTCCAGTCTTAGCTCCTGCTTCAACTGCAAGGTTACAAAGAACTAAACGTTCGTCGATATCAAGGTTATGAGCACCTTCTCCAGCAAATTCCATGATCTTGTAGTTGCATCCATTTGCCCCAACCATTCCAATGATAGAAAGCATTAAATCTCTGGCATATACACCTTCTCTTAATTTACCATGCAGGTTAAAACGGATCGTATCTGGAACTAATACCCAAGACTGTCCTGTCACCATCGCATATAAGAAGTCTGTACATCCGATTCCTGTACCGAATGCTCCTAATGCTCCGTATGTACATGTATGAGAGTCTGCACCCATGATAAATTCTCCTGGGCATACATGATTTTCTACCATGATCTGATGACAGACACCTTTTCCTTCATATAATTTGATCTGATGTTCTTTTGCGAAATTACGCATCTTTCTATGTGCTGCTGCTGTCTTTGGATTCTCTGCAGGCACGTTATGGTCCATGATAAATACCAGTTTATCCTTATCTGCGATCTTTGGATGCTTTAACTGGTTATGGTACATATCAATTGTCAAATGTGTTGTTCCGTCATTACTCATTAAGCGGTCAACTTCGATCGTATGGATCTCTCCTGCTTTTACCTGATCTACTTTCGCAGCTCTTGCGATAATCTTTTCTCCAATGGTCATTCCCATGTTACTATTCCTCCCCTTCATTTAAGAAATTGATCAATCCGCCGTGATCCAGAATATTCTGCATATATGGTGGCAGTTTGGTACATGGAAGGGTTTCGTTTTCTGTTTTGATCCATCCTTCAGACAGGTTGATATCAATGTCAGCTCCGTCTTCCACTTTATCGTATAAGTCTTTGCTGATGATCACTGGTAATCCAATGTTGATTGAGTTTCTATAGAAGATTCTTGCAAATGATTTGGCAACCACTGCTTTGACACCTAAGGCTTTTAGTACGCTTGGTGCCTGTTCTCTTGAGGATCCACATCCAAAGTTCTCTCCTGCTACAACAATATCTCCTTCTTTTACCTTCTTGGCAAAGTCTTTATCGATTGATTCAAAAGTATATACTTTCATCTCTTCAATATTTGGTAATAACAAATATTGTGACGCAATGATCTGATCTGTATCTACGTCATTATGGAATTTAAATACACGTCCCATTGATCTTCCTCCTGTTTTGTATCTTTTACTTTTAAGGATACTATAAAATAATGTAAGTGTCAAAAGTATAAATTGCGTAGCAATGAAACAATCTGGATACATCAGAGAGTGGCAAAATTTACTTTTGACACTCTCATCATGGTCTGATAACAAAAAAAGAATGGTAATAAGTAAAATATTACCACTCTTTATCTTCTGATTCCGTATAATTTCATCAATATTCTGCGAAATGGTATCAAATGCAGCCAGATATGCTCAAAAAACTCCCACCAGAAATCTCCTGGTGAGATCCATTTACCTTTTCTCTTTACTTTGATAATGATCGCAAAGACCTGTTCTTTATCAATTGGACCTTCCATCTCTGTCTGTGCATCCCCAATGATAAATAACTTTTCTTTTTTATTGATATGATGGATTCTGTGCATCACATATGCTCCGTCATTTCTCTGAAAAAACACCATATCTCCAACTTTTAATTCTCTTTCTGGCTTCCTCATCAAAATATAATCTCTCTGATGGATCAAAAATGGATTCATGCTACTCCCACTGATCATCATACTGACTTCTTTTCCTTCTTCCACCAGTTCTTTTAATACTGGAATATAAACATCATTTGCTATCTTTCTCATTCATCCAATACCAATCCACGCTCATACAAGGCACTTACAAAACCTATGACATCTCTTGTTGCCGTTTCCCTGTCTACTTCAAATTCGTCCATAATCTTATCAACTAATATCTCTCTTGATTCAGACTCATCCAAATTCTTCCAGATAAATGCTGCTACTTCATTTAATGTGATCATTCCATTAAACTGCTGAGTTGCGGCTCCTGTTGGTACAAGAATTACTTCGCCTGCAATATCACGAAGCATAAAATCTGTATTTCGTTTCATATGCTCCTCCGTTCCATTCCCATTTTGATTATCCTTATTTTATTATATAACTTCAAAAAAAGAAAGACTTGTCTCATAAATTACCGATAAATAAGAAAAAAGGCCATTAGCTACGGCCTTTTTTCTTATTTTTCTTTAATTTCATTTCTTTCCATGTATATGGATTGATCAATAACAGCATTGGGAACTTTAGCATAATGACAAGTCTTGATACTTTCATACCACCACCGGTACTTCCTGCACATGCCCCGGAAAACATCAGCATGACCAAGATAAATTTTGAAAATTCCGGCCATTTATTAAAGTCTGTAGATGCATATCCTGTTGTGGTAAATCCTGAAACTGTCTTCTCATCAATAATGGAAATGTCATGGTTTTCTCCACTTAATTCCTCAACAAGTGTAGAACCAATTCTACCACACCCAACAATGATAATATTCATTTTTTTACCGTCAATTCATTAACACTTTCTTAACAAATTTTTATACTTTTTTTAATACTTGTCCTATTCTGACACAGTCAGTCAAAAATTACAATTTATCTTCTATTAATAGTGTGTCTGTCCTTTGTTTCTTCGTAATACGATCTCTGATTCCCTGCATTCTCTCATCGAGGGCTGCACTTTGTCTTGCACAGTCATAGAGTTCTTCCTGAATGATTTCTACTTCTTCACTGGACAACTCTTTCTTATACCTCATTTTATGGTCAAGGCTTGCCCAGAAATCCATTGCTATTGTTCGAAATTGTACTTCAACGTTAACCATCTTCTTTTCATTTTGTAAAAAGATTGGCACTTGTATGATCAAATGCAGGCTTCGATAACCACTTGGTTTTGGATTCCTGATATAGTCTTTTCGCTCGATCAATGTAATATCATCCTGTTTTAAGAAACTCTCTGCTAATTGATAAATATCATCTGGAAATGAACAGATAACTCTTACTCCTGCTATATCTTTTAAATTTTTCTCAATATCTTGCAGATTTAAAGGAATATTTTTTCTTCGGATCTTCTTTAAAATACTGTCATACGATTTAACTCTTGTCTTAATGCTTTCAATCGGATTATTGTCGTATTCTAGAGATAGTTCATGGTTTAATACCCTAAATTTTGTTTCAACTTCCATGATCGCACATTCATAGTATGACATTAAAAGATCAAAGGGTTTCCTATTTTGATGCATAAAATTTAGAAATTCATCGGATAAAAGGCTTTGTCTTACAAACTCCTCTCTTCTTGCATCTAATAAAGCTTTTCCCTGCTTTTTTAACTCATCGATTATCATGCTGTATTTCGACTCCTTTTTTATTTAATAGTTTGATTTTATCACTCTTTTCCTTGATCTTTCAATATTTTTCATCATTTATAGCATAGAAAATCCAAGAACAACGATTCCAAGGATCACAAGAATGATTCCTGTTGCCCTGTTTAATGTTTCTGGGGTCGCTTTATTTGCAAATCTTGCTGCGATCCTTGCCCAGATCAGGGTAAATGCAACACATAAGATAAACACCGTCCAGTCTGGTGCCCCACCGATCATAAAGTGGGATGCGGCTCCTGTAAATGCGGTAAATGCCATAATAAAGACGCTAGTTCCTACCGCTGTTTTTAACTCATATCCTAATACGCTTGTTAAGATCAGTAACATCATCATTCCACCACCAGCGCCGACAAATCCACAGATCAGTCCGATCATCATTCCACAAATGATGGATTGAATTGCTCGTTTCTTTGCTGAAACGCCTTGCATGGCTTCTTTTGTTGTCATAACTGGCTTTACGATAAATTTAATCCCTAATAGCAATGTCATAAAAACTGAGAAATTTCCCATTGTTGCTGCGGGCAAAAGGCTTGCGATATAGCTTCCTGCGACTGTAAACAGTAATACCGTTACCATCATGATCATTCCATTTTTGATATCAAGATTCTTATTTTTCCCATAAATATAAGCTGAAACTGCACTTGCCAGTACATCGGATGATAATGCGATTCCTACAGCCATATATGGATTCATCTTAAGAAATGTAATTAACATCGGACTGATCACTGCTGCTGCACTCATCCCCGCAAACCCAGTTCCAAGTCCTGCTCCCATTCCTGCAAAAAATGTTACTATGATCGTTAATAATATATTCATCTTAGTTCCCACCTTTCAAAATGTCATCTAGATTTTTATCCATTGTTTTCATCACTTTGATAAAAATTTCTTTTTCTTTTTGTGTTATATTATCAAACAAATGATCTACAAATTCTTGTTGTAACTGTTGTCCTTCCCTGATCACTGGCTGTGCTTTTGTCGTACAGACCAGTTTTGTCTTTCTCCGATCTCCTTCAATCGCTTCTCTCTTTAAGTATCCTTCCTTTACTAGTTTGTCCACGTTAATCGATACAAGATTTGCTTTGATATTTCTAACCTTAACGATATCTCTTGCTGTCTGATACTGCAGATTGTTTCCTAAAAACATTAGAATATCAAAAGCTGTCTGTGGTAATTTTAACTTTTTGCATAATGGCTTACATGCATCGTTATATACTTCTAAGAGTTTTCTTGGAAATTCTATATTGATCTTCATTTATTTTTCCTTTCTTTATGTTTAGTTCATATTTGAACTATTCATTTTTGATTTATTATAGCAGATTTTATTGTGATTTTAAATATTTCTCATAAATTTTCTGTAACATAAAAACAGGTGGAAATGAATTTTTCTACTCATTTCCACCTGTTTTATCTGTTGTTTATCCTATTTCTATCTTCTCTTCAATCTTTGCTTCTCTCTTCTTCCAGCTGATAAATCCGTACATATCATTTAGGAAAAAGATCATGAAATTTACTACCACTGGAAAATATGACGGATCTTTGATAGATGCCATAACCCACAAAATAATCAATACAATATCGTTTGACGCATATCCCAGTGCATAATAAGAAGATCATTAGAATCTGTGCCCATACATTACCTTTTGCTGCAAAGATCAAAGATGTTGCTCCAATTAATGCTGCAGTCAATGTTAATATATCTATTTCCCCTGTCATTATATTTGAGATCACTACGATCAGTAATGATCCCAGCCATAAGATCAATCTATTCTATACGAATTTTTATCAAATAACAAGGATTTACACTATAAAAGAAGATTCTCACATTTCTATTTTACATACATACCATGATAATATAAATAAGAAAAGGAGAATATCGATGGATCGATGTTGTTGTAACCAACCGTCTGAAATAAAAAATCATGGACATCGCCATGGCGGTATCGATTCTATGCCTGTTGCAATGCAGTATGTTCCTTGGCAGCATTGGAATCAGATCTATAGTCCAGAAGAGGGATTAAAATGCGGAACAATCTTTCCAGAATTAAATAAACCATTTTATGGGAAAGGGGCGTGCAGATAATGAATCAGTATGATAAGAAAAAACTATTAAACTATATTGATACAGTTAGCTTTGCCCTGATCGATACAACCTTGTATCTGGATACTCATCCAAATGATCAGAAAGCAATCAATCATTTTAATCAATACCAGAAAGCAAGAAAACAGGCGCTAAAAGAATATGCCAGAAATTTTGAACCATTAACGATCGATAGTGCTGACATTGACGATCACTTTACATGGGCAACTGATTCCTGGCCATGGATGAAGAAGGGAGGATGCTAGTATGTGGAATTATGAGAAGCGACTGGAATTTCCTGTAAATATCAAACGAACTGATCCTGCAATGGCCCAGCTGATCATTACACAGTATGGCGGTCCTGATGGAGAACTCGGAGCCTCCCTGAGATATCTTTCACAGAGATTTGCAATGCCTTATAAAAATGTATGTGGAGTATTAACTGATGTCGGAACCGAGGAATTAGCTCATTTGGAAATGATCTGTACCATCGTGCATCAGTTAACAAGAGATTTAACACCAGAACAAATTAAAAAATCTGGATTCGGAGCTTACTATGTAGACCACACAGCAGGTGTATGGCCACAGGCAGCAAGCGGAATGCCTTTTAGCGCAACTACTTTCCAGTCTGTCGGAGATCCGATCACCGATCTAAGCGAAGACCTTGCTGCAGAGCAAAAAGCTCGAACAACTTATGATAACCTGTTAAGAGTTATTGACGATCCTGATGTCAAAGAACCATTGAAGTTCTTAAGAGCCAGAGAGATCGTGCATTTTCAGAGATTTGGAGAAGCTTTGAGAAATGTACAGGATCATTTGGATAGTAAGAATTTCTATGCGATAAATCCTGCTTTTGATTGTAAGAAATTTTAATTTGTGTGGTGGTTGGCCAACTGTAGATTTCGAGTATATGATAAAAAATAAATAAACGATCAGAATTTTTAATGTTATTCTCTACATGGCAGTGATAAGTGATTTTGTGGTTGTTATTTTGTGTTGATTTAACAATACTACTTTTTGGATCAATTATCTACTGCCTTTTTTAATTAAAAAAAAACTGTGCCACAGCCTTGGCAGGCCATCGCACAGCGATTTAGTTCAATCAGAATTTAATCATTAAGACTTTTTGCTCTTTCAAATTCTTCTGCCATAACCTCACTAGGTTCTTCCGTACAAAGACTAACCACGATGATCAGAATAGAAGAAACGATAAATGCTGGTAATAAGCAATAAATTTCAAAAATACCGCCTAATTTAGCTAAAGTAAATGGCCATACCAGTGCAATGATACCACCACTTAACATTCCAGCGATCGCACCTTTTAGGTTTGTTCTCTTCCAGAATAATGCGAACAGTGTTAATGGACCAAATGCTCCACCGAATCCTGCCCATGCGTTTTCTACTAATCCGAAAACAGAGCTGTTCTCATCCATCGCAATAAAAATACCGATCAACGCGATCACGATTGTTGTGATTCTTGAGATCAACAGTACTTTTTCTTCGGACATCTCTTTCTTAAATAATCCCTGGAATAAGTTCTTAGATACACAGGATGATGCGATCAACAGCTGTGAATCTGATGTACTCATTGTTGCAGCAAGAATTCCTGAAAGGATGATTCCTGCCATAAATAATGGAATCAGTCCTTTAAATAAGTGAGTTGTCATATAAATAAAGATTCTCTGGTTTCCATTTCCAGCTAATTCTGCTACATTTGGATATAGTGCTGCTCCTGTAAATCCGATACATACGGCTACACTTAATGAAATCAGTACCCAGATCATTGCGATATTTCTTGATTTCTTTACTTCCTGTGGGTCACGGATTGCCATAAATCTTACGAGAATATGTGGCATACCAAAGTATCCAAGTCCCCATGCAAGTCCTGACAAGATTGGAATGCCACCCTGTGATACTGCATTTCCTGTTGCTGGATCATGATATTTCATGATATCAAAAAATCCATCTAATGCCTGACCATGTGCAACGACATTCGCTACTCCACCTGCGTTGACTATTCCAACGATCAGCACGATCACGATTGCAAATGACATTAATAATCCCTGAATCAAGTCTGTTGTACTTGCTGCTAGAAATCCACCCATAGATGTATATAATACGATAACGATCGCACAGACGATCATACTCTTCTGGTAGTTTAATCCAAATACAGAGTTAAATAGTGTACCGCATGCAGCAAATCCTGATGCTGTGTATACTGTAAAGAAAATAAGGATCATGATCGCAGAGATACTGCTTAAGATCTTCTTATCATCTTTGAAACGGTTACTGAAAAAATCTGGTACTGTGATCGCATTATCTGCAACTTCTGTGTAATGACGTAATCTCTTTGCCACGATCTTCCAATTTAAGTATGTACCAAGGATCAATCCGATAGCTGTCCATCCTGCCTGGCTGAATCCTGTTGCGTATGCAAGTCCTGGTAATCCCATTAACAGCCAGCTACTCATATCTGATGCTTCTGCGCTCATTGCAGTAACCCATGGTCCAAGTCCTCGTCCTCCAAGGAAATAGTCTTCGGATGTCTTCGTCTTTCTGCTGTAAAAGACACCAATCCAGACAACTATTGCCATATAGAGGACCATTGCGATCAATATTGGTAATTTCATATGAATTCTCCTCTTCTTTATGTGTGTTTATCTTCATGATCATAGTCTTATTTGACCCAATTTTTGACATGATTGTCTATTTTATCACATTCTTTAGATTGGTTCAAGAAAAAGACAATTATTCAACACGCTCAGGCATGACAACCGCTGCCACAATATATAATAGCAATCCTGTTCCTGTCGTGCATAATGCTGCTGTAAGAATTCGTATTAGTGTTGGATCTACATCAAAATATTCTGCCAGACCTCCACATACACCAAATAAAAAGCGGCCTTTTCTTGATTTATATAATGTTTTTTTCATTTCTATGTATCATGCTCCTCTCGGATTTTTCTATTTTTTTAAGACTGTTTTTAACTGGCTTACCGCTTTAGAACTTGATTTACTTGTCAGATCCTGATAGTCAAAAAATGCAAATCCATCGACTTTTTTCTTTCTTCCATACTTCACCTGATTCTTTAGGACGTTTTTGTCACTCTTCCATTCTTTACGTTCCGCACTATTTTGTCCTGTATTGTGACCTGCACGGTAAACTCCGATTCCAATATAAAGTTTTACTTTCTTGCTCTTGCAAGCCTTAACCCAACGATCCGTCACTTTGTTAAACTTCGCTGTTGGATGTTTGAATCCCCAGTAAATCTGTGGGCAGATATAATCTACATATTTTTTGGAATTCGTCCATTTATAAATATCTACATAGTAAGAATATTTACTTGTCAGATTATCAATATTACCAGCTGGGCTGATTCCATAAGTAACTTTGGAATTGATCTTTTTGATTGCTGCTTTCATATCCATTACCAGTGTGCTTACCTGTGCACGACGGTATGTATAGATACTCTTCTTATTCTTCTTGTAAGATGATTTATTATATTCTTTCGCATCAAAGGCCGTTTTTACATTCTTACTTGTAAATTCCGGATAAAAATAATCATCCATATGAATTCCATCGACTTTATAGTTCTTTACGATTTCTTTTGCCCCATTGATGATCAGATTACGTACATCTTTCTTTGATGGGTTGTAATACAAACTTCCGTTATATGCAAGTACATTTCTGCTTGTTGATTTCTTAGCATGCCATTTTCTTGCTGGATTATTCTTTGAAAGTTTACTATAATTTGTTGATCCAATTGTTACACGATATGGATTCACCCATGCTTCAATCTTCATTCCATTCTTATGTGCAACATCTACCATGATCTTTAATGGATCATATCCAGGACTTCTTCCCTGTTTTCCAGAAATGTATTTTGACCATGGAAAGTATTTTGATTTGTAAATAGCATCTCCAAATGGTCTGACCTGAACGATCACACGGTTCATTCCAAAACTTTTTTCCTTTTTTACAACCTTTGTAAAATATGTACGAAATGTTTTTGCATTTCTTTTTTTGTTTGTCTCACGATAAGTATCGTAATCATAATAAGAAAACCAGAATGCTTTGTATTCTTCCTGTTTTGTTTTTGTTGTTTTTTTTGCTGCTGTTGTCGTTACTTTTGCTTTTGTCTGTTCACTTGCTGATGCTGCCAGTACCATATGACTGCAGAGATTTGCAAACATAGCACTGACTACCAGCAATGAAATCCATTGTATTTTGCCTAATTTTAAACGTTTCATGATATCTTTCTGATTATAACTCCTTTTTTAGTTTTTATTT
This sequence comes from Anaerostipes amylophilus, assembly GCF_025567365.1. Taxonomy (NCBI): domain Bacteria; kingdom Bacillati; phylum Bacillota; class Clostridia; order Lachnospirales; family Lachnospiraceae; genus Anaerostipes; species Anaerostipes amylophilus. Next base: position 127,980 of record NZ_JAOQJG010000004.1, on the reverse strand, counting down.
ATATCCACTTAAAATGCTCGCTTACTTCTTTCATCTATTGTAATGAATTTAACTGTTCATAAAATGTTGGATAAGATACATCCACACATTCAGAATCTTCGATCACTGTCTCACCTTCTGCATTGATTCCTGCGATAGAGAATGTCATAGCGATTCTATGATCATATTTACAGTTGATGCTTGCTCCATGAAGTGAATTTCCACCATTGATGATCATTCCATCATCAGTTGCTGTTGCATCAACCCCCATTTTCACAAGGTTATCAACTGTTAATGCGATTCGGTCAGATTCTTTTACTTTCAGTTCTGCTGCATCTTTGATCACTGTCTCACCTTCTGCAAATGCTGCTAAAAGGGCAATGACTGGAATCTCATCGATCAGTGTTGGGATAACTTCTCCACCAATGACTGTTCCTTTTAATCTGCTTGTCTTTACAACGATATCTGCTGTTGGTTCTCCACCATTATCAATCACATTTTCCAATGTAACATCAGCCCCCATATCTTTGCATACACGTAAGATTCCATCCCTTGTTGGGTTGATTCCAACGTTCTTTAAACGAATGCATGAATTTGGTGTGATAAGGCCTGCTACGATAAAGAATGTCGCTGAAGAAATGTCTCCAGGCACAACGATATCTGTTGCGATCATCTCTTCTGGTGGTGTGATCGTTGCTGTTGTATCGTGTGATTCTACTTCTACTCCAAACGAACGAAGCATTAATTCTGTATGGTTTCTTGATAATGCTGGTTCTGTCACACTTGTCTTTCCATCGGCATAAAGACCTGCTAATAAAACACAGGATTTTACCTGTGCAGATGCAACTGGCGAATCGTAATGTGTTGCATTTAATTTTGTTCCTTCAATCTTAAGTGGCGCACATCCGTTTCCATTTACACTTGTGATCTTTGCACCCATCTGCTCTAATGGTTTGATGATTCTTCCCATTGGACGTTTATTTAAAGATGCATCTCCTGATAATACAGTTTCAAAATCCTGTCCTGCAAGAATTCCTGAAATCAGTCTTGTTGTTGTTCCGCTGTTTCCCACATCAAGTGTCTCATTCGGTGCTTTTAATCCATGAAGTCCATTTCCATGAACTGTAACATTCATTTCATCCTGCTCGATCTCTACTCCCATCTTACGGAAACAATCGATCGTTGAAAGGCAGTCTGCTCCTGATAAAAAGTTGCTGATATGTGTTGTTCCCTTGGCAAGTGATCCAAACATTACAGCTCTGTGGCTGATCGATTTATCTCCCGGGATAGAAAGTTCTCCTCTAAGTCCTGTGCTTTTTGTTAATTTCATGCTTATTTCCTCTCGTATACTGTGTAATTTTTATCTCTTAAGATCTTTGTCGCTTTCTTTGCGGATTCATCATCATATAACATGATCTTTAAAACACCTTCTTCGAATTCACGGTTGTGAATGATACCGATGTTCTTGATACTTACATTGTTAAGAGCTAATAATGTCGTTGTTGTTGCAATCGTTCCTGGTTCATCCGGGATATCGATAAAGATCTCATATGACTTCTGGATCAGACCGACAGCACTGTCTGGTACGGAATCTCTGTATTCTCCTGCCTCTTTAAAATAGTTATTCAGATATTCTCGATCTTCCATATCAAGAGCTGCGATCACATATCCTAAATGATTCTGCGCTTTTTTTAATAATTCTTTGATATTCTTCTTATTAGATAGAGAAATCTGTTCCCATACAACTGGTGAAGACGAAGCGATTCTTGTGATATCTTTAAACCCTCCTGCTGCCAGCTGTTTTAAGATTCCATCGTCTGTATCCATATTACTTACAATATGTACAAGTTCTGCTGCTATGATATGCGGTACATGGCTGATCGCAGCTGTATAGGCATCATGCTGCTTGTAATCCAAAATAATCGTAAGTGCTCCAAGTTCTTCAATAAAATTCGTAAATTCTTTGACTCTTTGCTCACTGATCTTCTTTGTTGGTGTAATAAAATAGTAAGCATTCTCCACTAACCTGTCAGAACTAAAGGAAAATCCAGCTTTCTCTGACCCTACCATCGGATGTCCCCCGATAAAGCATTCTTCCATTCCCAGTTCTTCTATCTTTAAATGAATCTCTTCCTTTACACTCCCAACATCTGTTAAAATGCAATCTTTATTGATCGATTCCTTCAGATCCTTTAAATACATTACATTATATTGAACCGGCGCACATAAAAATACATAGTTGCAATCTGCAAAATCTGTCTTGCAGTCCGTTGCAACCGAATCAATGATTCCTTCTTCCAATGCACTTTTTATGGTATCCGGATTTTCATCCATTCCAATGAGTGTGTAGTTCGGGAATACACGTCTAATTCCCTTTGCAATAGATCCACCGATCAGACCAAGACCGATAAATCCGATAGTAAAGTTACTCTCTGTCATTGTTTTTCTTCTCCTTTTTTTCCTTTTCTTATTGTAACTTCACACATATAAAAAGTCAACACTCACTTACTTTAAAGTGGCAGAGTATTTTATAAAAAATCAATTTTTCTTTGTATATAAATATTGGATTTCATACTTGAATCCCCCCAAAAAATGCTTTATGATTATCTTAACAATTATTTTACACTAACTATTTTTATCAAAGGAGTTTTCCAATGTTTGAAAAAGCCGTTATTTTCGCAACAAATGCTCACAACGGTCAGACAAGAAAAGGTACCAACCTTCCTTTTATCATCCACCCTCTGGAAGTTGCTGCCATTGTTGCCGCTATGACCCTTGATGAAGACATGCTTTGTGCCGCTGTCCTTCATGATGTTGTTGAAGACTGTGATGATATCTCGATTGAGGATATCAGACATGAATTTGGTGATGTTGTTGCTTCTTATGTTTATCAGGAGAGTGAAGACAAGAGCAAAACATGGGTCGAAAGGAAAGGTCATACCATTGATTTTCTAAAGAACCATGCACCACGAAACGCTAAGATCATTGCCCTTGGTGACAAGCTTGCCAATATTCGTGCCCTTTATCGTGATTATAAGATTCTTGGAGAAGAATTGTGGCAGCGCTTTAATATGAAGGACAAGAAGATGCAAGGATGGTATTATCGTGGAATGATCGAAGGATTTGCTGATCTTTCGGAGTTCCATGAGTATGAAGAATACTGCCAGCTTGTGAATGAAGTCTTTCCAGAAGAATAATTTCATCTTTGTCATTTATAAGGAAAAGGGAATTCCAATTATCGGAATTCCCTTTTTTCTTAAATTCTGAACTCTTTTGCCATTAAAACCGTTGCAATTGTAAGTAAAATACTGCAGATAAAGATGGATTCTCCTCCAGCACGTCCTGTCAAGAATCCTCCAATAATTGCTCCAATGATAAAAAATGTGATGATTCCATAGTATCGTAAGCTTTTCTGCTTTAAAGTCTTATCTCCTGTTTTGAAATACTGGCAGAGTGCCTCGGTTCCACTTCTTAAGTTTCCAGTGCACATCGTACTTGCAAATGGATGTCCATGAACTCTTCGGAATGTCTCTACCTGCATTGAGCATACAAAGGAGATTAATACATTTGCCACAACATCATATTGACCTAACGGGATAAATCCAACGATCGTTACTAATATAAGCTCAAATGCCACAATTCTCTGTCTCCAATGAATCTTATGTTCTTCTTTATAAAAATGTTTTACAATTTCTACAAGAATGACTCCTACCGCAAATGCAAGAATTGGAACCAGATAATAAATTGCCTGTGTAAAATTTCTTTTTTCAAGATATACACCAAACAATACGATATTTCCTGTCTGTGCATTTGCAAATACATGTCCTCGCATTAAATAACTGTATGCATCAAGAAAACCTCCTACAATTGCAAGGATTGCTGTTAAAAAGAAACTTTCTGACATCTGCAATCGTTTCTCCTCCATTAAATCTGCACTTCCTTTCCAATCTGATAGAAAGATTTCATCAGAGTCATCATATCATCTAAGTCTTTACATCCAGCTGTTTCATACGTGGAATGCATGGAAAGCTGTGGCAACCCAATATCTGCTGCCTTGATCGATACTTGCCTAGTTAAGATATTTCCTAATGTAGAACCTCCTAGTATATCAGAGCGATTAAAGAATACCTGACAATTGATTTTTTCTCTCTTGCACAGATATTTTACAAGTGCTGCTGAATTCGCATCGGTTGTGTATTTCTGAGATGCATTATATTTTAATACGATTCCTTCATTGATATAAGGTCGGTTTGTAGGATCTGTCTTATCCTGATAGTTTGGATGCACTGCATGGGCATTATCTGCTGATAACATAAAGCTGTCTGCCACCGCCATGCAGTATTCTTCTTCATTTTTACCTGTTAAATAACAGATCCTTTTTAAAACTTCTGGGAAAAATGTAGATCCAGCTCCTTGTTTTGTTCCACTTCCAACTTCTTCATTATCAAAAATCGCACACATTGTGACATAATCTTTGGACAACTTGGCGTTTAACATTCCTTCAATGGATGAATATGCACATTCAAGATCGTCTAATTTAGGTGCTGCAACAAATTCTTCATTCATCCCAAGACTAGTCCCTTTCATTCGATTATATAAAAACAGGTCATAAGATAAGATATCTTCTTTCTTAACGCCTGCTTCTTTGGCGATCATATCTTCAAATCCATCTTTGGATAGATCACATGCACATAATGGCAGCAGATCCTTTTGTGGATTTAAAGCTTTTGATTCCTTGGTCGATCTTGACATATGGATTGCAAGGTTTGGAATGATCAAAAGATCTCTGTCAACATTTAGAAGCTGATCTTTGATCTGACCACTTTCTTCTATTATAATGCGTCCTGCCACAGATAATGGTCGATCAAACCATGTCTCCGGGATCATTCCTCCATATCGCTCTATATTTAACTTTGTATAATGATTCTCTACCCGCATCTCTGGCTGTTCTTTGATTCGATAAGTTGGCGAATCACTGTGGCTTGCCACGATATGAAAGCCTTGAAAATCTTTTTTCGGCAAATGAAATGCGATGATCGAACTTCCATTTCTTGTAACAAAATAGCTCTTTCCTTCTTCTAAGTTCCAATACTCTTTTTCTTTTAATTCAATAAAACCATGATCCATAAATTGTTTTCTTGCATTCTCGATCACATGAAAGCAACTTGGACTATGATCGATAAATTCGATTAAATTTTTGACACTGTTTTTCATCATCTTTTCCTCCAAAAATTTTCTAACGACTATTCTAGCACATTTATATAGGAAAGAAAAGAAATGTAGTTATGTCAGTTTTATATATCTGTTATATGATATTTCTTCTCAATTCATTTCGTTGTAAAAACAACAGACTTTTTCTTCTATTTTAGATACACTAAAAACAGATGTAAGAAATTATTATATTCAGAAAAGGAGATTTTATGATGAACACATACCCATACATTAAAAATATTGAACATGAAAAAGTATTAAAGATTGCAGATCAGGTAAACGCAGATGCTGGACAAGTAGTAAGCAAAACATTAGCTCAAAATGACTTCGTAAGTGTCACTCTTTTTGCTTTCGCTAAAGGAGAAGAAATTGGAACTCACGATTCCATCGGAGATGCCATGGTAACAGTGATCGAAGGAACTGGAAAATTTGTTGTTGATGGCAAAGAATATATCTTAAATCAGGGAGAAACTCTTGTTATGCCTGCAAAGAAACCTCACTCTGTACATGCTGTAGAAGCTTTTAAGATGATGTTAGTGGTGATCTTTCCATTAGAACAGGATTAATCTATGGCAGATTCATTATCTTTAAGAGATCAATTGATCGAATCAACCATCGGCCTCTCCCGTGTCTGCTCCATGCACAAAAAAAGTGCTCGCACAGATCTATTGATCTTGCAGGCACTCCTTGACAGTGCAGATATTTCTTTATCCGATGGAACAATCCAAAATACTATGTCTCTCATACAATCCGAAAAATCAAAAATCGCCCCCATGTGTGAGACATGTGCTGCACGTTGCGGCAATTCTGATGATTACGATATGAGTAAGCTTTATAATGCATCAGATGAAATCCGTAAATTAAAGCTTGCGATCTTACATAAAATTCAGGGAATGGCAAAGGATGCGATTTTAAAATTACGTTCTGGAAAGCTCGATGACCAAGCAGTCATCTATTTCCATAAATGTCTCTTCGCAATATCTGAAGACTGGGATGCAACACAACTGTCTGAAGTGTTACATGAAGATGTTTAAGCACTTGTCATAAGCTTAATTTAGATATAAAAAATACCATCTGTTCTGTGACCATATGAGCTCGTCACAGAAACAGACGGTATTTTTTATATCTTCAATTAACCTGCATTATGCAAGTACTTTACCTTCAGGAAATGCAGCTCTAAATACAAAGCGTACAACAGGTCCTGCAATGATCAGCTGATATGGAAGTGCCATCACAAAGTTCTTAGGGATATTAGTCAGCCACATCATCAATAAGTTTGAGAAATTTCCCATTTCAATACTTACTTCAACTGCTCCATAAAGTGACATAATGATAACCATAGGAACTACCATACAGCAAGATACGCTGATTACTTTTCTTAAAACAGAACTATCTGGTTTTACAAGATATTTAAAAGCAAATCCTTTCGCAAGCTTAGATACAAAGAACCAGTCGCAGCACATTGCAAAAATATATGCGATTGGGAATCCTAACCATCCAGCTTTGATTGATTCCATGGATAATCCACCCATATGTAATGATACGTTGTATATGCTCATCCAAAATACCATCATGAAACACATGATAAATGTATAGATAAGACTTTCTCTTTTATTCTGTGGCATTTTTCTCTCTCCTTCTTCTAAAAAATTTATTGTTTGTTTCTTATATAAAAATAAGCTCAAAAAAATAGCAGGGATCTGAACAAAACTCGTTACCAATCCCCACTACCGTGTGCAATCTTTCACTGCGTTTTTCTGCTTATTTCTTGTCAATTGATTATTATACATACTTTTTATTCTTTATATAAGTACTTTTTTTAATTTCAGCATATTCTTTAATATATGTATGAATTTATTACTATTTTTATGCACTTTTTACAATGATCTTTCAGCCTTTTTCGATATTCTTAAGTCTTTATGAAGAATTCAAAAAACAGATATTTTTTTCGAACTTTATGCTACAATAAAATCAAATGTAACATTCTCATATATTTTCAATAAGTTTAAGGAGGGATTTGATCATGAGAAAAACATTTACAAAAATCGCTGGATGTGCAGCATTAGGCTTGCTGATGTGTTTCAATGCTCCAGCGATCACCAAAGCAGCTGTAAAAACAGTTCCTGCCAAAAACGGAGTTTACAATGCAAAAGTTGATATGAACGGAGATGGCAAAGCTGATGCCATCAAAATTACAACAAGTAAAGATAAGAACGATTATATCAACAAGATCAAAGTTACAATGAATAAAAAAACGGTTTATTCAAAGTCTTTGAAAGACAGCTCTTTTTGCTGGATCAAGGTAACCTATGCAAACATGTCAAACAGCCGTGAATTCCTTCAGTTTGTAGGACATGGTGATAATGACTGTATTACATTCAATCAGATTTATACTTATAACAAGAAACGTAAAAAGCTAAACTGCATCAATTCTTTTAATACAAATGCATCTTATCAAAATGAGATCGTTGCCGCTGATAAGAATTATGTAACGATCCATAACAGTGATCAACCTGCTGAAGTTGGATGGATTTCCTGGAATATTCCTTACAAATACAGCAAAGGAAAACTAGTTGCCGCAACAACTTCCACAACGACTGTAAAGAGCCTGATCGCAAACAATAAAAAAGATAAATATTCTAAATACTTTGCCAAGAATCAGTTTGTGACTGCGAAAAAACTTACTTTCTATAATGGCTCTAAAGTCGCATATACTGTTCCTAAAGGTAAAGTTGTTACTTTAACCAAATTATCTTTATCTAAAGATGTGATCTACTTACAGTTTAAATATGGAAAGAAAACTGGCTGGGCACATGTGAATGGTACTAAGTATAATTTTAGTAAACCTTGGTTTCAGGGTGTGAACGCTCGACTTGCTGGGTAAATTGTGATTTGCGACGGTAGGATTTCGTATATGTGACGGAAGATTAGAGAGACTTATGAACACCGATCAGAGGATCCTTGGAATGACAGATCAGACAGTTACTTACCTTGTAAAAGATTACAGGAATGGTGGAAGATACATCCCACATACGATCAAGGGAATAGACTTTCTGCGGATGTTTTTGATGCATGTGCTTTCCAAAGGGTTTGTAAGGATCCGTCACTATGGACTTGTCCACACTATAGACTTCTGGTATATGATGAAAAATAAATAAGCAACTGAACGCGATGCATTGGAATTTTGCCATATTTTGAATAAATTCTCAGCCCAATTGGACGATTGTCTGAGCTTCAAAGACTTTTGTCTGAAACAAAGCTCCAAAGCGAGTTATCGTAGGAAATTGGGCGGATCAGCGATTTGTTCAAAATATGAGCAAAATTCTACCGCATCGCGTTCAGTTGCTTATTTATTTTTTATCATATACTCGAATTCTACAGTTGGCCAACTCCAAATTAAAATTTCTTAATCCATTCTTCCATCTCAGCTTTATCTGCCATTGCAGCCAATGCTCCTTCTTTTGTAGTAGTATTTGCAGCATAAGCATTTGCAAAGTCAAGATATCTTCTTAATGTGTCATCATCAACATTTTCAAGATTTTCAACTTCATCATTTAGCAAACAGTATAAGAATGCTCCGATAAAGGAATCGCCAGCTCCTGTTGTATCACGTACATCAATTTTGTATCCAGGTGCTCCTATAACAGAACCTTTCTTTGTATAAATTTCAGCTCCATCTGCTCCTTTTGTATAGATCACGTATTTTGCTCTGTTGGCAAATAGTCCGTCTAATGCATCTTTGATATCTGTATATCCTGTGATAAATTCTAATTCTTCGTCAGAGATCTTGATGATATCTGCGTATGCAAGAAATTCATTGACTGTCTCTTTTAATTTGTCAAGATCATCCCATAAAGAAAATCTTAAGTTCGGATCAAAGGAAACTTTCACACCTTGCTCGATTGCCATATTGATCAATTTTTTGTGTGCTTCTTTCATTGGCGATTCTACAAGATCCACACTGCAAAAATGAATCATTCCACAATCGTCTAAAATATCTGTTGGGATATCTTCAACACTGTAACGTAAATCTGCACTGTTTTTTCTATAAAACTTAAAATCACGGTTACCATCAGATGCAAGAGATACGAATGCTAAGGCTGTTTCTCCTTCTTTATCCCTTTTAATATTGGACGTATCGATTCCTGCATTATCTAATACTTCTACAATATAATCTCCAAATGGATCATCTCCAAGTTTTGTCAAAAATTTGGATGGAATTCCAAGCTTTGTGACTGCTCCAACTACATTTGCAGGTGCTCCTCCTGCGACTCTTTTAAATGAAGGTACATCTTTTAGTCTCTGTCCTTTTACCTCTGGGATAAAATCAATTAATGCTTCTCCGATTCCACATAATTTATTCTTCATTTCTGCCTCCTTCGATCTCAAATGATTTTAATGGATATACTGTCATTATACCAGAACATTCTCCATTGATCAGTATTCTTCCATGACGATTATATATTCTTGTTGTAAAAACTTCTTCTCCATGGTTAACAAAGATTTCTAAGGAAGATGTATCCGCAAAAATATGGAGATGTTCTAATTTTTCTAGTTTTACTTTTCTTGTTGTTCTTCCGCTTCCATAGACACCGAGATTTAATGTAAGAATATTATCTTTGTAAGAAAGAGTGATGCCTTCTCTCAATGTCATTGTCATTTCGCGACAGCGTTTGAAATCTATAACAGCTTCATAGATAGAATTTTGCATGATGAGCGCCTGTCCATAACTAAATGTACAAACAGCTTTGTCATTGCTTCGAAGCTGTTTTAACTCTTCAATTGGTTCCTGGATCAGTTTTCCATCTCTTACAGATAATTTTCTTGGAATTGTAAGCGCATGCTGCCATCCTGCTTCTTCGGTTGGATTTGTATAATCCGCATCTGGAATTCCCATCCATCCGATCAAAATTCTTCTTCCTCTTTCATCTTCGAAACTTTGTGGTGCATAAAAATCAAATCCTCGATCAAAGAGTTTAATATCTGTGATCTCATATTCATCCGTCTCAAAATCATAGTTTAATTTCATTGCTGTGACCTGATGAACATTTTCATAATCAATTCCCTGCGTCTCTACGCCCTGTGGGCAGCAGATGATGTATAACTGTCCATCGATTTCAAATAAATCTGGGCATTCCCACATATAACCAAATTTCTGTGGCGTTGTAATACGGTTTTTGTATGTCCAGTTCTTAAGATCTGCGGATTCATAAAGAAGGATCATTCCAATACCTTCTTTATCTCTTGCTCCTAGCACCATGTAATATTTATCATTTTTCTTAAAGATTTTTGGATCACGCACATGGTTGCTCATATCATCCGGATAATCGTTAGTTGTCATAAGCAGTTCTTTTTTTGTAAAATTATACCCATCTTTGCTTGTAAATGTGATCGTATTACTTCCGCGTCCACTGTTAATATAATCATAATCATCTCGATCAAAATATTTCAGATTACCTGTATAAAAATAGTGAATCGTGCCATTTTCGATAAATGCAGATCCGGAATAGACACCATGGGCATCAATATCTTCATCCGGAAATACCACTGGTCCATAATCTTTGTAATGAATAAAATCCTTTGTTGTATAATGTCCCCATGTCTTTAACTCACCAGTTGGTTCAAATGGAGTGTACTGGTAGTAAATATGATATGTACCGTCAAACTGGCATAAACCGTTTGGATCATTTAACCATCCTGTCTTTGGCATTAAATGAAATTTTAATCGGTCAGGATCTGCTGCCACACGTTCTCTGTAAGCTTCATTTTCTTTATACCATTTTTCATAATCTGCCTTATAGACTTTCTTGTATTTTTCAAACATATGCCCTGGTTTCCTTTCCTTTTTCGAATAATTATTATTTTAATTTCATGATCTTTGTATCATTATCTGCATTCGTTGCTTCAATAACTTCTACTTCTTTTCCTTTCGCATCTGCTACTAGGAACATTGTCTGTGTCTGGTATCCTTTTTCTTTGACAAGATCCATATCAAAAGATAACAGTTTATCACCTTTCTTTACTTTGACTCCTGTCTCTACGAATGTTTCAAAACCCTTGCCTTCCATCTTGACTGTATCAATTCCTGCATGTATCAAAAGTTCTACACCAGAGTTTAATGTAATTCCCATCGCATGTTTTGTTGGGAAGATTAAGCTAATTATTCCATCTGCCGGTGCATAGATCACTCCTTCACTTGGATTGATCGCAACTCCTTCTCCCATTGCTTTACTTGCAAATGCTGGGTCTGCAGATTTTGATACATCTAAAACTTCACCTTTCATCGGTGCATATAATTCATTTGTTTCTTCTGCTGTATCAGCTGTTGATTCCTGTACTTCGATCTCTTTTACTTCTTCTTTCACTGAAGTCTGAGCTTTGTTGTCTTCTCTTTCGATGTTAAACTTCTTCCAGAAGATTGCTGTTAAAACTGCGGATACTGCCATAGATAAGATTAATCCGATTGCAAAGTTTAAATAGTCTTTTGGAAGCATAGATAAAAATCCTGGAAGTCCGGCTGCTCCTAATGCCTGAGCTAGGACTCCTGTTGCTGCACAATATGCATTTCCTACGGCAGAACCAATGATAGCTGCGTAGAATGGATATTTTAATTTTAATGTAACACCGAACATTGCTGGTTCTGTGATTCCAAGTAATGCAGATACACCAGAAGCGGAACAGATAGATTTCATTTTCTCATTCTTTGTTAAGAATAAAACTGCTAAAACAGCTGCTCCCTGTGCTACATTGTTCATACTTGCTGTTGTGAAAATGAAACTTCCACCTGTTGTTGCTTTCGCTGCAATTAACTGTGTCTCGATTGCGATAAAGCTGTGATGCATTCCTGTTAAACAAATTGGTGCATATGCAAGTCCAAATAATCCACCACCAACAAATCCAAGTGTATTGTATACCCATGTGATTCCGTCTGCTAATAAGTTACCTGCTTCTCTTAAAACTGGGCCTACAAAAATAAATGTTAAAAATGATGTTACCATGATAGAGATCAATGGCGTTGTTAAGTTATCTAACCATGTTGGTGTTACTTTATGTAACTTCTTCTCGATCGTTGCTAAGATAAATGCAACTGCTAACACTGGAAGTACGGTTCCCTGATATCCGATCGCTGCAATCTTAAATCCAAAGATGTTCCATACTGGTGGCTGTGCAATACCAATGCTGTACGCACTTAACAGATCAGGATGAACCATGATCATACCCATGGCTGCTCCAAGATATGGATTACCACCAAATTTCTTTGTTGCACTGAATCCGATCAGTACTGGCAAGAATGTAAATGGTGCACTTGCAAATAAGTTGATCGCTGTCGCAAGGCCTTTCCACTGTGGATACAGATCGATCACTGATTTTCCATGAAACATTGCTGCTGTCAAAATGTTATTTAATCCCATTAACAGACCACCGGCTACGATGGCTGGAATGATTGGTACGAAAATGTCACTTAAAAGCTTTACTAATCTCTGAAGGGCATTCCCTTTCTTCTCTTCTTTCTCATCATCTGCTGATGTATCGACTGCTATACCTAACTGTTTCTGCACTTCATCACAGACTAAATTTACAAGTCCTGATCCAAAAATGATCTGGAACTGTGACTGAGTTAAGAAAACTCCCTTCACTCCTTCAATGTCACTGACTGCTTCTTCATTGCGAAGGTCGTTGTTCTTAAGCTGTAAGCGAAGTCTTGTTGCACAATGCTGTACAGATTTGATGTTTTGTTTTCCACCAACGTTTTCAATAACCTGGCTGGCGATTTTTGCGTAATCCATATCTTCTCTCCTTTTTTTGATTGTGAAACTTATTATGGTATCGGTTCCATATTTGTATATTATTACTTTCTCGTTTGTTTGTCAATAGTTTTCATGGAATCGATACCATATTTTTTGTTTTATTATTTTCAACAGCAAAGCCCTCCGTTCCGAGCAATACGGAAGGAGGGCGATATTATGAGTACATATGAAGAATTTATGATCATTATCAATATAAATTTATTACCGGACACTCCCACCATCAATAAATTCATATCCAACAATCTGCTTCTTAGACACTGGATCTCCTGCGATCATCTTAAGAATCGTTTCCGCACCAAGGTACCCCATGCCATAAGAATCAAACTTTAAGGTTGTAAGTTCTGGCGTTAATAATGCACTTTCATCATATCCACCAAAGGCCGCAACCGATACTTCTTCTGGGATCTCTTTCTTATATTCATGCAAGATCTTATATGTTCCAAATGCAAGTCTGTCCGTCGCACAGATGATCGCATCCAAATCTGGTTCTTTTTCAAGTAATTCTCTTGCAACCGTCTGTCCACCAAGGAAACTGTAATCACTCTTTCCTATTACAGGTGTGATCCCATATTCTTTCAGTCCATCTAATACACCATTTCTTCGTTCGATTCCAACCGCTTTATCCGTCTCATAAACACCAATATATCCAACCTTTTGATGTCCTTTCTTCCCTATATGCTCTCCCATAGCTTTTCCTGCATGGTAATCATCATAAATGATGGAAATTCCAGCTTCATAATCCTGTGTTAAGACAACCACAGGTATTCCTGCTTTCTTTAACAGTTCTTTGTGGTCTTTTGTAATTGCTATGGAACTGATCAGGATTCCATCGACATTTAGCTGGATCAATCGCTGAATATTCTGTAATTCCTGATCAATATTGTGATCTGAATTCTGAATAAGTGTTGTGTATCCTTTCTCTCTTAGATATCGGTCAATGCTTGTGATTACGCGACTTGTGATCTTGGAATTAAGTGTCGGCACAACCACACCGATCACATTGCTTTGTTTTGCATTTAATCTTGCAAATGCATTGGGTGTGTAATTATATTCTTCAATGACCTTATGAATCTTCGCTCTTGTCTCATCTTTTACATATCCTCCGTTAAAATAACGGGATACAGTACTTTTCCCGACTCCTGATAAACTTGCGATATCTGCCATGGTCATTTTCTTTGCCATATATTCTTATCTCCTTTTGTTACTTTTTCTTTGTATATCTTAGCACAGAAAAAACTATAAAGAAATAAGGTGATATGAAATTTCATTCTGATCTAATATATGAAGTATTTCTTTTCTACCTGTAAATAAAAAAATCTGCCTGTCTGTTTTCCGCTCAAGATAACCAAGTGTCTGTTTTAATCTTTCATCATCATAGTTGCCAAATACATCATCCAAAAATAACGGAAATCCATCATCTTCATATAACAGATCTGCAGATGCCAGACGTAATGCAAAATATAATTGTTCTATCGTTGCATTGCTTAAATATTTCATATCAATATAATCGAAACCATCATATACCATCATCCTCAAGCTGTCATCCATGACAACTTTCGTATATTTTCCATTTGTTACATCTGAAAATATCTTAGATATCTTTTCATTTAATTCCTGTCCAAATGTCTTCTGAATAGATCTTCCTGCCTGCTCAATGGCTTTGATCGCCTGTTCTATCTCATGGATTTCCAGCTCAGCTGCTTTCTTTCTGCTGAGAGCCTGTTGGTATTTATATTCCATGTCTTCTGCTTTTTGTTCCTGCATCTGAAGCTGTGATTTCTCAATCTCTATAATTTCAAGACGATGTTTTAATTCCATCTTCCTGATCTTCTCTGGATCATTTCCTAACAGTTTTTGAATCCAGCCGATCAGTTTCTGCCAAAATGTCAAATGCCTTTTTTGCTGTAATTGTCGTTTAATTTTTCTCTCTTCCTGTTCATAACGTCTCAATTGCCCAACATCATATTTGAATTCATTTTTTTGTTTCCGCAAAATATCGACCTGAACAAATGCAGAATCTTTTCTCTTTTGTCTTCTCTTGATCTTTAAATAATCTACTGCTTTTCGAAGATCGATCCCTACATTTTTGCTGCTTCTTAAATTCGCCATAGAATTTTGCAGAACTTCTTTCATTTCTTTTCCTGTACGAATATCTGCCTGTGTCATTGATACTGTATTCTCAAATGCTGTTTTGTCACTGTCAAAAAGAATACGCTGCAATGTAGTTCCTGGCAGATTGATTTCTTCCATTGTGTCTTCATAAAACATCCGAAGATTTTTTTGTTCTTTTGAAAAATTCCTTATAATCCGATAAAAAGTTTTTCCTTTTCTGATCGTAACAGAACCTCCATAGTTTCCTCCATTTACTGGCATATATCTTATGTAATCGTCATTTTCTGCAGCAACTCCTCTTGCCCTCTCTAAACCAAAGAGCATTGAGATCATAAATTTTCTGATCGTTGTCTTTCCTGCCTCATTCTTTCCAAAAAACACCTGAATCTTATCAGTTGTCAATGCATTATATTTATGAAATTTTCCAAATCCATCTATATTTATTTTCTCAATCTCCATCACTTATCTCTCCCTGGCATAAGATAGTGCTTCCATCGCAAATGTCAGTGCCTGCGGTTCTTCTTTTAATATTTCTGCTACTTTTTGGATCATAAGATCATTTTCTTCTGCTAACTGATCATAATCCCAGCGACTTTTTGTTTCATAAATGATATCTGAAATCAGATAATCCTCTTTGATATCATCAAAATCTATTTCTATCTCCGGATCAATACTTCCCGTTAAAACTACTTCATAAATATTATCTTTTCCACGATAAGAAAGTTCTGTTTCTATACGATCTTTTATTTCAGATGCAGACATTTCTTCTGTGATCATAACCTCGACTTGTATATACATTCTTTTTGCAAATGGGACAAATTCTATCTGCTGTTTCTCTTCACTGATCTCACCTTCTATAAATCCATGACTTCCAGTTTCTGTACGATCCAAAGGTTCTAAAGATCCTGAATATGCCATCAGGTCTTCAAAAATAATCTCTGGTTTATGAATATGTCCAAGAGCAATATAATCGAATCCTGACCATTTTAATATGTCTTTATTGATCGGAATATGACTTTCATCTCCACCATGTGCAAGAAGAATGGAAAATTCATCAAAATCCTGTGGTTTCATATCGTCATACACAGCTTCCCTGATCTGATTTGTCCAATAACTGATCCCATAAATAGTTGTGTGAAGTTCTTCAAAATAAACATAATTTCTTTCTCTGCCGTCTAACAAATATACTTCACTATTCCAATGATACTTAACAAACTCTTCTTCTGTTGATAAATGATCATGATTCCCTGCGATCATTACTGTTTTTGTATTCTGCAATCCTGATAATATATAATCAACTTCTCTTAATTCCTGTTTCGTCGGCCTTTGATCAAAGAAATCTCCTGCGATCAGTAAGACATCTGTCTGCTGTTTGTTTGCATAATCAATGACTTTTTGAAATGTATGTTTAATTTCATTTTCTCTGATTCTTCCAAATGATCGATCTTTCTCTGGTTGTGCTCCCCAATGTACATCTGCTATATGAATAAATTTCAAAAAATCACCTGCTTTCCATTTTTGTAATTCGATAAAATATGTTATATTTCTTCTAGAAGCTTATGAATCTGCTCTTTCGTAATATTTTCAATATGTACTCCTCCAGTACATACAACAATTCTTCCCGTTTCTCTGCATCGTTTCTCTGCCAGTTTTCTGCATAAGAATTCATCTTTATGACCGGTCAGATTCAGTACTGAGGATGTCACACTGATACTTCCATCATTTGTAAGCGAAGGACGTGGAACCGCCTGTACAACACAACCAATATGTGGTTTGTCACCTCCAGCAAGAATTAACACAATATCGTCTCCAATTCTTGTTTCCTGAATCTCTATCGTAATTCCAGCAATCTGTTTTCTTGTTATGGCTCCTTCCATCTACGATACTCCTTTTCCTGTAGTTTTAGGTTTGTTTTATTTTAACGCATTTATATATAGAATTGCAACAATATATAATGATAGCAAACAAGAAATAAAAAAGCAGCCAGAATCACTTCCAACTGCCTTTTATTATCATAATTTATATTTTAAGCCCATAAATCTGCTGGATAAACACCGTCTTTGATCAGACCTTCAAATGCTTTCTGTACAGATTCTTTGTCTTCCTTGTAAGTTACACCGAACCAACGGTCCTGTGTCTCTAATACCTTAACGTTTGCACGTCCTTCTTTTAATAATTTATCTACGATATTTGGAAGCAGATATTCTTTCTTGATGTCTCCTTCTTCAACATTAGATAAGAAATTCTTGAAGTCTTCTGCAAGATATTCTAAAAATTCTGGATATGCTGCCCACATATTCATAGATACTTTATCATCTGGGCTGATCCATTTCTGAACTTCTTCATTGTCGCAAACAATCTTACCTTCTCCATTCATCTCAATTCCTGTTGTCTCATGAACCTGGCTTAACAGACCTTTCTCGTCTACAACACTGACTCCTCTTGTTACAGCACCATTATCACTTAATGTATTCTTCAGGATAAATCCTGCCATTCCCATAGTAAATTCTCTTCCAAGATCTTCTCCAGATACTAAGAAATCATGAAGTTTTACAAACGCTTCTTTTCCATAATAGTCATCTGCATTGATGATCACAAATGGTTCTTTCACTACATCCTTGCAGCAAAGAACTGCCTGTCCTGTTCCCCATGGTTTTGTACGTCCTGCTGGGACTTCAAATCCTTCTGGAAGATCATCTAATTCCTGGAAAACGTATTCTACATCAATCTGTTCTTTGATGCGGTTACCAATCACTTCTTCAAATTCTTCGAAGATATCCTTACGGATAATAAATACAACTTTATTAAATCCTGCTTCTTTTGCATCACGGATAGAATAATCCATGATGATTTCTCCATTCGGTCCCATCTTTGCCAGCTGTTTGATTCCTCCACCAAATCTTGATCCAATTCCGGCGGCCATAATAATCAATGTAGTGTTCATAAATCTCCCCTTCGGTTATTCAACTGTTTCTTTGTTTCGTTACCTTTTTTCTTTTGTGAAATATCTCTATATTTTATTTCACATATAAACTTAATTATAGATTTTATTTTGTATAAAGTCAACTATTTCAATAGGTTGTTCCTAATTTTAACCAATAATTGTCAATCTATTTCTATGAAAATTCCTTTATTTTGACATATTATCTTATAATATAAAAACCTGCTGCCACATGACTGTAACAACAGGTCTTAAATTCGTATTGTAAGATTATTTTCTTAATCCTAATTTTTCAATTAATGCACGATATCTTTCAACATCTTTGCTCTTTAAGTAAGCTAATAAGTTACGTCTCTTACCAACCATCTTAAGAAGTCCTCTTCTTGAATGATGATCTTTAGGATGCTGATTGAAATGATCCTGAAGCTCGTTGATTCTAGCTGTTAAGATTGCTACCTGAACCTCTGGTGAACCTGTGTCTTTTGCGTCTTTACCGTATTTAGCTACGATTTCTGCTTTCTTTTCTGATGAAATCATTGTGTTTTCCTCCTTGAATTCTATTGATCGCCAGATACCAGGAAAGGGTTGGAGTGCCCAAATCTGAGTATCGGTTAACTAACTTCTATATAATATCATAATTATATTAGTTTTGTAAAGTATTTTTTTATTTTTCTTTCTTTTTTGGTTTCCCAAGCTCATGGTTTTTCTTTGCCGCCGCATTGACAGCTTCGATCACTGCACTTCTAAATCCTTTTTTCTCTAGTGTATTGACAGCCTCGATCGTTGTTCCTGCTGGTGAACATACGGCATCTTTTAATTCACCTGGATGCTGCCCTGTCTCTAATACCATTTTGGCACTTCCAAGTAATGTCTGTGCAGCAAATGTATAAGCCTGTTTTCTTGGGAGTCCCTGTGCTACCCCTGCATCTGCCATTGCCTCAATAAACATATAAACATATGCTGGTCCGCTTCCGCTGACTCCGACAACTGCATCCATCAGATTCTCTGTAATCTTTTCAGCTTTTCCAAAACTCTGGAAAATATGATGAACCTTATCAAATTCTTCTTCTGTCACATATTCATTACAGCATAATCCAGACATTCCTTCTCCGACAAGTGCTGGCGTATTTGGCATTACACGCACAATCTTCATTTCTTTTCCAAACTGGCGTTCTGTTGCCGCCATGGATACTCCTGCAGCAATCGTTACGATGATCTGTTCTGTTGAAACTTCATCTCTGATCTCTTTGATCACTTCCGGATACACTTGAGGTTTTACAGCCAACACTACAATCTCTGCTTCCTTTGCTGTCTTTTTATTATCCGTTGTCGTTAAGATTCCAAATTGTTCTTTTAATTTTGCTGTTTTTTCTTCGTGTGGGTTTGATACGATCAATTCATCTGGACTTACAACATTTTGTTTCAAAATTCCAGTGATCATTGCCTGTGCCATATTTCCACATCCGATAAATCCAAGTTTCATTGTGCCTTCTCCTCCTGTCATTGATCTAATTTCTTCAGTAGTTTTTCAAAATACTCTGGAAGTGGTACTTCAAACTCCATGTATTCTCCGGTTCTTGGATGTACAAATCCTAAAACCTTTGCATGAAGGCACTGACCTTCCAGTGTATATTTTGATTTCTTTGGTCCGTATACATCATCTCCGAGTAAAGGATGCTTGATCGATGCCATATGGACACGAATCTGATGGGTTCTTCCTGTTTCAAGCTGACACTCAATATAAGTAAAACCTTTTTTGAGTCTTCTTAAAACTTTGTAGTGTGTCACTGCATGTTTCCCATCCATAACGATCCCCATCTTCTTGCGGTCTTTCAAACTGCGGCCGATCGGAGCATTTACGGTTCCTTCTTCTTCCTTAATATTTCCATAAACGATCGCATGATATTTTCTTGTGATCGAATGATCATATAATTGTTTGGCAATGCTTTGATGTGCCATATCATTCTTACATACGATCAGAATTCCCGTTGTATCCTTATCTATCCGGTGAACAATCCCTGGACGCAGTACACCATTGATTCCTGACAGATCGTCTTTGCAGTGTGCCATCAATCCATTTACCAAAGTTCCTGTATAATGCCCTGCTGCCGGATGCACCACCATATTTTTCGGTTTATTGATCAGTATAACATCCTGATCCTCATAAACAATATCAAGATCCATTTTTTCTGGAAGGATTTCAAGTTCTTCTGGTTCTGGTATCTGAAGTGTGATCTTATCTCCCTCTTTGCATTTCTTATTGCCTTTGGAAATCTTATCGTTTAACTTTGCACGTTCTTCCTTGCACAGTTTATTGATATAACTTCTTGTAAGATCATCACACTGTTCTGCCAATATAACATCCAGTCTTTTTCCAGCCAGATCACTTGTCACTTTAATTTCAAACGTTTCGTCCATGTTTTCCTTTCCTGCTCAAAAATTCAAAGTCTTCTTCTTTGTAATAAAACAAGATCAGTCCTATTAGTAATACCATTGTCACTGTAACATAAATATCAGCCACATTAAAAATAGGAAAATCAATCAGTTTAAAATAAAAGAAATCTACAACATAACCTCTTGCCACACGATCGATCAGATTACCAAATGCACCTGCCATCAGTAATACATAACAGATTCTTAATGGTGTATATTTTCTCTCTTCTGGTATTCTTATGGAGATATATGTTAACAATACTGCCACTGCCACTGTGATCAGCAAAAATAAGATCTGCTTATCTTGAAGTATTCCAAAGGCTGCGCCGCGATTTTCAAGATATTGCAGTTCAAACACCCCTGATATGACAGGAATTCCCTCACTGCCACGCAGATCCGCTAATGCCCAAAGCTTTGTCAGCTGGTCTGCAATGATCAATATGATAATCAGACTAAATATCTTTATATGCTTCTTCATTATCTTTCCCTGTTATTTTTTTAATGCATTTTCCATTTCATCATCGGTTACACTCATATCAATATATGCTTCTCCGATGGAATGTAATAATATGAATTTAATTTTATCTCCAACCATCTTCTTATCGGATTTCGTTGTTTTGATAATATCCTTAATAGAAAGTTCACTGATATCTCCATTCATACCAAACTTTATAAACACTTCTTTGATATCTTTTACTTCTTCTTCTGTAAGATTTCCTTTCATCTGCGATATTCTGGCTGCCAGACAACATCCTGCTGCCACACATTCTCCATGAAGCCATGTAAAATCTTTTAATTTCTCAATTGCATGTCCTAGTGTATGACCAAAGTTTAATAAGGCACGTTCTCCTTTTTCTTTTGGATCACGCTCTACAACGTCTCCTTTGATCAGACAGCTTCTATAGATCATCTCTCTTACTGCTTCATGTTCTCTTTCTTTGATCGGTGTAATATTATCTTTGATCCAATCATAATATTTTGCATCTTTGATCAATCCATGTTTGATAACTTCTCCCATTCCAGAAAAATATTCTCTCTCTGGCAGAGATTTTAATGTCGCTGTATTGATATATACAAGCTTTGGCTGATGGAATGCACCGACCATATTCTTATATTGAAGAAAATCAACTCCTGTCTTGCCCCCGATACTGCTGTCCACCTGTGATAACAATGTTGTTGGCACCTGCACAAAATCAATTCCTCGAAGATATGTTGCCGCCGCATATCCTGTCATATCACCAACAACCCCGCCTCCTAATGCGATCAGAAGATCCTGACGGTCAAAATGGTTAATGATTAGTTCTTCATATAACGCTTCTATCGTCTTTAACTGTTTGTGTTTCTCTCCTGCTTCAAAGCTGAATGTGATCGTTTTCGCAGCCTTTGAAGAAATCAAGTCATACATCTGCTTTAAATAAAATGGGGCTACATTGCTTTCTGTTACAATACATATTTTTTTGTGTTCAATTTCCAGAAATTCCATCTGTTTTAGAAAATCATCAAAAGAATCTTTCAAAATAATATCATATGATTTTCTACCATCTGTTCGAATCTCAATCTTACTGTTCTTTTCCAAATTGTTCATGATTCTTATCCTGCTCCTCTTCTTCCTTCTCTCCTGCGATCTGAAATTCCATCTCATATACAGGATTGTTTAAAATATCCATCTGTCCATTTATAAACTGTTTCATTCTTGCTTTATAACTTTGATAATCACTTTCTAGCTTTCGGATCAATTCCTGATAATTCTTGATCATTTGTTCATGTTTTTCTTTTTCTTCCTTGAAATCTTCTTTTGCACTCACTCTGATCTTATCTGCTTCTGCCTGTGCCTCTGAAACAAGTTCTTTTGCATTTCTTGATGCTTCAGCTTCTAATGTCTGGGCTTTCTGTGTTGCATTCTCAATCGTTTCTTTGGATGTTTCTTCCGCAAGAACTAATGCTCTCTTTAATGATTCTTCAATTGTACGATAATGACTTAAATTCTCTGTCAGTGCAGATACTTTTTCTCTTAATTCATTATTTTCTTTGTAAACTTTTTCATAATCTTTTGCAAGATCTTCTAAAAATTCATCAACCTCAACTGCCTTATAGCCAAATCCCCTCTTTAGTTCTTTTCCTAATACTTCAACTGGTGTAATCATATATTCCTCCTATTGAAAGATCGCCAGTGTAAGAAACTGACGGCCTTTTTTTGATGTTTTGCCCAAATCTTCTACCAGAAACTTTCCATATCCTCTCACTGATATGATATCTCCTTGTCTGATCTTTTGTCCTGATGATATACAAAGTCTTCCATTATGAAATACTTTCTGGGCTTTTAACAGCTTATCGCTTGATGTTCTTGAAAGTCCATATGCCTGTGACACCAGAACATCTAACCGCATAGATGCCACAAACCCTTCTTTTCTCTTATATTTCTGAATATATCCTGTTTCTTCCCATACGACTTCTTCTACTGCTACTCTTGTATGCCTTACCTGTCCTAACTGTTCTTTTAGTAAATCCATAATATGAGACATACAAAAAATATAAGCACATTTTTCATCAACAAGAATATCCCCGATCAGATAACGTTCAATCCCCAGATTCATTAAAGCACCCAGATAATCTCTGTGGCTTAATGTTTCTGCAAACTTATCAAAAACAGGTGAGATCCTGGCACATGCCAATGGAATCTCACCCTCATAACCAAATAATTCTTTCGAACCAAACAGTACCACAGCTCTTGTAAAGTGTTCATGTCCTCCAACAAGCTGTGGATGTGCATAATCAAGTTCTTTCTTCATATCTTGATAAATACTCTGTTCGTATTCATTTAAAAAATGTGTATGTTTATAAACATTCTGGCTGTATGATTTTTGTGCCAGTTCCAAAAGTCGTTTCTTTAATAATTCTTCTTCTTTCATGTTTACTTTAATTGTGGTGAGATCGTATTTCCATTCATGATCTCACTTTTCAGGTCTCCACTGACTTCAATACTGTCTGGTGCTGCAATAAAAATGTTGTTGGATACTGCCTGCAGGGAACCATTGATCGCATAAGTTGCTCCACCAATAAAATCAATGCTTCTTTGTGCAACTGTAAGTTCCACACCTTCTAAATTGATCACAACAGTTCTTCCTTTCTTTAAAAGATCTGCCGCTGTCTGCGCTTCTGCAAAATCCTGTGGTTTGATAACGTAGACTTCTACTCCTCTTCCATTCATGGATACCACCTTGCTTCCAGTACTTGTAAACCTTTTCTTCTTCTCTTCCCTACTTAATACATGATCAAAAGGCTGGCTTACTTCTTCTTCAGATTCTTCCACCGGTTCCTTTTCTTTCTTCTTAAAAAATGAAAAACCTACTTTCTCTGGTTCTTCCTCTTCTTCATCTTCGTATTCTTCATACTCTTCATCGTATTCTTCATCTTCTGTCAGCTTCATAAAGTTCAGCAGTTTGTCAACTGTACCTTTCATCGATCTTCCTCCGCTATATGTTATAATTGCGCTCTCCAAAAATTGCTGTACCAACTCTGATCATTGTCGCTCCTTCTTCTACTGCGATCTCATAATCATTCGTCATACCCATGGAAAGTATACTCATATCTACATTATCAAAGTTTTTGTTCTTGATGTCAACAGATAATTGTTTCATCGCGCGAAAATATTTACGATTATCTTCGGGATCATCAACAAATGGTGCAATCTGCATCAATCCCTTGATCTTTACATATTCAAGTTTTGAGATTTCTTTGATCACATCTTCTACGTCCTTTGGATCTAATCCAAATTTAGTATCTTCATGTGCAAAGTTAACCTGAATAAGAATTGGAACCTCTTTAACATTGTGTTTTACTGCTTCTTTATCAATTGCCTGTGCCAGTTTTACAGAATCCACAGAATGGATCAATGCTACCTTATCTACAATATATTTGATCTTATTTGTCTGCAAATGTCCGATCAGATGCCATCTTACCGGCCAGCTGATATTTGCATACTTATCTCTGATCTCCTGTACTTTGTTTTCTCCAAAATCCAGAACTTTTTCTTTTCTTAACTCTTCCACCATCTCTAATGGCTTTGTTTTGCTGACGGCAATGACTGTAACCTCTCTTGGATCTCGTCCCACGCGTTCGCAAGCTTCTTTCACATGTTCTTTCACTTCATTATAACGTTCTATCAGCATATTTCTTCCTTCTTTCTGTTGATTGATAATGTCATTTAATAAATAATCTGATTTTCCTTGATCGTCGTTCCATCCAATACGATAAAGTCATATGCACTGACTCCCTGATTCGTATCATTGGCTATGATCGAGTAATCATCTTTCTGTGTCAGAATATCGATCGGTTTAAAATCTGCATAACCACGATTTGTACAATATACCCCTTGCAAAGTCTTCTTCTTCTCGATCAAAAATGTCTGATTAGAGTCCATTGCCTGCAATACAACATTCTCCCCTACTTCATCAGGATCCAGATAACAGTATTTTTCACTTCTGCCATAAATGGTATACGTTTTTTGTTCTACCGTTACCTCACCATTCTTACTAGTGCTTCGTACGGCAAACTGTTCCGTCGTACTATTATCACCTTTTGTAAGGTATTTGACCGGAACCTGATAAAACTTTTTCTTAACAATTGATGTATTTGGAACCTTTAACCCTTTATAAGAATCTAAAGTAATGTCAATCTCAAGATAACGTTCACTCAAATAACGAACCGCATAATCATTTAATTTTAGATATCCAAAATAATTTTTACCTTTTTTGATGGTTTCTACTGTTGCTGTTGCTTTATTCTGATCTTGCATAAATCGTATTGATACTTCTTTTTTGTCTTTGAGCATCTTGTACTCTTCTTCTTTTAATGGAACAACAATCTGCCATTTTTCACTCTTATTGATCCTTGCAACAACTTTATTCTTTTTTACTTTATCTGCTGTATTATATTTTTGTTTTCGATATCTTGTCTGATCAAAGTCTGATGCATTGATATCACTTACTTTTTTCCCATCAAATTTATCCGAATAAAATTCTACCACACCACTTGAAGTACTTTTCTGCGTCTGAAAACTTTCTGTCCCCATCGCATCCTGTACTGATGCGATTACTTTCTTCATTGCATCTTCATTGATATTTAAAATAGCATTCTTAAGATCGTATTTTAAATCATACACTTCTGAAAAGTTATTATCATTGTAAACGGACTGATACTCATTGATCTTACGTGATACCTCATCATCATCCATCACATTTGTCGTCTTTTGCAACTCTTCTACTTTTTCTGCAAATGTTTCCTGAACTTTCTTGTCCTTGTCTACAGTAAAAACAGTTCCATCTTTCTTGACCCGCTTTCCTTCTTCTACATAATATGTAATGTATCCAGACTGTGATGTCTTTAATAACTGTTCATCCCTGACTGCAATTCCCGTCAATGATAATGTGTTTGTAATCTTATCTTCGGTAACTTTATATACACTCAGTTTTTTCTTGCCCATAAATATTATGACATTGATCACGATATAAACAAAAATTACCGCAAATATGATCATTCCAATATTCCAGCGCATTTTTATTTTTCGTTGTCGTTTTTTTGCCATTTAACAAATCCTCCATCGCCTGAGTGCTGCTCCGTTTTGATAGTCTGCCTTACATCCCTGTGTAAGATTTCTCTCCTCCATTATCGCATCAAACTGGTCTCTTAATTTCCACCAGCTGATTCCCCAATTTGAAAATGACGCATCTTCTTTTGGTACACGGCTGAATAGTCGTTCGATCACCATATCACTTCTAACATAACTGATAAAAGTTACAAGTCTTTCCAAATATTCTTCTGCGGAACACATACTAACCTTACCTTCCTCAAATTCTTTGTACAGTCTGGAACCTTTTGGCACATATAATGAATGTAGTTTTACGATCTGTACCGGAAGTACTGACAGGATCTTTGCCGTCTCTATAACATCTCTTATATCATCACCTGGAAGATTCAATATGATATGTGTACAAATTTCAAATCCATAAGGTGCTGTCATTAAAACCGCATCCAGATATTCTGCAAGACTGTGTCCTCTGTTGATCTTCTCCAAAGTCTTATAATTTACTGTCTGAAGTCCATATTCTATTGATATTTTCACACCATATGTGTCTGAAACATTCTTCATACAGTCAAGATAGTCTCTTGTAATGCAGTCTGGCCTTGTTGATATTGAAATTCCAACAATATCTTCCATCCTGGCTGCTTCGATCATATATTCTTCTAACTGTTTTACTGGAAGAAATGTGTTCGTATAATTTTGAAAATACGCAATAAATTTTTTTGCTTTGTATCGCTTGGCTATCTTTTCTTTTGTTGTTAATAACTGTTCACTTACAGAGGTTTCACAATTCATTGCTTCAAAGCCTGTTCCAACCCCTCCGCAAAAACTACACCCATCTCCATCCATACGATTCGGACAAGTCACTGGAAGATTTACCGGCAGCTTATATACTTTTTCTCCATATATTTGTTTTAAATGTCCACTGTAAGTTTTATATCGTTCCATTTTAGTTTTCCTTTGATAAAATATCTGTCATTGTATGGTAAAGTGCTGATTTTGTTGCTCCTTTTAATACCACTGAAATAAACTCTTCTCCGTCTTTATTCTTTGTAAGCAGAATCAGACAAGAACCTGCCTGTGTTGTTGTACCTGTCTTCCCACCAATCATGTATACATTACTTGGTAATGTATAAGTACCTGCAATATACTGGTTTGTAGATGCCATATCATAGACTTTCAACTGTCCTTTAGAGCCTGTATATTCAATTCTACTGCTTGATCTTCCCGCAATATTGAAAAATTCATTGTGTTTCGCTACTTCCTTAAAAATCAGGTATAAATCATATGCTGTAGAATAATGATTGGCTAAATGTAAACCATTTGGGTTTGCAAAATGTGTATTTGTTGCACCTAATTCTTTAGCACGCTTATTCATTAATTTTACAAAGCTTGTCAGATTTCCAGAGACTTCTTCTCCTAATGCTACTGCCGCATCATTTGCTGACATAATGATCAGGGCATTGAGTAGTGCTTCTACTGTGATCTTGTCTCCCTTTTTTAGATGAACTGCCACTGCTGCACCATCTGGGAATGTAATATCATGTTTGATCGTAACAACTTTATTTAAATCTAAATTCTCCAGTGTGAGAAGTGCTGTCATGATCTTTGTTGTACTTGCTGGATATGCCTGATCAAATACTTTCTGGCTTACTAATACTTTATTCTTTGTATTATTCACAAGAAGTACTTCTTTGGCATCTGGATAATCCTCATTCTCTGCCTTCTTCTTTGATACAACTGCTACTTTAGAGCCTTTAGATTCCCAGCGGTCTGACAATGCTGATTCTTTCATTGCTGTTCCTGTTGTTTTATAATGCTGTTCATAATCAAGTGATGCTGCGCTGGATGACTGGCACCCTGACATTGCTACCATCATGATCGACATAATCATACATATTATTTTCTTCATCTTCATAATCTTTGTAAAAAAAGACCGTCTCCTGACAGTCTATTTATACATATTCCTCCAATCCAAATCTCCTCGATCCAGTGCAAGGATCAATACTTCCGCAGTTGGAAGATTCGTGGCACATGGAATATTATACTGGTCACAGAGATTTAAAACATTATAAAAATCCGGTGTTCTCTTCTTATTTGACGGATCCTGTAAAAAAATCAAAAGGTCTATTTCATTGTTGGATATCTTGCTTCCCATCTGCTGCATTCCGCCAAAATGTCCCGCAAGAAGTTTATGAATCTTTAAATTGGCAACATCTTCGATCATCTGTCCGGTCGTACTTGTTGCATATAATTTATGCTTTTTTAAAATATCCTGATATGCAATACACAAATTCTGCATCAAGTTCTTTTTCCCATCATGGGCAACTAATCCTACATTCATAAATAGAACCTCCTAGTGTCTTTTTCTTTGTAAATATATGTTAAGTACCATTCCGATCGCAATCGATGCCGACATCAACGAGCTTAACCCATAACTGATAAACGGAAGTGGCTGTCCTGTATTCGGCATAGTTCCTGTCGCAACAGCTATGTTGATAAATGACTGAAATCCCATATAGCAGGCAACTCCCACAGCAACATAAGTACCGATCAGATTTCCTGATTTCTTCGCCACATTCATACATTGATATACAAGGCATGCAAATATAACGATCAAGATCACGCATCCAACAAATCCAAATTCTTCTCCGATCACTGAGAAAATAAAATCTGTCTGATTCTCGGATACCAAATTTACATCGCTGGCTGATACATTCGATATTGTATTACTTCCAAAACCTTTTCCAAATAATCCTCCAGATCCGATTGCCATAATTGAATTGCTTGTCTGAAGAGCTGTTGAATCTGCATAATTCTCTGGATGTAAAAATGACATGATCCTGGCCACCTGATGCGGCTCTAGTAAAACCTGTCCAGGCGTCTGGACGTACCATAAAAAGATTGCTAAAAGTGGTACTCCAATGATCAATACACGAACGATCAGTTTAGAAGACAATCCTGCCATAAATATCATTCCAAGAATGATAAAACAAATATCGAGTGTTGAGGAAAGACTTGGCTGCTTCAAGATTAAAAGAAGCGGTACTGCACATACTAATGCAAGCTTTCCAAGGATCTTAGGTTCGTTAAGATCATCCTGATGTTTGACAAGGAATGCTGCAATCACAATAATCATGATCACTTTACTAAGTTCTGATGGCTGAAATGTTCCCAATGGTCCAAGGGAAAACCACCTCTTTGCTCCATTCACATCTTTTCCAAATAACTTGACGCCGATCAGCATGATTACATTAAAAATATACAATATTTCTGCATTTCTTGTAAATACCTGAAAATCAATCAGTGATACTACAATAATAATACCAAGTCCCATTGTAATACCAAGTGCCTGTTTTACAACGAATGAAGGATTTGCACTATGAATAAATAAAAGTCCCATTGCCATCAGTACAAGTACATTAAATAAGAGTTTGAAATTGTAATTTTGCAATCGATAATTTCGCAGCATGTTCTTTCTCCAATGTTATTTTCTAAGCTCGCGAATCGGAATATTGGCATATAATGCCGGTCCTTCGGATTCTTCGCTGTTTTGTGTAATCTGAATGTCCAATCCGTCCGGGTCGATCTCCATATATTTGGAGATTACCTTAATGATGTCATTTTTGATCAGTTCCATCGTCTCAGGAGAGCAATTTGACCGATCTGAAACAAGCAGCAATTTCAAACGGTCCTTTGCTACTTCTCCTGAACTCTTTTTCTTAAAAAAATTATCAAAAAAACCCATCTTTTATCTCCCCTCTACTTTTTAAATACATGTGCAAGTCTCTGGAAGAAAGTTGGTCCTGTAATTTCCATAAATGGGACTTCTTTGCCCATCACGCGGTCACAAATATTTTTATAAGCTTTTCCTGCTGGTGTATCGCTTCCAACCAGCGGCTCTCCCTGGTTTGTGGAAATAACGATATTCTCATCATCTGGAACGATTCCGATCAGGTCAACTGCAAGAATATCAAGCACATCGTCTTTTGAGAGCATATCTCCTCTTTCTACCATATCCATACGAATTCTGTTGATCACAAGATCAATCTTATGTATGTCATTTGCCTCTAATAAACCAATGATACGGTCTGCATCACGGATTGCGGATACCTCCGGAGTTGTAACGATCAATGCTCTGTCAGCTGCAGCGATCGCATTCTTAAATCCCTGCTCGATTCCAGCCGGGCAGTCTAGAATGATATAATCAAATTCATCTTTTAATTCCTCTACAAGTTTTGCCATCTGTTCTGGTGTTACAGATGTCTTATCTCTTGTCTGAGCAGATGGTAATAAGAAAAGGTTTGGATATTTCTTATCTTTGATCATTGCCTGCTTAATTCTGCAATTTCCTTCCACAACATCAACCAAATTATATACGATCCTATTTTCAAGCCCCATGACAACATCCAGATTACGAAGTCCGATATCTGTATCAATCAATACAACTTTCTTTCCTTCCTTCGCTAATCCTGTTCCCACATTGGCAGTGGTTGTTGTCTTTCCAACGCCACCTTTTCCAGATGTGATTACAATAACTTCACTCATTTTATTTTCCTCCATTCACTATACTATGATTTCATTTAAGAGCGCTTTTGATATGGGCTCGATATAAATATTTCCTTCTTCAACAAATGCAATCTGTGCTTCCATCGGTTGATTATCACTGTTCTTGGATCTTCCAAAGAATTTTTTCTTCTTCTCCGGTTCTCCATCTGCACTTCTTGCTATATGCTTTCCAATGCGTATCTGCATGGGCTGCATGTCCAATGCCGCAACAAATGCATGATCATCTCCACCGCTTCCTGCACTTAGATATCCCTTAGCACAACCAAGAACAACAACATTTCCTTTCGCGCTGACTGATGCTCCAGGATTAACATCTCCGACAACAACAACACTTCCATCAGATTCAAGACTCTGTCCAGACCTTAAGGTTCCTCGGTAAAACTGTCCATCTCCCTTTCTTCTCTCATCGATCAGAGATTGCGATCTTTTCTGTTCCTTCTCCTCAAGTTTCTTTAATGCCTCTTTAAATGATGTCTCCATGATCTTATCATCTTCTATGACATATGCGATCGTCAATGTTGTCTTTTCGGCAATAATCCCTAAAACTTCTTCAAGCTGTTGGGATGTGAGTTTCCGACCTTCGATCTTCAATGCGATCTGGGTCTGTCCGTTAAAGAAATCTTTTGCCTGTATAAACTTCTCACAAATAGCAGCTTTGAGCTGTTCAAACTTCATCTCAGGATCAA
The DNA here is from genome assembly GCF_025567365.1 of Anaerostipes amylophilus. NCBI lineage: Bacteria > Bacillati > Bacillota > Clostridia > Lachnospirales > Lachnospiraceae > Anaerostipes > Anaerostipes amylophilus. Next base: position 96,660 of record NZ_JAOQJG010000004.1, on the reverse strand, counting down.
GCACCATGGTAAGCCCAATGCTGTTTCCTTTTAACAATACCGGATGATTCATACGATTCCTCTCTTCTTTTCTTAGTCTCCCGCAGTACCTACATTGGTTTCTGTGACTGATTTATTATTCTTCTCCATCTTCGCCTTTGTCTTATCATTTGCAAAATAATACTCATAAATATCCTTTGCCGTAGATGCAGCATTGGATGAAGTATATCCAAACGGAATAACTACTGTCGTCGTGATCTCTGGTTTCTCATATGGTCCATAAGAAATAAACAGTGCATGGTTTGGACGTTTCTTATTCTCCTGTGCAGTACCAGTCTTTCCTGCAACCTTTACTTTCATTCCTTTGAAAATACTACTTACAGAACTGTCATTTCCATTCACTACACCTCTCATTCCTGTCTGTACCGCATTCCAGTACTTCGTATCATAATGGAGCTGTCTGACTTTCTTGACACCATACTTCTTAATCGTCTTTCCATTATCGTCTGTGATCTTATCCATGATACTAAGATTATATACTGTACCTCTGTTTGATAACGTTGTCACATAATTAGAAATCTGACTTGGTGTGAAACTGTTACGTCCCTGTCCAATGGCAGAACGTACAGAAGTCTCATCAGAAACCTGTGGAGATGACTCATCAAGTTCAATTCCAGACTTCTTATTCAGTCCAAGATCTGTTGCGTATTTTTCCAGATATTTTAATCCTTCCTTACTGCTGTATGAACCTGATTTGTTTCCTAATCTATATCCTACTTCATAAAAGAAATAATTACAAGATGCTTCTATCGCTGTAGATACAGTTCTTGGTCCATGACGATCCGGATACTTCCAGCATTTTGCTGGTGGCGTGATCTTATCATACAAACCTGTACAGTTGATCACCGTGCTCGTTGTAATAACTTTTTCATTCAGACCTGATAGTGCTGATAATGGTTTAAATGTAGATCCTGGTGCTGTTTTGTGTTTTAATGCCTGGTCATATAATGGCGTTGATGCTGAATTAGCCAGCTGTCTGTAATATCCGGAATCTGTTCCATTTGATAAACGATTACTATCATATCCTGGATAACTTACCAATGCTTTTACCTTTCCAGTCTTAGAGTCTGTAATAACAACAGAGCCAGAACATGGATCCATTCCAAGCTGTGCCGGTGTGATCTGCAAACTTTTTAATTTCTTACGGATAAAATCATAACTGTTTAAAGATCCAGATTTCAAGGCAGAATAATCACTGTCGCCTTTCTTCTTAAGGACTCCCTGTTCATAAAGCAGAAGACATACTTCTCTTCCACTTAATTTACCCTTCATGATACTCTGTTCACAAACCGTCATATCGAAATCATCTGCCTCAATCAATGCATCTTCAACATATGCTGCCAGTGCTTTCATGATCTCTTCTGTATCATTATACTTACTGTTGATATTCAAAGATGAAATATCTATCCATTCTTTATTCACCGCATATCTTAAGAATTCGCTTAAACTGATTTTCTCATTTTTCCATCTCTGGTATGTTTTATCTGTCGTATCAATAGAGCTGCTTAAGAGAATCTTCTTACTTGATAACAAACTATATACATAAGATGAATATGCCTGTTTCTCATCACTTTCATCCTTATAAGCTTTCTTTTCATTCAATACCAGATTCTTTGATGTTTTGATCGCGGCATCTTCAAGCCTCTGAATCTTTTTGTACATCTTCTTTTCGTAAGATGTTGCATCATTACCATTCAGATCCTCAAGATCGATCACACTATTTCCAATAAATGAATAATATACTTTCTTGATCGGTATCATAATATTCTCACGGTCATTTCCTGCACTGTCAGAACTTGTGAGTTTGGATAATACGATTCCTGCGATCTTTTTCTCAAGAAGATTATATACATATTCCTGCAGATCACTGTCTATAGATAATGTAATATTATTTCCTGTCCCGGATTTCACTGTCTTCGTAGTTTCTACGATTTTTCCCACATTATTGACAACTAATGTCTTGCTTCCGCTGTCTCCGTGCAGATACTTCTCAAACTGTTTTTCTATACCTGCTTTTCCAACTGTTTCATCACTGGAATAGTAATCTTTATCTTCTTCTTTTTTACCTTTGTTATAAGTTTCTAATTCGTCTGTGTTGACTGTTCCTGTGTATCCAATAATATGAGCCATTGCCTCGCTTTTATTATATACACGAATAGACTTTGTATCAATATCGATTCCTGGAAGTTCTGAACTTCTTTCTTTGATCTCCGCAATACTCTTGCTATTGATCTCATTTGCGATCGTAACCTTCATATACTGTGAATATCTACTCAAAAATGCACTGTATCTTACTGACATGATCTTTAATGCATCTTCTTTGGAATATTTTTTATCAATATCAAACATCTTTCCAGTTCCTGATGATCCCATCGTTCCATCTCTTAAATACTGAAAGACTTCTTCTGCTGTCGCATTAAGCTGTTTGTTTCTTAATTCCTTCTCTGACTGTGAAAGATCAGAAGTATCACTTCCGATTCCAAAAACATCTCTCTTAAATTTCTTAAGTCTTGATCCTGTCTCTGTAAATCTTAGTTTACCGCTTCCTGTATATTCAATTGGAATATCATTGATAAATGAATCTCCATTACGTTCAAGAATCTTAATTACTTTGTAGATTACTTCATTCTTCTCATAACTCTCTGATGTCCCATTTTGCTTAGCAAGTGTCTGGAATGCACTGTCATTTTGGAAATTTACAGTGTAAACCAACTTATTATATGCTAATAATTTTCCATTGACATCATAAATATTTCCTCGTGTACCTGATGTCTTGACTGTCTTTTGTACTTTGTATGTAAAATCCTGCCTATGAGACTGTCCTTCCACGATCTGAAGCACAAATACCCTTCCGATCAAAACACAATAAAGTACTGCGATCAGTACGATCAGTGCAAGCAGTCTGTTTGCTAATAATTTTTCTGCTTTATCGTAAATTTTTCGTAACACTAGAACATACTCCTTTTTTCACCATCTCTGATCCTAATATCTACTTCCAACAATATCTTATAAATGATCAATGCTGTGATTCCTGTATAAACAGCCTCTGGAATCATTACTTTAAACAAATAAGAAAAGAACTGAAGTCTTCCTCTTAATGCAAAAAAGAAGAAAAAGATCACAAAGCTGTATACAAGAGAATTTGCTGTCAAAAGGCCGATTGGAAGTAAAATATCATCTTCATAAAAATATGCATGAAACCATCCATTTACATATCCAAACATGAGATATACAAATGCATATTGCCCTAGCACACTTCCTGAAAAAATATCAATCAACAACCCACAGACAAACCCTACCACGATCCCTGCTTTCTTTCCTCTGATAAATGCTATTGTAACTGTTAAGATCAGTAAGATATTCGGCATAACATCTGCAAGTTTTAAAAACTCAAACACTGATGTCTGCAATAGAAAGCAAACAAGTACAGATATTACATAAAACAAAATTCTCTTAATCTTCATATCTTCACCTGCTATTCCTTAGTTCCTGTATCGAGGTTCTCTGTTTTCTTAAGATCTGTGATAACTAATACTTCTTTTAAATGCTTAAAGTCAACGATCGGTGTAACCTTAGCTGTCTTTGTAAGTTTTGTAGAATCAAGCTTGATATCGGATACCTTTCCAATCGTGATTCCTTCATTAAATTTAGAACTTACATAAGATGTTACCAACTCATCTCCGTTCTTAACTTTCGCATCCTTACTGATATATACAACTTCCAGATATCCGTCTTCCATTGTATCAAGACTTCCATTTACAATGCAAGAATCATTCGTCTTTAAGAACATTGCACTGACCATGCTTGTGTCATTGATGATCGTTCGCACTTTTGCTGTATGTGCAGATACATCATAAACGATTCCTACCAGACCATTTCCTGCAATAACATTCATATCTTTTTTGAGGCCATCTTTGCTTCCTTTGTCGATCATAAATATATCAAACCAGTTTCCTGATCCTTTACTGATAACTCTAGCTCCGACTGTATGATATTTTTTGTATTTTTTCTTCAATTTCAGCAGATCCTGAAGTCGTTCTAATTCTACCTGATTCTGTTCAAGCACACGATTCTGCATCTTTAATGCATCAACTTTCTCCTGAAGCTTCTCATTCTCTGCTTTCAGTGCTTTCTTGCTTTTTGCCTTCTCATTCCATGAAAAAACAAAATTTCCGATGGAATTAGTGCCTTCCTGCATCGGTGATAAAACCGTAAAGAATACATTCTTTACCGGTGAGAGCACCCCTCCTGCAAAAACACTAATCCCTGCTAACAATCCACATATAACGATAAAGATTGCCAGCAGATGATTTGAATTAAATTTTTTCTTTTGCAATTTCATACATCTGTCCTCATTTCATCATTTACTTTATTTTAAATATGACTGCATTCCTAAAATTACATGATCTTGTGGTTCTGGTTTGATATGAACCGTTACCTTCAGTTCTTCTTTGATCCATTCTTCTGTCTTTGTAAATCCACAAGCTCCTCCAGATATATAGATTCCTTCATTCACAATATCAGTCGCAAGTTCCGGAGTGACAACCTCCAGTACCGCTTTTGCCTGCATACAGATCTCTCGAATCTGATCTCTTGCTTTCTCTTCCACAATTGCTGCCGGAATCTTTACTTCTTTTGGAAGTCCACTTACAATATCTCTTCCTTTTACAGAAATATCCTGCTGCGTCTCATTCTCGGCATATGCCATCTTTAATCGTCTTGCATTCTTCATACCGATCTCTAATTTGTAATTCTTCTTTACATAATCTTTGATCCACTCATCGATCTGATCCCCACCATATGGCAGTAATCTGCTTTCTACAATTCCGCCTAAGGAAATCACAGAAATTTCTGTTGTACCCGCCCCGATATCAATGATCATATTACCACATGGGGCTTCTACATCAATTCCGCTTCCAATCGCTGCAAGAATTGGTTTCTCTATCAGTTTGATATCCTTTACCTTTCCTGCGGCTTCCCATGCAAGATCATCAAATGCTCTCTTCTCTACATTTGTAATATCCACAGGTACAGCTATCACCAGCTCTGGCTTGTGTACTCTCTTAAAGTATCTATCAAGCACTGTTCCTAATAAATACCTCATATTTGTGTAATCTGAAATAACCCCATGTTCCATAGGTTTTATAACCCTCACACTATATGGCTGTTTCTCATACATATCAAATGCTTCATCTCCGATTGCTTTGACTTTATCATCTTCATCAAAAGCAATCATATTCTTAATCTTTAAAAATTCTTTCTTCTTTGTTGCAGCAATTCTTAAATGTCTGCTTCCTAGTTCAATTCCTAACTGTGTCGTTTTCATATTTCTGCTCCTTATATCATGTGTTCTTCCCGAAAACTTATATATGTTCTGTCTCCAATGATAATATGGTCACACAGTGGTATTCCAAGAAACTCTCCTGCTTCTTTCATGCGCTTTGTTGTGAGAATATCCTGCCTGCTTGGTGTTGGATCACCCGATGGATGATTATGGATCATTAGAACTGATACCGCTTCACACCGCAATGCCTCAAGAAATAGTTCTCTTGGCGAAGCCACTGTCTGATTTACCGTTCCTACAGAAACTTTAAGTTCTTTGATAACTTTATTTTTCCCATTAAAAAAGATTAAAATCATCTCTTCCCTGTTTAAATGCCGCATCTGTTCCATATAATAATCTGCAATCGATGACGGATCATGAAAACTTATCTTATCTTCTACTTTTGCCTGTGCTAATCGTTTGGATAATTCAGCAATGCATAAAATCTGCATTGCTTTTACTTTCCCGATTCCAGGTATCTTTTGTAATTCTTCTCTGGAAGTGTGACAGATTCCAAGAAGCCCTTCATAAAAAGGATTCATTGATAAAATCTGCTTAGAAAGATCCACCACTGTCAGATCTTTCGTTCCACTTCTTAAGACTACTGCCAGCAATTCTGCATCTGACAAAGCCTCTACTCCACTTTTTTCACACTTTTCATAGGGTCTTTCTGAAATTGGTAATTCCTTTAATGTCTGATGTTTTTTCTCCATATCTGATCCTTTCTACCGAAAAAATCCCAAAGATCAAAAACATTTCCCATTTATAAATTTTATCATAACTTTTCTTTTATGTATAGAAATCAAACCGTTGTTTTCCTTAAATTTTTCTTATTTCTTATACTTCTGGAATTTCAACTAACCCTTTTTCTTCCATTCTCTGTAGTGACATGATAATTCCGTATTTTGCATGAGGGTAAGTAAGCCCTCCCTGGAAATAAACCGCATATGGTTCTTTCATCGGTCCATCTGCACTTAATTCAATGGATGCACCAGATACAAATGTTCCTGCTGCCATAATGACCTGACTATCATATCCTGGCATATCCCATGGAATTGGCGTTACATGGCTGTCAATCGGAGATGCTTTCTGAATTCCCTCACAAAATGCAACCAGTTTCTCTGGATCATGAAATTCTACTGCCTGAATGATATCATGGCGTTCTTCTTTTCCATCTGGAATGACTTTAAATCCTAATTTCTCATAAAGGTTTGCTGCAAAAATTGCTCCTTTAACCGCTGCATTAACAACCGTTGGTGCCATAAAGAACCCTTGGATAAACTGACGGTTTACCCCTAGACTTGCTCCTACTTCCTTTCCAAGTCCCGGTGTTGTAAGTCTGTATGCACACTGTTCGATCAGGTCACTTCTTCCACAGATATAACCACCGATTGGTGCTAGTCCCCCACCCGGATTCTTGATCAGAGAACCAACAATCATATCGGCTCCAACTTCTGATGGTTCCTTTTCCTCCACAAATTCACCATAGCAGTTATCAACCATAACGATCAGATCTTTGTTGATCTCTTTTACAAATGCGATCGCTTCCCCGATCACATCAACCGATAATGTTGGTCTTGTAGCATATCCTTTGGATCTCTGGATATGAATCAGTTTCGTTTTGTCATTGATCGCATCTTTGATTCCTTCAAAATCAAAACTTCCATCTTCTAACAGATCTACCTGTGCATATGTAATCCCATATTCTTTCAGGGATCCTTTGGATTCACGGATTCCGATCACTTCTTCTAGTGTATCATATGGTTTTCCTGAAATAGCAAGAATTTCGTCTCCTGGACGTAAATTTGCGGATAATGCCAGACCTAATGCATGAGTTCCACATGTGATCTGTGGTCTTACAAGTGCATCTTCTGTTCCAAAAACATCGGCATACAAAGCTTCCACTGCTTCTCTTCCAGAATCATTATATCCATATCCTGTTGTACCACCCAAATGCATCTCTGCGATCTGGTGTTTCTGCATCGCATTTAATACCTTGATCTGATTTAACTGTGCGATCGCATCTAATTTTTCAAAACGGTCTTTTAACCCTTTTTCTACTTCTTGTGCGTAGTCGAAGACTTTCTCTTCGACTCCCATTTCCTTATAATAGTTCTTTAACTGATCCATCATAGATCCCCTTTTCTTTTAATATTGTAAGCATATATGTTAAAATCTCATCTTCTGATCCAAATTTTGACTTATCTACCATGACAACTTCTTTTTCTCTTCCAAACCAAGTCAGCTGGCGCTTTGCAAAATGTCTGGTGTCTTTCTTGATCAGATCGATCGTATCTTCTAGAGATAAATTTCCTTCCAGGTATTCAAATACCTGACGATATCCAATTCCCTGCATGGAAACCATCGTCTTTTCATAGCCTTCTTCTTTTAATTGTTTTACTTCATCGATCAAGCCTTGTTCTGCCATGATATCAACTCTTTTGTTGATTCTGTCATATAAGATATCTCTTTTATGATTTAATACAAAATAAGCAAAATTATATGGTGATGTCTTTGCTGCTTCTTTCTCATTGTGTTCTGAGATCGGATATCCATTTAATTTATAAAATTCTAATGCGCGGATCACTCGTTTGACATTATTTTTATGAATTTTTTCTGTAGACTTTGTATCAACTTGTTTTAACATCTCATACAGACTGTCATTTCCTTCTGTTTTTGCCTTTTCTTCCAATTGTCTTCTATATTCCTGATCTCCGTCTTCCTTTGTAAAATCAATATCATAAAGAAGACTTTGAATATAGAATCCTGTTCCACCGACGATCAGTGGAATCTTTCCTTTTGCATAGATTTCTTCTAATGCATCTTTTGCCATCTGCTGAAATCTTGCCACATGGAATTCTTCCCTTGGGTCAAGTTCATCCACAAGATAATGTTTGACCCCTTCCATCTCTTCTGGACGGATCTTCGCGGTTCCAATATCCATTTTCTTATAGACTTGCATGGAGTCTGCGGAAATGATCTCTGCATTTAAGATTTTTGCTAATCGGATCGATAACTCTGTTTTTCCAACCGCTGTCGGTCCTGTTAAAATTACCATTGGTTTCATCTATTTAAAATCCTTTCGGCATAAGTTCTGATAATCGATAAGTTTCAAATCCATCTGGACTTTGACAGATCACTTTGAGTTCTGGATTAAATTCATGCAGAAACTGTCGGCAGATCCCGCATGGATATACAGTTTCTTTGTCACTTCCATTGGATGCAATCGCAATCACTTCAAAATCATGGTATCCTTCGCTAACTGCTTTGACTGCTGCCGTTCTTTCTGCACAGATAGCCGCTCCATAAGAAGAATTCTCCACATTACATCCTGTAAATACTTTTCCTTCCTTTGTAAGAATTGCTGCTCCTACCTGAAATTTTGAATATGGTACATATGCTTTTTGTTTTGCTTTATCCGCAAGATTTAATAATTCCTGATCTGTCATGATATTTCCTCCTTATCTGGCTTCCTATACGATTCTTTTAAACTTCTTATCTATCTCATATTTACTCATTTTAATGATCGTCGGTCTTCCGTGTGGACACTGGTATGGATTCTCAAGTTTCATCAGTTCATCTAAGAGATGTTCCACCTCCATCAACGATACCCTCTGGTTTCCTTTGATCGACATCTTACATGCCATCGTTGCGATCTTACTTGCGATCACTTCAGTATCCATTATCCCGTTTTCCTGGCTCACAGCATCTAAAAGTTCCATAAATAAATCTCTTTCCCCAATTCCATAAAGATTTGCGGGAACTTCACGGATACAATATTCATTTCCACCAAAGGATTCTATCGTAAATCCTAAACCTGCGAATGCATCTTTGTATCTTTCTAATGCTTCTGCTTCCATCATGGAAACCGTTACTACCATTGGCGGCTCTAATCTCTGACTGTAGATTTCTTTTTCTTTAAAATTCTTCATCAGTCTTTCATAGTTCACCTTCTCATGTGCCGCATGCTGGTCCATAATGAATAACTGGTCTTCGTATTCGATCAGCCAGTAGGTCTTAAAGAGCTGTCCTAAGATCTTGCGGTCAGGTCTTGCCTGTACAGAAAAGACCGGATCTTCTCTTAATGTCATCTGGTTACTGCTTAATTCATCGGTCTTGTATTGCGGGAATTCTTTTTTCTGTGTGTTGTAGTTTAAGCCTGCGTAGGTTGGTTTCTTTGCGGTTTGAGATGATTCGCTCTTTAAACGATCTTGTTTCATACCCTCAGGCTTTGCCCTATGTCCTATTGAATTTGCTACAATTGACGACTTTTCAATCTGCTGCACACCTTGTCCTTGCTGATTCGTCTGACTTTGTCGCATCTGTGCAAAGTCTTTCATCGTCTGGTCCATCTTCTGAGTCTCTTCTTTCCTTCGATTTACCTCAAATGGCTCAGGCTTTTTCACTTCTTTTGTTTTCGGCTGTTCTTTCTTCTTCGGTGTTTCTCTTAATACATCCTGCACCAGATCTTTCTGAAGTAACGCCTCCCTGACTGTATCCACAACCAGTTCATAAATCTCTCTTCCATTGCGAAATCGTATCTCCATCTTCGTCGGATGGACATTGACATCCAATAATTCCTGATTAATCTTAAAATCAAGACACACAAACGGATATCTATGTTTCATCGTAAAAGTACGATATCCTTCTTCAATCGACTTGTAAATGATCGAGCTTTTGATATATCTTCCATTGATAAAATAGCTCTCATAATTTCTGTTGCCTCTGGAAACATAAGGTTTTGCGACAAATCCTGTCACTTTGACATCTTCACTTTGTGCTTGTACAGGAATTAACGCTCCTGCCACATCTCTTCCATAGATATGATAAATGATATCTTTAACTTTTCCATTTCCAGAAGTATAAATCTTATTCTTGTTATTATGAATAAATTTGAAGGAGATTTCGGGATGGCTTAGGGCAATGTGTACCATCATCTGTTCCACATATCCTGCTTCGGTTGTCGCACTCTTTAAGAACTTTCTTCTTGCTGGTGTATTATAAAACAGATTCTTTACAAGAAATGTCGTTCCATCGGGTGCTCCGATGTCATCAAAAGCTTCTTCCTCTCCTCCATAGATCTTATAGGATACTCCACTAAAACTTTCTGCTGTCTTTGTTACTAGTTCAACCTGTGCAACCGCACTGATACTTGATAATGCCTCTCCTCGAAATCCAAGAGAAGATACACTTAACAGATCTTCAACCGAACGGATCTTACTTGTTGCATGACGCAAAAATGCAGTCTTTACCTGATCTTTTGGAATTCCGATTCCATTATCTGTAACTCTTATTAACGTCATTCCGCCATCTTTGATCTCAACCGTGATCGCATTGGCATTGGCATCAACTGCATTTTCCACAAGTTCCTTTACAACAGAAGCTGGTCTCTCAATGACTTCTCCTGCTGCGATATTATCGATTGTCTTTTGATCCAGTAATTGTATCTTCGCCATAAATTACTCCTCGTTCTTTAACTTTTCCTGTAATACATACAGGTAATTTAATGCTTCCAGTGGTGTCATATCGGAAAGATCTTTTTCTCTTAGTTCTGCCATAAATGGATGTTCCATTGTTGGCTCATCACTTTCCCTGAAGAAGCTTAACTGTTCGGCCTCTCCATATGGCATGATGTCTTTAGCACCTGATGTCAGATCGTGTTCTTCCAGCTCTCTTGCGATCTCTTTTGCACGGTTGATCACTGCATCTGGTACTCCTGCAAGTTTCGCTACCTGAACTCCATAACTCTTGTCTGCACCGCCTTTTACGATCTTACGAAGGAATACGATATCGTCTCCCTGTTCTTTGACCGCAATACAGTAGTTATGTACACTGTCGATCTTACCTTCTAACTCTGTCAGTTCATGGTAATGTGTCGCAAACAGAGTTTTTGCACCAAGAAGCTTGGAATTACTGATATATTCCACAACTGCCCATGCAATAGACAGTCCGTCAAATGTACTGGTTCCTCGTCCAATCTCATCTAAGATCAGCAAGCTGTTTTTTGTCGCATTTCTTAAAATATTGGCAACTTCACTCATCTCAACCATAAATGTACTCTGTCCGGAAGCAAGATCATCAGATGCCCCGACTCTTGTAAAGATACGATCTACGATACCAATATTAGCTTTTGCCGCTGGTACAAAAGAACCAATCTGTGCCATTAACACGATCAGGGCAACCTGCCTCATATAGGTTGATTTACCTGCCATGTTTGGTCCCGTGATGATCGCGACACGATTCTTCTTATTGTCAAGGTATGTGTCATTAGAAATGAACATATCATTTGGAATCACCTGTTCTACAACCGGGTGTCTTCCATCTTTGATATCAATCGTTCCTCTTACATTTAATTTTGGACGCACAAAATGATTGCGTTCTGCGACATATGCAAAAGAGGCCATTGCATCAATCTGTGCGATCACATTGGCTGTTCTTGAGATTCTCTCCATCTCTCCTGCTAATGTTTCACGGATCGTAACATAAGTTTCATATTCTAATGCATACAGACGATCTTCAGATCCTAAGATCGTATCTGCCAGCTGGTTTAATTCTTCTGTTGTATATCGCTCAGAATTTGCCAGTGTCTGCTTACGAATATAATAATTGGGCACAAGATCTTTGTAAGAATTTGTTACATCCAAATAATACCCAAAAACTTTATTATATTTAATCTTCAGATTCTTGATTCCAGTTTTCTCTCGTTCTCTTTCCTCAAGTTCCATCAACCACTGTTTTCCTTCTGTTTTCGCACGTTTTAATTGATCAATATCATCTTTAAACCCTTCTTTGATGATTCCGCCTTCTTTGATCGCAAGCGGTGGTTCTTCAATAATGGAATCTTCTAACAGATCATGAATATCTTCTAATGGGTCTAAATCTTCTCTTAACCCTGATAATAGCGGATCTTTACATTCTTCAAGAATCGTTTTGATCGCTGGTAAAAGTTCCAATGATGTCTTAAATGCGATCATATCTCTTGGATTTGCTGTCTTATAACTTACTTTTGTCATCAGACGTTCCAGATCATAAATTGGATTTAAGTATTCTCTTAATTCTTCTCTCACAATCGTCTGATTCGTAAGTGTTGTGATTGCATCGTATCTCTCTTCGATCTTTTTCTTGTCAACCAATGGCTGCTCTACCATATTTCTTAACATTCTGGCTCCCATGGCTGTCTTTGTCTTATCTAATACCCATAAAAGGGAACCTTTTTTCTGTTTATCTCTTAATGTCTCGCACAGTTCTAAATTTCTGCGGCTGGAACTGTCAATGATCATAAATTCACTTGTCTCATATGCATCAATATGCATCAAATGATCTAAGGAACTTTTCTGTGTCTCATGCAGATATCCAAGTAATGCACCAGTTGCGATCACTCCCATTGGATAATCCACAAGTCCAAGACCTTCTAAATTTCCTACTTTAAACTGACGTTTGATCCGTTCTTCTGCCTGTTCTTCATCAAAATGATATGGCTCAATGCTTGAGATCACGATAGACATCTTATCTTTTAAATAATCAAAATCCATGCCACTGATCAGGAATGCATCATTGCAAATGATCTCTGCCGGCTCGAATTTAAAGATCTCATCTCGTACCTTTGCTAAACTGTCCATGGAGGTTGTTCTGAAATCTCCTGTTGTGACATCAACAAATGAGATTCCATAGCTTCCATCACTTGCAAAGATACACATCAGATAATTATTCTTCTCATCATCAAGACTCTGCTGTGAAATATTCGTTCCAGGTGTTACGATACGCACGATCTCTCTCTTTACGATCCCTTTTGCCTGGCTTGGGTCTTCCACCTGCTCACAGATTCCGACTTTGTATCCTTTTTCTACTAATTTATTTAAATAAGAATCTACAGCGTGATAAGGAACGCCACACATTGGTGCGCGCTCCTCAAGTCCACAGTTCTTTCCTGTTAATGTAATCTCTAATTCTTTGGATGCCGTCAGTGCATCATCAAAGAACATCTCGTAGAAATCTCCGAGGCGGTAGAATAAGATACAATCCTTATTCTCTTCTTTGATCTGCATATACTGCTGCATCATCGGTGTAAGTTTTCCTTTTTTAGCCATGGATCTGTTCTCCCATATAATAGAAACCTTTTTCCTCAACTAATTTGACATCGGCCATTGTACCGATCTGTTCTTTGCATCCTCTGAAATGAACTAACAGGTTATTTTCCAATCTTCCTGTTAACATTCCTTCTTCGTGTGTATTTTCCTCTTCGATCAGAACTCTCTCGATATCTCCTACTTTCTTCTTACAGTTCTTTGCTGATGTCTCTTTTAATAAGGCAAGAAGTCTATCAAAGCGGTCTTTGATGACATCTTTATCCACCTGATCCTCCATGCTTGCTGCTGGTGTTCCAGAACGTTTGGAATATACATATGTGTATGCACTGTCAAATCCGACTTCTCTTACAACATCTAATGTCTCTTCGAAGTCTTCTTCTGTCTCTCCAGGGAATCCTACGATAATATCTGTTGTAAATGATACTCCAGGGATTCTCTCCTGAATCTTCTTAGCTAATGCAATATACTGTTCTTTTGTATAGTGACGGTTCATCAATTTTAACAGACGGCTGCTACCTGACTGCATTGGAAGATGCATATGTTTACATACTTTCTTGCTTGTTGCCATCACTTCGATCAGCTCATCAGATAAATCCTTTGGATGTGGAGTCATAAAACGGATTCTTTCTAATCCTTCGACTTTTTCTACTTCTCTTAATAACTGGGCAAAAGACATTGGTTCCTCTAATGTCTTTCCGTAAGAGTTTACGTTCTGTCCAAGAAGCATAACCTCTTTGACTCCTTCTGATACTACCTGTTTTACTTCTTTAATGATATCTTCCGGCTTACGGCTTCTCTCTCTTCCTCTTACATATGGTACAATACAGTAACTACAGAAGTTATTACATCCATACATGATATTGACTCCACATTTGAATGAAAACTTACGGTCACTTGGAAGATCTTCCACAATCTGGTCTGTATTTTTCCAGATATCAACGATCATCCCCTTAGAATCAACTCTTGCTTTTAATAATTCAGCTAATTTGAAGATATTATGTGTTCCAAAAATGATATCTACGAATTTATAACTTGTACGGATTTTCTCAATGACATGTTCTTCCTGCATCATACATCCACATAATCCGATCATCATCTGTGGATTTCTTTCTTTCATCTTCTTAACCTGTCCTAAGTGTCCATATAACTTTGTATTGGCATTTTCACGGACAGTACATGTATTAAAAATTAAGAAGTCTGCATCTTCTGTCTCAACTTCTTCATATCCGATCGTTTCTAGGATTCCTAATAACTTTTCTGAATCTTTTTCATTCATCTGACAGCCAAATGTTGTTACATGGCATGTTAACTTACGTCCTAATTCTTCAGACTTTTTCTGAACCCATTTTTTCATTTCTTCCATATATTCGTACTGTCTTGACGACTCATTCTTTAACTGTTCCATTCTATTATTTCTCCTACTTTATCTAATTCATCTCTATTTTTACAGTATCTCTGATTATATCATGAATATTTTGCTTAGACAAATATTAATTTGCTGGTTTGATGACGTAATCGAAACCACTACCGGATGTGTATGGAGAATGTTACTGGCTGTAAACTGATGTTTTCTCAGACAGAAGATGTGAAGTTTGAATATTTCTATCTCATACATGCAACTCTATCACAAATCAAAATTTTTCTTGTCACATTGCCTCGTATAAAGTAAAATATAAGTAATATTTATGTTAAGTTATTGTTAAAAAGGAGAAATGTTGTATGGACTATACTATCATACTTGCTCTGATGGGAGGCCTTGGCCTCTTTCTTTATGGAATGAAACTGATGAGCGATGGACTTGAGAAAGCTGCCGGTGCCAAACTTCGCCGGATTCTTGAAATATTTACTACAAACCGTTTGACCGGTATGTTAGTCGGTATCTTTTTTACCGCAGTCATTCAGTCCTCCAGTGCTGCTACTGTTATGGTAGTAAGCTTTGTAAATGCTGGGCTTATGAACTTATCTCAGGCTGCCGGAGTTATCCTTGGTGCCAATATCGGTACTACTGTTACTTCTCAGCTTGTATCTTTTAATCTTTCTGAGATCGCACCTGTCTTTTTGATGGCTGGTGTTATCATGGTATTATTTATGAATAATCCTACGGTTCAGAAAATTGGAGAAGTTGTTCTTGGATTTGGTGTTTTATTTATGGGATTAACTTCCATGTCAAGTGCTATGTCTGTGTTAAAAGATTCACCATTGATCACGTCTTATCTTCAGACACTTGATAACCATTTCCTTGGAGTTTTATTTGGATTTATCATGACTGCGATCTTACAGAGTTCTTCAGTCACTGTAAGTATCGTTTTGTTAATGGCCTCACAGGGATTATTAAGCCTTCCGATCTGTTTCTTTATTATCCTTGGATGTAATATGGGATCTTGTGTATCTGCATTACTTGCCAGCTTAAGTGGTAATAAGGGTGCGAAACGTGCTGCGATGATCCATTTCTTATTTAACGTATTTGGAAGTATCATCATCTTTACAGGACTTAGTATCGCACTTGAGCCTATTACTAACTTCTTCTTAAGTATTTCCGGTGGAAATCTTGGACGAAGTGTTGCAAATGCACATACAACATTTAAGATCATTGAAGTATTATTCATGTTCCCATGTACACCTTTAGTTGTTGCATTAACTGAGAAGATCATTCCTGGAGAAGATCAAAAAGTACATCATAATGAATTACAGTACATCACAGAGATTTCCTTAAAATCTCCTGCAACTATGATTCCTCAGGCTAAGAATGAATTAAAACGTATGGCAGATATGGCACAGGAGAATCTGGATCGTTCCATCAAAGGATTTTTAAATCAGTCTGATGAATATCTGAATAAGATTTATCACAGAGAAGAAGACATCAACAATGTCAGCCATGCGATTACAGATTATCTGGTAAAATCAAACCAGTTATCTTTGCCTTTGGCCGATCAGAAGATTTTAGGTTCCATGTTCTATGTAGTCAATGATATTGAACGAATTGGAGATCACGCAGAGAACTTTGCTGATTATACAAAGACCGAATTAAAACATAATACTGGTCTTACTGGCGATGCAAAAGAGGAAATCAAAAAAATGTATGAAGCTGTCTCTAAACTGTTAAAACTTTCTTTAGAAAGTTTTATGGCTCAGGATGGTGTGAACACACAAGAAGATAAACTTGCTGAGATTGCTGCTTTGGAAGCTTCCATCGATAAGATGGAACGCCGCTACCAGAAGCATCATATCAAACGTCTTGCCAAAGGTGACTGTGAGCCAAGAGCTGGTTTATTATTCTCTGATATGCTTTCTGAATTAGAGCGTATCGCTGATCATAGTGTCAATATCGCATACTCTATGAGCGACGAAGATGAAGATGAAATGCTTGCTGCTGAGAATGAGGCCCTCGCTACGAATAATTAATTTCAATCGAATCAAAAAATATATAAATGATAAAAAAAGAATCCGCAAACCAAAGATACATAAAGTATCGAAAGGTTTGCGGATTCTTTTTAGTAGCTGTACACCCAATCCGAATGTATATCACATAATAATAACAAGATCGGCAGTGCAAGATACTTAATTGCCGCTAGTGTGAAATATACAAAATGTGGAAGAAAAATATTGCCTTTAAATTTTCCAATGATGTTTTGTATAGAGTTCTGACTGATATAGCTTCTTCATAAGGCATTCTCCTTCCTGTCCGTCCTTATTTTTGTTTCAAATCCTATCCCTCTTTCCTTTTTATAATTCTATTTATGATCCTTCTTATTGTTTTATTTTTTATTATCCAGATATGTAAACATAAAAACTTTTACTTTCGTCTTATATCTGTTTTCTACAAATACCCTGTAATTTCCCTCTTTCTGAATCTTGATCGAACAGTTAACATCCATGGAATTCATTGCATACCATTCTTTTCCCCGATCATCAATGATCCCTGAAACAAATTTTGAATCGTTCTTGGTATTTTCATCCATGGAATTTCCATTTGAAATCTCTACTGTCTCTCCTTTCTTTAGATAGACAGAGTTCGATTCCATTCTTGTCCCGGCTTTTAATTTCTGCACGAATACAAGATCATCTTTTTTTCTGGTAATTCTTTCTTTCATTGGTACAACTGGAAGCTTCTTTGCGAGTCTGATTTCATCATGTACTTCCAGTTTCTCAACATCCGTAACTTCTGCGATTGGCTCAGGGTCCATATATTTTTCCCTAAGATCACTAACTGTTATGACTGTTCTCATATAAATATCGTGATATCCTCTTGTAATAAATATCACAGCAAACATGGAAGTCACAAACAATAATGTACCCATACAAAGCCCTGCAAAAATCTTTATTATGTTCATACTTTCAATTGCCCTAATCCTGTATATCCTTGTCTTCAGCTGATTCTTATCTTCATATAGTGTTGCACAAAGATACGCCCCTTTTTCAAATGGTTTTATTCCTAGTCTGCATATGGTTGTAAAATATTCTTTCTTATTCTTTAAGATCTTTGTAACCGCCTGATCACAATAGCTTTCATTCCAGCTGTCTACATCAAAGACAAATCTCTGGATTAGTGGATTCCACCAGAAGACAATACGGCTGAATGCACAAAGCTGTTTCCATAGGATATCCTTATGACGGCAATGCATCAGTTCGTGTGCAAAAATGACATCCAGTTCTTCCTTGGAATAATCTTTTACTGGCAGCAAGATGACCGGTTTTATGATACCGCATATGATTGGTGTTGCGATCGTATAGGTCTGTTTCACTATTACATTTTGATGAATTCTAAGTTTCTTCTGCCACTCGTCCTTTACCTTTATCACATCTTTTTCACATAAACATGCTGTATTGATCAGATATTTCAACCTCTTGTGGATCTGAATACTATGAACGAAAGCTTTGCCCCATCCAACTGCCCAGATCAGCAAAAAGCATCCAAACACATAAGGCAATGGATAATCTATTGAAAATGTCACATTATCATCGTACACACGGAATAATAAAACAAATACAACAGGTATCAAAAATGATAAGATCACAACTCTTAGTAATCTGATGCTCATCTTTATCAATCCCATTTTCTCAAGTGGCTTTTCTAATAATTTAAAACAGATAAATATGCAGCTTCCTGTCAATGCATTTAACAAAATCAAACTCATTATATAAATAATAGTCTGTTTGATCGTATAAATTATATTAATCCAAATCATCAATTAAATCCTGTAATTCTTCTTTCTCCTCTGGTGTGATCGTCTTTGTCAGTGTCTGGAACATTTCCTTGACCGAACCATCGTGCCAGAAATCTTTCATCTTTCTCATCTGTTCCTCACGGTATTCTTCCTCAGAAATGATCGCTGTGATATAACTGTAGTTTCCTCTTACTTCTGTGTTTAGAAAACCTTTGTCTTTTAGTTTTGCTATATAAGTTTTTACTGTGCTTCTTGCATAATCACGATCATAATGGTCTTTTAAATACTCGATAATATCATATGCCGTGATGTCATCTCCTAGTTTCCAGATACTCTTCATTATCAAAATTTCCACTTCTGATAATTCTTTTAATTTCATTCTTTTATCACCCTCCTTTATTGGTTATATTTATAGTTAATTATAACTATAGTTAATCTGAATGTAAATGATTTTCTCAAATTATTTCTTTTTCTCTATTGTGCATAATTTCATCACTTGTTTTTCGTTAAAATGCACAAAAAAGGCAGCTTCTCTTTGAAACTGCCTTTTTCTTTGGTCTTAATGCATTTTTGTTACAGCTCTATGATCTTGTAATCCATTGGTGCTGCCTTTGCCTTAACCACAGTCTTTGTTAAATTCTTTGACAGTAGCTGTAATTCACTCTCGCTTACACCTTCTTTAGCTTCTGCAAGATCGATCTCAATCTCTTTTTCCATTTGTGTTGGATTGATAAGAAGCAGCAATGCTTTATTCTCACATGCCTCTCCAAAAACATCTTTTTTTCTACTGATAAAACGCAGGATGGCTAGTACATCATCGTCTGCTGCCATATACAATGCATGTCCTGTCTGCAATACCTTTTCCTGATTTCTCATATTAGTAAGTTTCAGAACATCCTGATATGTTTCTTTATCATTTTCAAAAAATGTTCCCCTGTTAAATGGATCCATCAATCCATGCATTCCGTATTCATCTCCATAATAAATACATGGCATTCCAGGAACAAAGAACTGGACTGCTATCGCAAGCCTTGTGAGGGATTTTCCTTTCTGATCCATCTTTGATGTTATGACATATTCTGCCTGCTGCTCTCTCGATGGAAAGTTCTCGTTCATTCCTGTTGCAAGTGTCGTCCGAATTCTTGGAATATCATGAGAGGATAATAGGTTCATCAGTGCATAATACAGTGGTTTTGGATAGTTGCACTGCTGGGATAGCAGGAATGTCTTCATATCTTCGGCGCTTTGATTGCCGAGTAAATAATCTGTGACATTGACTTTCAACGGATAGTTCATTGCGCTGTCTAAGCCTTTTCCCAACGCGTATTTACGTTTCGTTCCGTAGCTTTCTTTGGTTGTGACATCTTCCCATACTTCCCCGATCAAGGCATAATTCTTGAACTTATTCTTTAGTTCACTTCGCAGTTTAAAGATAAATTCATCTGGAAGCTCATCTGCTACATCAAGACGGAACCCTGATGCTCCAAGACTTAACCAGTGTTTGATCACCGAATCTTCTCCTGTGATAATGTAATCCACAAATTTCTCATTTAGTTCATTGACTTCCGGAAGGGTTTCAAATCCCCACCAGCTCTTATAAGTTCCGTCCTCATTAAAGTCATACCAGTCGTAATACTTCGATTCTTCTCCCTGATATGCACCGGGTTCCTGATAGTTTCCCCTCTTATTAAAATAGACGCTGTCATCTCCGGTATGGGAATATACGCCGTCTAAGATCACATGAATCCTTCGTTCTTTGGCAAGCTGGCATAGCCGCTTGAAATCTTCGTTATTCCCAAGGAATGGATCGACTTTCTTATAATCTGATGTATTGTAGCGGTGATTTGATGCTGCTTCTCCGATTGGGTTTAAATAAATACAGTTGATTCCTAATCGTTTAAGGTCATCTAGTTTTGATATGATTCCTTCGATATCTCCTCCAAAATAATCACACGGATCATAAAATTCTTTTCCAGGAAGTGGTCCAAAGATTGGGCGTTCTTCCCATTCATCGTGAAGATACACATCTCTTCCCATACTCTCATGGTATGCTTTTCCACGTTCCATATTCTTTTTATTTCCCTGACAGAAACGGTCTGGAAAAATCTGATACATGATTCCTTTAGACATCCATCTTGGTGTGTCAAAGTCTTTTTCATATACCGTGATCTGGAAACTTTGTGGAGTGTCATCATAGATCATCCCTTCTCCCTGTGTCTGTCCATGCTTCGCTCCATAAAAATAACATCTGCCATGTTCCCAGATTCGAAAATAATACCACACAATCCCTGCTTCATTTGTAATCTTTAAATGTTCTTCCATACAGTCTTTTTTTCGTTTCATCTCGTATTCCCGATGAAAGGTTTCGGAATACATAATAATCTCTGCTTTGCTGACCGACTTCCCTGTTTCATAAAGCCTTATGGTCATCTCACTTCCGCAGGTGACTGCTCCTACGGGAGTTCTGTATTTTTCTATTGACGCGTTATGAATCATAATATTAATCTCATCTTCTTGTAACTCTTATTTTACTGGTTTCAGGTTCCAGATTTTTTCATTATATTGTTCAATCGTTCGGTCTGATGAAAAATATCCGGATTTTGCTGTATTGATCACTGTTTTTTTGATCCATTCCTCTTTTTGATCTACATACAGCCGGTACATTGTTTCATATGTTTCGATGTAAGATGGAAAATCTGCCAGAACATAATATGGATCTGCTTCTCCATATTCCCCAAATAGTAACGACTGGTAGATTTCTGAATATTTCTTGCCGTAGTATAACAGATTTCCTTCGATCAGGCAGTTGCATACATCACGAATCCATGGATTATTTTCAAATATGATTCCTGGATTGTATGTATGATAGGTTTTTTTATTATAATTACCTTCTGCACTATCTCCGAAAATAAAGATATTTTCTCTTCCGACTCTATCAGCGATCTCTATATTCGCTCCGTCCATAGTTCCGATCGTTAATGCTCCGTTCATCATAAATTTCATATTTCCAGTTCCAGAAGCTTCCATTCCGGCAGTTGATATCTGTTCACTGATATCTGCTGCCGGAATCAACATTTCTGCAACAGACACACAATAATCTTCTACAAAAACAACCTGAATCTTTCCTTTCATATCCGGATCTTTGTTAACCATCTCTGCCACAGAATGAATCAGCCTTATGATCTCTTTTGCTTTCGTATACCCAGGTGCCGCCTTTGCTGCAAAAATAAATGTGATCAGTGTCGTAATACATTCCGGATCTTTTTTGATCCTCTGATAAACATAAATGATATGCAGACATTTCATTAACTGCCGTTTATATTCATGCAGACGTTTACAATGTACATCAAAGATGGAATCTGGATTAATTTCAATTCCTTGTTTTTCTTTAATATATTTTGCAAATCGAATCTTATTATTCTCTTTTACTTCGCTGTATTTCTTTAAGAATTCTTCATCCTCTTTATATAGAAGAAACTGTTCAAACAGATGATAATCTTTAAGAATATCTCCCTTTATATATTCTTTCGCCAAATGATAAAGTCCCTGATTTGCAAGCCCAAACCAACGTCTGTGTGTGATCCCATTTGTGATCGCAAGATTTTTCTGTGGAAAGATACGATACGAACTATTAAATATCTTCTCTTTCAGAATATCCCCATGAAGGTTTGATACTCCGTTCACTCTTCTGCATACTGCTACACATAAATTTGCCATGCGGATCTCATTGTTTCCGATAATCGCCATACTTCGCACTTTTTCTTCATCATGACTGTAATATGCCCTAATCTTATTACAGTATTTTTCATTGAACGCGCAGACGATCTGATAAATTCTTGGAAGCAAAAAACGAAACATATTTTCATCCCAGCATTCCATGGCTTCTGTCATGATCGTATGGTTTGTATAATGGAACATTTTCTTTACAATCTGATAAGCTTCGTCCCATCCAAATCCTTCTTCATCCATCAAAATCCTCATTAATTCTGGAATTGCAAGAGCTGGATGTGTTTCATTGATCTGAATTACAACATGATCTGGCAATGTATGCAGATCATCAAATATCTGTTTATGTCTCTTGAGCATTGACTGCATTGTTGCAGATGCAAGAAAATAAAACTGTTTTAACCTTAACTGTTTCCCCGGCATATGGTCATCGGATGGATATAATACTTTTGATATTGCTTCGGCAAATGTCTGATCTGCCATTGCTTTATCATAGATTCCTTCATTAAAAGAATGAAAATCAAATCTTTGTTTACTTCTTGCACTCCATAAGCGAAGAGTTGCCGGAGTTTTGGTTTTGTATCCAATGATCGGCATATCATATGGAACTGCGATCACTGTATTATAATCTTTGTGCTTGATCTCTAAACCATTCTCTGTCCAGTTTTCCTCAATTGTTCCGTTAAAATGAACTTCTACACTTAATTCGGGCCGTTCAATTTCCCATATATTTCCGTCTCTTAGCCAGTCATCTTCCATCTCGATCTGAGTTCCATCGACAATCTTTTGACGAAACATCCCATATTCATAGCGGATTCCACAACCAACTGCTGGCAGTTCCATGGTTGATAGTGAGTCTAAGAAACATGCTGCAAGCCGCCCAAGTCCACCATTTCCAAGTCCTGCTTCGTTCTCTTCCTCTGTGATCACATCAAAGTCAATTCCCATCTCCCAGAATGCTGCTTTATATGTTTCATATAGTCCTAAATTGATCAGATTATTTGAAAATGCTCTTCCTAAAAGAAATTCTGCAGACATATAATAAAGTTTCTTTGCCCCTTGTTCCTGAACTCTTCTTCTGCTGTCCGCCCAGGATGTCATGATATCTTTCCTGATACACTCTGCTGCCGCTTTATAAATTTCATCATTGGTCGCCTCACCGATCGTTGTTCCTAAGGCATGAATCAGTTTACTCTTGATCCTTTGTACGATCTGTTTGCTGTCTGTTACGTTCATCTATGCCTCCTTTCTGTGAAAAAAACAGGGCATCTTATAGATGCCCGTTGTTTTTCTGAAATTTATAATACGCTCTTATACATATCCAGATAAATTTTTGCAGATTTTGCAAAACTGTTATCGGATTCCATAGCTCTTCTGATCAGTCCATGTTTTCTCTTTGGACTCTGCAGAGTCTGTAATGCATAACGGATTGCTCCAAGCATCTCGTGTGCATTGTAGTTTGCAAATGAGAATCCATTTCCTGTATCTTCGTATTCATTGTAGCTTTGTACCGTATCACGCAGTCCACCTGTCTCACGTACGATTGGAAGTGTTCCGTATCGAAGTGCGATCATCTGTGAAATTCCACATGGTTCAAATTTGGATGGCATTAAGAACAGATCACTCGCTGCATAAATCTGGTGTGCAATCGCATTATCATATGCGATGTATGAACATACTCTTCCTTTGTATTTATTTTCCATATAACGGAAGAATTCTTCATATTCATAATCACCCGTTCCAAGAATTACAAATGCAACATTCTCTGTACACATGATCTCATCTAACATGTATTTTACAAGATCCAGACCTTTCTGCTCTGTTAATCTTGTAACCATACCGATGATCGGAACTCCTGGTGTGATGGATAATCCAAGATTCTTAATCAGTTCGATCTTATCCTTTTTCTTTCCAGATAGATCATCTTTGTTAAAATGATATGGAATAAGCGGATCTGTCTCTGGATTAAATTCTTCCTGGTTCATTCCGTTTAAGATTCCCCATGTATCTCCTGCTCTTGCATTCAAAATTCCTTCCTGACGATATGCGAATGCAGGATCACGGATCTCCTGTGCGTAAGTTGGACTTACTGTACTCAAGCGATCTGCAAATACGAGGGCTGCTTTCATAAAGCTTGCACACTCATAATTATGCATAAATTCTGGTGTATCATATTTTGGATCGATTCCTAACCAATGTTCGAACTGATCAAATCCAAACTCTCCCTGATACATCATGTTGTGAATCGTAAAGATCGTTTTCGCATTTCCAATATCCCAATGTCCGTACTGTGTACGAAGTAAGATTGGGATCAGCCCTGTCTGCCAGTCATTACAGTGAATCACATCTGGAATAAATCCAATACGGCTTGCTGCCTCGATCACGGCACGGCAGAAGAAAGCATACTGCTCTCCTTCTGCAAGTCCACCGCGGTATACAGCATCTCCAAAGAAGCCTTCATTATCGATCAGATAATATGTAACATCATTGTAAAATAGTTCTTCTACACCGACATATGTTTCTCCACCAGCAAAGTTGATGTTGAAATCTGCCCGATGTTTTGTCTGAGCGCCATACTTGCCTTTCATCTGACTATGAAAAGGCATGATCACACGAGCATCAGCACCAATCTGGTTTAATTCTTTTGGAAGCGTTCCCATAACATCGGCCAACCCTCCAAGTTTCACAAATGGTGCACATTCAGCTCCTGCTAATAGCACTTTCAGTGAATTATTTTTACTCATTAACACTTGCTCCTTTCGGAATGAATACTGGATGGTTTGAAGATCCTGATAAGTGTGCCTTTGAATAAACTTTTACATGTCGGTCTAAGATTGTATTATTGATTTCTGCTTCTGGTGCGATAAATCCTTCTGCCATAACTACAGAATTCTTGATCACTGCACCTTCTGCAATCTGTGATCCACGGAAGATGATGGAATTCTCAACTGTACCATCTACTTCACATCCACTACAGATCAAACTATTGCTGACTTTCGCATTTGATCCATATTTTGCTGGTGCTCCATCGGCAGATTTTGTATAAATTCTTCTTCTTGCAAGGAATAACTCATTGTAAACTTCTGGTTTTAACATATCCATATTAACATTATAGTATGCTTCCAAAGATGTGATACATCCAACATATCCTTTATATTCATATCCCTGAATAGCCAGTCGGTCAAAGTTTGGAACAATAACATCAAAGAAGAAGTGTTTCTTATTATGTGCGATCGCTGTTTCGATAAAATCGATCAACAGTGTTGTTTTCATAATATAAGTATCCATACTCTTCTTATTAGAGCGATGTTTTCCTTCTGAATAGCACATATCAAGAACTTTGTCATCTTCATCTGTCTTTAAATAAACTCCTTCATAATCGCAGTTTGTTGCATCATCGCTGTTATCAAAATACATCAGTGAGATATCTGCTCCAGATTTGATATGTTTATCTAACATATCCTGAAAATCTGCATTAAAGATCACATAAGAACGTCCTAATAATACATATTTTTCTTTTGCTTTCTTTAAGAATCCAAGTGTTCCACGAAGTCCGTCCATAACACTTGCGTATTCTCCAGATGGAGATGCATCATTGATATATGGTGGGAAAATATATAATCCACCACGTTTTTTATTTAATCCCCAGTCTTTACCTGAGCTTACATGGCTTAATAAGGAATCATAGTTTCTTCTTGTTAATAATCCAACATTTTTAATTCCTGCATTTACCATGTTACTTAACATAAAGTCTACTGTACGATAACGTCCACCAACAGGAAGTGCTGATAAACTTCTGGATCGTACAAGGTCTTTTAACTTTCTATTTTCTTCTCCTGCATTGATAATACCTAACATCTGTTTATCCATATCTTCAATCCTCCTAGTGTAAGATGGTATCTGGGTAGATCATTGCTCCGTCTTCAACAGTTGCATTTTCTAATGCTACACAATGATATCCGATTACAGTTACATTATTTCCTTCTCCAACCTTGCAACCCTGTTCGATAACAACTTCTTCATCGATCAGTGCTTTGTCAATCTGGCAACCTGTTCTTACCACAGTATCTTTCATGATCACACTGTTTTTAACAACACTGCCTTTTCCAATCTTAACACCAGAATGGATGACACAGTTTTCTACTTCTCCTTCAATGATACATCCATCGGCAAGAATAGAATTCTTAACAGATGCACCTGGTGCTACAAAATGAGGTGGTAATGAGAAGTTTCTTGTGTAGATTCTCATCTTATCATCATTTAAGTCAATCTGAGGATTTTCATCTAGAAGTTCCATATTAGCTTCCCATAAGCTGTCGATCGTTCCTACATCTCTCCAGTATCCATCAAATGAGTAAGCATACATCTTTCTTCCATCTTCCAACATTCTTGGAATGATATTCTTACCAAAGTCATGTTCTGATTCTGGATCATTTCCATCATCGATCAGATACTGACGGATCAGTTTCCATTTAAAGATATAAATACCCATAGAAGCTTTTGTACTCTTTGGTTCTGCTGGTTTTTCTTCGAATTCATAAATACGTTCATCTTCATCTGTATTCATGATTCCAAAACGTTTTGCTTCTTCATATGTAACATTCAAAACAGAGATTGTACAATCTGCATCTTTTTCTTTATGATACTGAAGCATTTTTGCATAATCCATTGTACAGATCTGGTCTCCAGATAATACGATGATATGGTCTGGATCATAATTATCAATAAAGTTGATGTTCTGATAAATCGCATCTGCTGTTCCACGATACCAGTTACCTGTTTCCCCACGCATATAAGGAGGTAATACATATGCTCCACCATTTAGATCATCCAGATCCCAGAATCCTCCAGTACCAATATATGCATTTAACTCTAATGGTTCATACTGTGTTAATACTCCGACAGTATCAATTCCTGAGTTTGCACAGTTTGATAATGGGAAGTCAATGATCTTATATTTTCCACCATATGATACAGCTGGTTTTGCTTTCTTCTGAGTTAATGCGAACAGTCTGCTACCTTGTCCCCCTGCAAGCAGCATCGCAACGATTTCTTTCTTGTTAATCATAACTCTTGTTCCTCCTTTATTTTACACCTTGATTTTTATTCTTATTAGTTCTTCTTGTCTTTCTTGCTTTCTTTTTTGGCTGCTCCTTTTCTTTTGTTACAGTTTTGGTTGTTTCTTTTGTATCTTCCTTCTTTGAAGTCTCACTCTTTGGTGCAGGTTTCTTCTCCTGCACTGCTTTCTTGATAGGTTCTGCCTTCTTTGTCTCTTCTACAACTTCTTTTGTTACTTTCTTAGCTGTCTCAGTTTTTTTCGCAGTCGTCTTTCGTGGTTTTTTCTCCACTTCCTCGATCTTATAATATACAACGCTTAGTGGTTTTAAGGAAATCTGTGCACACTGCTGATATGTTGCCTTTCCTTCTGATGGTACTTTCACACGTTTTGTTGAAACTTTTGTTTCTGAAACATCACCATCTCCACCAAAATCAAGCTCACTGCTGTCTAAGATCTTCGTAAGTTTTGATTTCTTTGGCAATGGAATCAGATACTTATCCCATTCCATCGGTGTAAAATTGCAGACACAAAGGATCTGTTCCTGTTTTCTTCCTCTGCCTCTCTTACTCTTTCGTATAAATGCTACAACACTATGATCTGCATCACGCTGTAAACACCATTCAAATCCTGCTGGATCCTGATCTAATTCATAAAACGCTGGATGAGCTTTATAAATTTCATTTAATTTTGCTACATATTCATGGAAAGAATCATGCATCTCATACTGGTCAATCAAGAACCAGTCAAGCTGTTCCTTGTCTCTCCACTCGACAAACTGAGCAAATTCTCCACCCATAAATAATAATTTCTTACCAGGATGTGCGATCGTAAATCCATATAATGTACGCAAAGATGCAAACTTCTCATCATATGCTCCATACATCTTATTGATCATGGAACCTTTGCCATGAACAACCTCATCATGTGAATATGGCAGAATATAGTTCTCACTGTATGCATAATCCATAGAAAAAATGATCGCTCCATGATTATCTTTACGATATAATGGATCAAGTTCCATATAATAAAGGGAATCATGCATATATCCCATATTCCACTTATAAACAAATCCAAGTCCATCTGGATCATCGATATCACTTGTGACTTTTGGATATGCTGTAGATTCTTCTGCGATCGTTAGGAATCCTTCATATGTTGTACGAAGTGCTTCATTTAGATTACGAAGGAAATCAACCGCTTCATAGTTGATATTCGTTCCATCTTCGTTCGGCACATATTCACCTTCCTGTTTTCCAAAATCAAGATAAAGCATTGCTGATACAGCATCAATACGGATTCCATCAACATGATAAATATCTGCGAAGAACATTGCACTTGAGATCAGGAAACTTTGTACTTCTGGCTTCCCATAATTAAATAATAATGTTCCCCAGTCTGGCTGGCTTCCTTTTCTAGGATCTTCATGATCATAAATATGTGTTCCATCAAACATCGCCAATCCATGTTCATCTCTTGGGAAATGAGCTGGTACCCAGTCAAGGATCACACTGATTCCTGCTTTATGCAATTCATTGATCATATAATTGAAATCTTCTGGTGTTCCATATCTTGATGTTACCCCATAATATCCTGTTACCTGATATCCCCAGGAAAGATCGTATGGATATTCTGTGATCGGCATTAATTCGACATGTGTATATCCCATCTTTTGAAGATAAGGGATCAGCATATCAGCAATCTCTCTGTAATTATAAAACTCTCTCTCTTCTTCCTGTGGCATACGCCATGTTCCAAGATGCAATTCATAAATGGACATTGGTTGATCTATTGCCTGACGTTTCTTTCTCTGATTGATAAAACGTTTGTCAGACCATTTGAAATCGTCAAAATCCCAGACTTTTGATGCTGTATCAGGTCTGCACTCTGCATAGAACGCAAATGGATCACTCTTATAACGACAGATTCCATCGTATCCTTCTACATAATACTTGTACAGATCACCTTTCTTAAGTCCTTCAATCTCTATCGTATAGATTCCATCTTTGTCACCCTTCATTGGGTGGGCGAGTGGATTCCAAAAGTTGAAATCTCCTACGACACTTACTGATTTTGCATTTGGAGCCCAAACAGTAAATCTGTGAGTCTTTGTCTTCTTCTGGTAATGACAGCCAAACGTTAAATATGCTTGTCTGGCCTTCCCAGTCTGAAACAAATACAAATCCTCACGATTGATAGTTTCACTCATAGTATAACTCCTCCTTAAAATTTCCAAAACAAATAAAAAAGCGTAAACAGTCATGAACAATCTTCTTGTAAATGGCTTATTTACGCTTATTAGTCATATCTTTAATTTCTATATGTATAGCAAAGAATGTGACACGCTGTCATCTTACAAGATATTTCATATTCAAAGAACAATGTACTGTAAATATCTTTCGTTTCTTGTCCACTTTCTGGTCATTTATCCGCTGTTCAAAAAGTGTTTGTTTCACTAACTTTATTATACCAAAAATCAAAGTATATTTCAACAAATTGTACAATATTTAATACTTAAATTATTGTCATATTGTGAAATTCATCCAACCAATTAATATACAGATTTTGAATTTCTGATTTTAGGATCATATCCAGCTTTTTTCAATGCTTTGATGATCTTATTTTTGTGTTCACTACCGAATGCTTCCATTGTGATCGTAAGTTCTACCGCACTGTTTCTGTTGATACTTACGAACTGGTTATGTTCAAGCTTAACGATATTTCCCTGTGTTTCAGCGATCACCTGAGATACTCTTGTTAGTTCTCCTGGTTTATCTGGAAGGAATACAGATACTGTAAAGATTCGATCTCTCATGATCAGTCCATGCTGTACTAAAGATGCAATTGTGATCACATCCATATTTCCACCACTGATGATAGATACAACTTTCTTATTCTTTACGTCCAGATGTTTTAATGCTGCAATCGTTAATAATCCAGAGTTTTCTGCTAACATTTTATGATTTTCTAGCAGATCTAAGAAACATGGGATCAATTCTTCATCTTCTACTGTGATAATGTCATCAAGATTCTCCTGAACATATGGGAAAATAATCTTTCCAGGTGTCTGTACTGCTGTACCATCAGCAATTGTACTGACATGATCACATGATACAACTTTTCCTGCTTCTAAAGAAGCTTTCATACAAGCTGCTCCTGCTGGTTCGACTCCAATGACTTTGATCTTTGGATTTAATAACTTGGCAAGTGTTGATACACCTGTTGCAAGTCCACCTCCACCGATTGGTACAAGAATGTAATCTACTGTTGGAAGTTCTTTGAAGATATCCATAGCGATCGTTCCCTGTCCTGTTGCAACCGTTGGATCATCAAATGGATGAACAAATGTATATCCATGTTCTGCTGCAAGATCTAATGCATGTGCACATGCTTCATCATATACATCTCCATGAAGGATTACTTCTGCTCCAAGATCTTTTGTTCTGTTTACTTTTAACAATGGAGTTGTTGTTGGCATAACGATTGTTGCTTTTACGCCCTGTCTCGCTGCTGCTAATGCAACCCCCTGTGCATGGTTTCCAGCAGATGCTGTGATCAGTCCTTTTGCTTTTTCTTCTTCAGATAATGTACTAATCTTGTAATATGCACCACGGATCTTGTAAGCTCCTGTAAGCTGCATGTTTTCTGGTTTTAAATAAACATCATTTCCTGTCTGGTTTGAAAAATATTCACTTTTGATCAGCTTTGTAGGAAGGACAACCTCCTGCACTTTATTATATGCTGCTTCAAAATCTTTTAGTTCTAACATTTTAATTTTCTTCTCCTTTTTCAAATAGTGCATTAACGAACATATCTGGATCAAACCTCTGAAGATCATCTACCTGTTCCCCAATACCAATATATTTTACCGGTATTCCTAATTCAGACTGGATTGCGATTGCAATACCACCTTTTGCTGTCCCATCTAATTTCGTTAAAATAATACCGGAAATATCTGTTGCTTCTTTGAACTGTTTTGCCTGTGCCATGGCATTTTGTCCTGTTGTTCCATCCAATACGATAAGTGTCTCTAGGTAAGCTTCACTGTATTCTTTCTGAATGATGCGATTGATCTTACTTAACTCATTCATCAGGTTCTTTTTGTTATGAAGACGTCCAGCTGTATCACATAATAATACATCAACATCTCTTGCTTTCGCAGCTGCTACTGCATCGTATACAACTGCTGCCGGATCTGCACCTTCTGCCTGACTGATAATATCAACACCAGCACGATTTGACCACTCTTTTAACTGCTCGATCGCTCCTGCACGGAATGTATCAGCTGCTGCAAGCAATACTTTCTTTCCCTGTCCTTTTAAAGATGCTGCAAGTTTTCCAACAGATGTTGTTTTACCTACACCATTTACTCCAATTACAAGTACCACGCTTTTTTTATCAGCAAAATCATAAGCAGTATCATCAAGACGCATTTGGTCTTTGATGGAGTCGATCAAAAGCTGTCTGCATTCTTCCGGCTCTTTGATCTTATTTTCTTTTACTTTTTTCTTCAAATCTTCAATGATATTCATGGTTGTATCAATTCCCATATCACTCATGATCAAAATTTCTTCCAGTTCTTCGTAAAAATCTTCATCGATTCCAGAAAATCCACTGAAAATAGAATCAAAACTTGAGGCGATATTGTCTCTTGTTTTTGATAACCCTTGGGCAAGTCGTTTAAAAAAACCTTTCTTTTCTGACATAGCTGTTCTCCTTTTATTCATCTAAATCATTCTCGATCAAATTAACAGAAACCTGTGTGGATATTCCCTTCTCCTGCATCGTGATACCATATAAGACATCTGCTGCCATCATCGTTCCTCTCCGATGTGTGATCACGATAAACTGGGTATCCTTTGTAAGTTTATGCAGATATTTTGCAAATCTTGTAACATTCGAATCATCTAATGCCGCTTCTATCTCATCTAACAGGCAGAATGGCGATGGTTTTAAGTTCTGAATTGCAAATAACAATGAGATTGCTGTTAATGCTTTTTCTCCACCGGAAAGCTGCATCATATTCTGAAGTTTCTTTCCAGGTGGCTGTGCAATGATCCTTATTCCTGATTCTAACACATCATCATCGGTAAGTTCCAGTCTTGCTTCTCCTCCACCGAACAATTCCACAAAAACCTCCTGAAATACTCTCTGGATGTCTTTGAATTTTTCATTAAACTGACGTCTCATAGCTTCTTCAAGCTCTTCCATCAACCCTGCTAAATGTGCCTCTGCTGTTACGATATCTTCATGCTGTTTCTGCATAAATTCATAACGCTCAGAAACTTCTTTATAATCTTCGATCGCATTGATATTAACTGGTCCAAGATCTTTGATCTGTTTCTTTAATCGGTTGATTGTTTCTTTGATCCTTAAAAGACTTTCTGTCTCATTCAGCTCCAATCTTTGCTTCGCCTGATGGTAAGTAACCTCGTAGTTTTCCCACATATAATCAAGCAATTCTTTTTTCTTTTGCTTTTTACCATCTTTCTGACTTTCCAGACGATAGATTTCTTTATCATATCCACTGACACGTTCTATCATCTCTTCGCGTTCTTTCAAGATATCTTTGTAAAGTATTTCTTTTGTTTTTACTTCTTCCTGAATCTTTTGATGTCTCTTTTGATCTGTTATGATCTTTTGTTCCATCAAGTTTAAAGAATCTTTAAGTTCTTCAATCTGCTGTTGTAATGTCTTTACATTCTCATTGACATCTCCTACATCTTTTTGATTCTCATTAAATTCTTCACTAAGACGTTCAATCTCGGATCTTATACGCTCCTGATTATCTTCCTGAAACTCTAGTTTCTGCGATTCCTGACTTAAACGCATATGAACTTTTGATACTTCCATTGCATGCTTTTCTGCACATTTTCGAAGATATTCTAATTTCTCATCAATTACTTTATTTCGTTCTTCGTCCTGTTCATTCGCACTTTCAAGATCCATCTGCTCATCCTGCAGTCTGTCTGCATCTTCTGTTGCTGTATATAACTCTCGTTTCAGTCTATCTTTTTGCAGCACTAGCTGTTCTTTTCTCTTTGTCAGTTCTTCCTGTCTGTTTTCGATTGCTGTGCGTGACATCTGTTGTGTATTCAATTCCAGAGATATCGCTTGAATGTCTTGCTCTAAGTTTACCATATTTTGCTGATATTCTTTGAGTTTTTTTTCATTTTCATCATATTTTTTTTCATCTTTTGCTATTGTCTGAGTCCATTTATCAAGTCGTCCCTTTAGTTCTTCAACTTCTCTGGATCTTCCAAGTAGATTACTCTTATTCTTAAATGCACCACCTGACATGGAACCTCCACGATTCAAAGAGTCTCCCTCAAGTGTTACAATTCTTACATTATGATGATATTTATCAGCAATCCTGATTCCTGCATCCATATCTTCTACAACAAGAATCTTCCCAAGAAGCGATGAGAACAGTTCCTTATATGTTTCATCGTATTGCACAAGCATATTAGCCGATCCGACCACTCCCGGTTCTGAAAGAATTTCTTCTCTTGCAAATGATTTTCCTTTTATTGCATCTAACGGCAGGAATGTCACTCTTCCATAACGATTCTTTTTAAGATATTCAATCATTTTCTTCGCTGTTTTCTGTGTATCCGTTACAATGTTCTGGATACTTCCTCCAAGAGCTGTTTCGATTGCTGTCTCATACTTTGCTTCTACCTTAATGATATCTGCAACCACTCCAATGATCCCTGACTCCACAGCTTGCTGTTCCATGATCTTTTTGATTCCAAATCCATATCCATCATAACGTTCTGCCATATTCCGCACCGTTTCATAGTTTGAACGGATTCTATGGTATTTTTCTCTTTTTTTATCAATCTCTGTCTGAATCTGCCGACGTTCTACTGATAATGTTTCTTCGATTCTTTTGGCATTATGACGTTCAATCTCTAACTGCTCTTTCTTTCCTTTGATTGCTTTGATCTTATTGTTAAAAAGAGTTTTTTCGTTCTGCTGTTCTTTTATCTGTTGTTCTAATTCTTCCATCTGCTGCTCAAGACCAATAATCTGCACATTTAACTGTTCTTTTACAGTCTGTGATCGTTCGATAGCTCCAGCAACCCTCATACGGCCTTCTCTTACAGCATTCACTCTGATCTCAATCT
This sequence comes from Anaerostipes amylophilus, assembly GCF_025567365.1. Classification (NCBI taxonomy): domain Bacteria; kingdom Bacillati; phylum Bacillota; class Clostridia; order Lachnospirales; family Lachnospiraceae; genus Anaerostipes; species Anaerostipes amylophilus. Next base: position 62,134 of record NZ_JAOQJG010000004.1, on the reverse strand, counting down.
CTTCGTGTTCTTTCTCAAAATCCTGAATCTGTTTCTGATACAGTGCAACTTCGCTTTCTTTTTGAATCTTTTGATCCATAACAGCTTCATATTCCTTACGGATCTCTTCTGTCTCCACTTCGAATCTCTTTAATTGCTGCTTCTTCTCATTCAGATCTTTAAACAGCTTATCTTTTGATTCCAGATATATACTTTCTCTCATACGTTCTGTATTGATCTGTTCTTTCAGTACCTGAATCTGCCCTTCTTTTTGCTGCTTTGTGATCTTCATCTCTGAAATTTCTGCTGCGATCGTTTCTATTTCCTGTTTTAAACTGTCCAAAAGTTCTTCTTGTTTTCCATATTTTTCTTTTGCTTTGGCAAGTGCATGTTCTGTCTGTTTCATCTCTCGCTGTGCAATCTCTATCTTTTGATCCAGCTCATTTAATTCCTGTTCAAGATTTCGATTTTCAAATAAAAACAATTTTACATCTTCATCTTTTAACTGATCTCTTAAAAGCAGATATTCTCTTGCACGTTCAGATTGTTTCTGAAGAGGTGAAACCTGACGTTCCAATTCTGTCAAAATATCTGTTACCCTTACAAGATTTTCTCGTTCGATTTCTAATGATCTCTGTGTCTCCAGCTTGTTTTTCTTATATTTTACAATTCCTGCCGCTTCATCAAAGAGTTCTCTTCGATCTTCTGGTTTTCCACTTAAGATCTGTTCGATCTGTCCCTGTCCAATGATAGAATAACCTTCTTTTCCAATTCCCGTATCAAAAAAAAGTTCTACAATATCTTTTCGCCTGCAGGCACTTCCATTGATCAGGTATTCGCTTTCACCAGAACGATATACTCTTCTGGCAACCGTCACTTCTTCAAACTGAATTGGCAGACTATGATCACTGTTATCTAGAGTAATCGCAACATATGCTGATCCCATTGGTTTTCTTAATTCTGTACCAGCAAAAATGACATCTTCCATTTTAGAACCACGAAGCTGCTTCGCTCTTTGTTCTCCAAGTACCCAACGCACTGCATCCGCAACATTGCTTTTTCCACTTCCATTTGGTCCTACGATTCCTGTAATTCCATGTTCAAATTTAAAAATCATTTTATGGGCAAAAGATTTAAAACCATTGACTTCAATACTTTTTAAATACATGTCCACCTCTGCTTCATGTTATTTTTTGTGGCTTTTGATCGCTTCAAAGGCTGCATGTTGTTCGGCCGCTTTTTTGCTATGCCCAGCTCCTGTTCCGATCACTGTATCTCCAAGTCTTGCCTCTACTGTGAAGATTTTTGCATGATCTGGTCCTTCTTCCTTGACTAGAACATATTTTAATCTGCCTTTTCCTTCTCCCTGAACAATCTCCTGAAGATTTGTCTTCGCATCAAAAAATAAAACTTTATTTTCTACGTCTTTAAATAAATATGTTTCAACAAATTTTGTTGCAGTCTCAATTCCCTGGTCTAAATAGATTGCACCGATCACTGCTTCAAATGCGTCTGAAAGAATAGAATCTCTTGATCTTCCACCTGTCATATCTTCTCCTTTGCTTAAGAGAACATATTTACCTAAATTAATATCTCTTGCACATCCTGCAAGTGTCGGCTCACACACAAGACTTGCTCTGATCTTACTTAGCTTACCTTCTGGCTCTTTTGTATAAGTTCTGTAAAGATAATTGCTTGTTACAAGTTCTAATACCGCATCACCTAAAAACTCCAAGCGTTCGTTATTTTTATCTTTGCTCATTCTTCGTTCATTCGCATAGGAACTATGAATAAAAGCATTCCAAAGAAGGGATGGTTCATGAAATTTAATTCCTATCTGCTCTTGAAATTCTTCCACACTTTTTGCATCCATTTCTATTTTATCCTTTCACAATCTGATCTTTTACTTTCTGTGTAATATTTTCTTCTGCAAATGCAATACACTGAACGATCGCATTTTTCATTTCTTTTGCTGTTGCTGATCCATGGGCTTTTACAACTAGGCCATTTAAACCAAGAAGTGGTGCTCCACCATACTCTGAAGCATCAAATTTCTTTAATGTTTTCTTCAGTGCTGGTTTCGCCAGTAATGCACCGATCTTACTCTTTAGTGTTGACATCATTCCTTCCTTGATCTGGCTTACTAATACCGCTGATAATCCTTCTTCAAGTTTCAAGACGATATTCCCAGCAAATGCATCACATACAACAACATCCGCTGCACCATATGGAATTTCTCTTGCCTCGATACTTCCAATATAATTAATATTTTCACATTCTTTTAATAATGGACCTGTCTCCTTAACAAGCTGATTTCCCTTTGCTTCTTCCACACCAACATTGACAAGACCGACTCTTGGATTCTTGATTCCAAGGACATCTTCCATATAGATAGATCCCATCTGTGCAAATTGGAGTAAGTATTCAGCTTTCGCATCCATATTTGCTCCTGCATCAACTAACAGCATAGGCCCTTTGGCTGTTGGCATAACTGCACCTAATGGTGCTCTTTTGATTCCTTTGATCCTTCCAACAACAAACTGTCCTCCAACAAGGATCGCTCCCGAACTTCCGGCTGACACAAATGCATCTGCAGTCTTATCTTTCACCATTTTCAGTGCAACCACCATGGAAGAATCTTTCTTCTTACGAATCGCTTCTACTGGTGATTCGTCACAAGAAATTTCTTCTTCTGCATTTATGACTTCTACCTGTTCACTCTTATACTGATATTTGCTTAATTCTTCATGAATTTTCTGGGATTTTCCTACTAAAAATACTTTGAGATTATTTCTTTCATTCACAGCATCAACTGCACCTTTTACAATCTCTCCTGGTGCGTTGTCTCCACCCATAGCATCAACAGCAACTTTGACTAATTTCTCCATACGACCTATTCTCCTTTTCTTTTAAAATAGGAAATGCCATACGCATAAACCTTCTTAAAAAGTCTAAACGTATGGCATTTTTCTTTGATTTACCATTATTCAGCGTGTGCTGAAACAATTTCCTTTTTATTGTAAGATCCGCAGGCTTTACATACTCTGTGAGGCATCATAAGAGCACCACATTTGCTGCATTTTACAAGTGTTGGAGCAGTCATCTTCCAGTTTGCTCTACGTCTGTTTCTTCTTCCTTTGGATGATTTATTCTTTGGACAAATTGACATTGGTTTACACCTCCTTAAAATTCTTAAAAATATCCTGAATCGCTGCCATACGAGGGTCTGCCACCGTACGATCGCAGCCACACTCTTTTTTATTCAGATTCGTTCCACATACCGGACAAAGTCCTTTGCAGTCTTCCTTGCACAAAACTTTGGACGGAAGTTTTGGAACAACTTCATCGAAGATCAATATATCAAGATCAAGTTCCTTGTTCTCGATATATGAGGAGTCTTCCTCATCAAGATCCGAAAAATCTAATTCTTTCGTCACCTTGACGGAAACCGGATAACTCACTTCCTCAAGGCATCGACTGCATGGAATTCCAAGCGTAACTTCTGTCTCAAATGAAAATGATATCTTATCCTTTCCAATATTTCTAAAAACGATCGAAAAATCACTCTTCTCTCGAATAGGATAAGACACACCTTTTAGCTTAATCTCATTCAGATTGATTGACGCTTCGACGGTTTCTTCATATTTAGGTACTGAAATAATTTTTGATAATTGAATCTTCATACGATCTCCTAAATTTTCATACTGTACTATTATACGAATGTGCTTCTGGTTTGTCAAGTAATTTTCCTTACTTTTAAAAAAAACAATCCAGAAGCACATTTTAACAAGTTCTATTTTTTCATAAAATAATTATTTTACAAGGGCTACTGTGTCTCTTGCGATCATTAATTCTTCATTTGTTGGTATACACAGTAACTTAACTTTCGCATCATCTTTAGAAATCACCGCTGGTTCTCCAGCAACCTTATTCTTCTCTTTATCAAGATCTGCTCCAAGATATCCAAGATATTCACAGATTGCTGCACGTGTAATATCATCATTTTCTCCAAGTCCTGCTGTAAATGTGATTGCATCTACACCATTCATAGCTGCTGTATAAGCACCAATGTATTTTGCTACACGATATGCATATGCATCTAATGCTGCAGCTGCAGCTTTATTACCTTCAGCTCTTGCTGCTTTTACATCTCTAAAGTCAGAAGATACTCCAGATAATCCATAAACTCCTGATTCTTTATTTAAAATATTTAATACTTCAGATGCTGTTTTATTTTCTTTGTTTGCAATAAATTCAACAATCGCTGGATCAAGATCTCCAGAACGTGTTCCCATGATCAATCCTTCAAGCGGTGTTAATCCCATAGATGTATCTACAGATTCTCCACCTTTGACTGCTGTTACACTTGCACCATTTCCAAGATGACATACAATAATTTTTAAGTCTTTGATATCTTTTCCTAACATTTTTGCTGTCTCTAAAGATACAAACTGATGAGATGTTCCGTGGAATCCATAACGACGGATACCATCTTCATCATAGTATTTTCTAGGAATACCATATAAGAATGCTTTCTCTGGCATTGTCTGATGGAAAGCTGTATCAAATACTGCTACCATTGGAAGTCCTGGCATTAATTCCTGACATGCACGAACTCCAATTAATCCAGCTGGGTTATGAAGTGGTGCGAATACGCTGCATTCTTCAACTTCTTTGATAACCTCATCTGTGATCAGACATGATTTTGTAAATTTCTCTCCACCATGAACGATACGATGTCCTACAGCACCGATCTCATCAAGGCTTTCTACAACTCCGTTTTCTTTATCTGTCAGCTGATCGATAACAATTCCGATTGCTGTCTTATGATCTGGCATAGCAGGTGTAGATTTGATCTTGTCTTTTCCTGCTGGCTGATGTGTTAATGCTCCGTCGATTCCGATTCTTTCGCATAATCCTTTTGCTAAAACACTTTCTGTCTCTGAATCGATTAACTGATATTTTAATGATGAGCTTCCGCAGTTGATAACTAAAACTTTCATGAAATATGATTCTCCTTAAATTTATTCTTATTTATCTGCTTCCAGTGCTGCTGCCTGTACACATGTGATTGCTACTGCACCAACGATATCTGATGCTACACATCCACGTGATAAGTCATTGACTGGTTTTGCGATTCCCTGTGTAATAGGTCCGAATGCCTGTGCTCCACCTAATCTCTGTACTAATTTGTATCCAATGTTACCAGCATCTAAGTCTGGGAATACTAATACATTTGCTTTACCAGCAACTTCACTTCTTGGAGCTTTAGCTGCTGCAACTTCTGGTACGATTGCTGCATCAAGCTGTAATTCTCCACAAATTAAATACTGAGGATATTTTTCTTTAGCGATATTTGTTGCTTCTACAACTTTTGTTACATCGTCATGTTTTGCACTTCCGCATGTAGAATGGGATAACATTGCAACTCTTGGTGTTGCTCCGATCAGCTGTTCAAATGTCTTAGCTGAACTTGAAGCGATCGCTGCTAACTGTTCTGGATTTGGATTCTGGTTCAGTCCACAGTCAGCGAATACGAAACATCCGTTTTCTCCCATATCTTTTGCCTTTGTATCCATTAACATGAAGGCAGATACGATTTCTGTACCAGGTGCAGTTTTAACAACCTGAAGTGCTGCACGAAGTACGTTTGCAGAAGAGTTGATTGCTCCTGCTACCATTCCGTCTGCATCTCCGACTCTTACCATTGTTGCTCCGAAGAACAGTGGGTTGGATAGCAGAATCTCTTTTGCATCTTCTGGAAGCAGTCCTTTGCTCTTTCTTGCTTCACATAAAGATTCGATATATGTATTTAAACGATCACTGTTTTCTGGATCAACAAAAGAAGCTTTTGATAAATCCAATCCTTCTGCTTTTGCTTTAATCTCGTCTTCTTTTCCAACTAAAATAATATCAGCAATTCCTTCACTGATAACTTCTGCTGCTGCTGTTAATGTTCTCATGTCTGTAGTTTCAGGCAGTACAACAGTTTTCTTATTTGTTTTTGCCTTGTTTTTAATCTCATCAATAACACTCATTTTTCGCGTTGCTCCTTTCAACTTTCCAAAAAGATGAATTTAATCCTGTTAAATTATACAACATCATTTCTGTGTATACAATAATGGTATTTGTATTTTTCGTTGTACATTTCCAGAAAAATCTATATTCTATTCTACATTTTTTTGTTTCCTCTGACAAGATACTTGTTGTCCATTTTTTGTTTTTTGTGCAATTTTACTTTTTTTGTTTCGTGATTTATAATACATTTATTATATAAAAGATTTAATTTTGAAATTCTGAAAGGATATTTTATGAAGACTGCAGCTATCATTTGTGAATATAATCCGTTTCATAACGGACATAAATATCATATTATGGAAACAAAGAAAAAAACCGGAGCTAAACGTGTAATTGCGCTAATGAGTGGAAACTACGTCCAGCGTGGAACTCCGGCGATTATGGATAAAAAAATACGTGCTCATGCAGCTCTACTGTGTGGTGTTGATCTTGTAATCGAACTGCCTCTTTTTGCAGCTGCCTCTTCTGCTCCTGATTTCGCCATGGGTGCTGTTACTTTGCTTGATAAATTAGGTGTTGTTGACTACCTTTCTTTCGGAAGCGAATGTCAAGAGATTAACAAACTTAAAGCAATTGCATCCTTTCTTATTAAATATGAAAATGAAATTGAATCCGGCATAAAAGATCTTATGAGCCTTGGACATTCTTATCCAAAAGCTAAAGAACTGTATCTTACAACTCACCTTAAGGATGCTTCCATGATTCAGATTTTAAAGCAGCCAAATAACATTCTTGGGATTGAATATCTAAAAGCATTGATCCGTCTCAACAGTTCTATAACACCGGTCTGCGTAGAACGAATTGCAAACGATCATCACAGCACAGATCTGACACCATCGATCTCTTCTGCGACATCGATCCGCAGTACACTCGAGCAAAATCTGATCGAACCATTATTTTCAAGAGTCCCTGATTCTTTGCATGATCTGTATAAACATCATTACCAACATGATTTTCCTGTATGTTCAGATGACTTTTCTCTTCTTTTGCAAACTAGTATTCATTCCACTGATGATCTGACTAAGATTGTCGGAATTTCTAAGGATTTCAGCGATCGCCTTATGAAAAAACTTCGTCCTGATCAGTCCTTTGAAGATCTTATTTTAGCATGTAAGAGCAAAAATATCACGTGGAGTAAAACAAGCAGAAACCTTCTCCATATTATGCTTGGAATGACAGATTCGAAATTTCTTCTGGCAAAGAAATATCATATGGCACCTTATTACCAGATCCTTGGTTTCCGCCGGGATTCTTCTTCTTTGATCGGTGCTATAAAAAAAGAAACAAGTCTCCCTATGGTCCGTCACCTCCGTCCACTCCACGATCCACTTGAAAAAGAGCAGCAAATTCTGTTGTCAGTTGATCAATATGCCCACCAGATATATCAGGCTGTCATAGGTCAGAAATTCCATACGATCTTGAAAGATGAACAGATTATCGTCTAGTTTTATCTCCCGTTTCATACATTATAAAAAAGGAACGGGAGATTTCCTATGCGTAATGGTATTATTCAATTTTTGCTCATTTTTTGTGCAGTTTCCTTGTTATTTTTTCCACAAACTTCAATCGATGGAGCCAAAAATGGACTACTTTTATGGTCTGCAACGATCACTCCAACACTTCTTCCATTTTTACTTCTATCTGGTTTTATGCAATATTACCAAACGTTCCATTTTCTTTCCCGCCTGTTTTTCCCTTTAAAAAAGCTCTTTCCTGACATTAATGATGACTTTTTCTACACCTGTATTCTTGGTTTTTTCTGTGGCTGTCCACTCGGTGCAAAAATTATCAATGATCTTATTCTCTCTGGTTCTTATACCAAACAGGAAGGTCAGGCACTTCTTTATGTTTGCAATCAGATCAGCCCAATGTTTACTATTGGATATACATTAACTTTGATTCTCCACGGAAACATAAATACTCTTTGTTTCTTTTTCTGTCTTTATTTCCCTGTACTTTGTTATCTTTTTTATTTATTTTATCTATTTTTCACAAAAGATTTTCTTCATGCACATCAAATTTCACATCCTGTTTCTATAAAAAAATCGGCTGATCAGATAATCTTTGACAGTCTCCATTCTATTTTTACGATCGGTATCTGTATCATGATCTTTTCGATCGGTGCATCTTTAATCTCTGTTTTACCATTTCCATTTTTTATAAAGCAAATGCTGATCGCTATATTTGAGATTACAAACGCCGTCTCTTATTTTGGTACAATGCAGATTTCTTCTTATCATAAAATAATCCTTCTTTGCATGATCACTTCTTTTGGCGGACTTTCTGCTGCTGCACAGACAATAAGCGTATGTAAAAAAAGCAGACTTTCCTTCTGGAAATATCTGCTTGTTAAATTCTTATTCAGTTTATCAAGTGGTCTGCTTGCTGCCCTATTCTTCATCTGAGATAAAATCTTCAACCGTTCTCGTTCTTGTCTGAGGTATGCTGACTCCTGAAAGCTGTTCTTCAATCTCTTTCGCATTTGTCTTAATTGATTCAAGATCAGAATCTAATGCAGACAACAACTGATCAAATATACTTTGCTGTGCTTCTTTTACGCTCACAACATATCCCTGAACATCTTCCATGATCTCATTGACATAACGAAGTGCTCCTGCGCGGATCTGATCTGCTTCTTCATTCGCATTATGCATCACACTTCTTGCTGTTTCTTTGGCATGGTTCTCAATCTCATCTGCCCTCATCTTAGCCATCTCAACAATCTCATTATGATCGATCAATTCTCCTGCATCTTTCGCTGCCTGGTCGATCGTCTGTTGTGCTTTCACTCTTGCATCTTCTAAAATCGCATCTTTATTAAGAATGATCTTATGGCTTCGTTCAATCTCTCCTGGAATCTGTTTCCTTAATTCTTCGATCACTGTCATCAAAACATCTTTCTCAATTGTGATCTTTCCCGGACTAAATCTTGCCGGTTTTGCTTCATCGATCAGAACCTCGATATCATCAATCATCTCATGTAAATATTTTTCACTCATTTATTTCGCCTCCTGTGCTTTAAATTTCTTCTCAAGACATTCTTGTACGTAAGGCGGTACCATCTCAGAAACATCTCCATGATAAGAAGCTATTTCTTTTACGATCGTGGAACTTACATAAGAATACTCTATGCTGGTTGTAAAAAACATTGTATCTAAATCTTTATTCAACTTCGCGTTTGTCTGGGCAATCTGAATCTCATACTCAAAATCTGTTACTGCACGCAATCCTCTTACAGATACACTGGCCCCTTGTTCTTTTGCAAAATCTACCAATAATCCCGAAAATGACACTACTTCTACATTATCAAGGTGACTTGTTGCCTTGCGTATCATATCGACTTTCTCCTGTGTCGTAAATAATGGTTTCTTGGCGCTATTAACCAGCACTGCGACGATCAACCTGTCAAATACCTTTGCTGAACGCTCAATAATATCAATATGTCCATATGTAACCGGATCAAAACTTCCCGGATAAACTGCAATACTCACTTTCTAATCCTCCTGTGTCTTCATCAAAAATGTATGTTTATTTGTCTTATATTTCTTGACTCTTGACACCTTTAATTCCTCAAAATCTGAAATCTCCGTCTCAAGTGATGACTCTGCGATCACGACCGTATCTGGCGTGCAGATTGTTGAATCATTCAGTACCGCCAATACCTCATCTTCAAATCCTTTGTTGTATGGAGGGTCCATAAAAATATAATCAAATGTTATCTTCTTTGCTTCTAACTGCCTGATAGCTGTTATGACATCCACAGCCATAACTTGTGCTCTGTCATCAAGCTTTGTATATCTTAAATTCTCTCGGATACATCGAAGTGCCGGCTTTGCCTTCTCCACAAAATAAGCCTGCTTTGCACCGCGGCTCAATGCTTCAATTCCAATCCCGCCGCTCCCGGAAAAAAGATCCAGAAATGTGCATCCGGCAATATCATATTGTATCATATTAAATAATGTTTCTTTGATGCGATCCTGCGTAGGTCTTGTCTCCATACCTTCGATCGTCTTTAATTTTAAACTCTTCGCACTTCCTGCTACGACTCTCATAATCTATGTACATTCCTTATCTGTATTTTATTCCACGATACACTTCTGCTTTCGCAGACTATCATTCTTTTATTTTATTATATCTACAGATTTTGTCAACCGACAATGAGAAAGAAGCAGTCATAGTTTATGCTTTCACTGCCTCTTTCTCTCTTATCTTTCTTTTTTCATTTGTATTTTTAATTTACTAGCGAGACATTTCTTCTTCCTGTCTGCGGATCATCTTACGAACCATTTCTCCTCCGACAGATCCTGCCTGAGCAGTTGTCAGATGTCCATTATATCCATCTTTTAAATCCACGCCAATTTCATTTGCTACTTCAAACTTAAATTTGTCTAAAGCTCCTCTTGCTTCTGGTACTTCGACTCTGTTTGTTCCTTTGCTTCTTGCTGAAGTTCGTTCTTCCATTTTGAAAGACCTCCATTTCTTTTGTTTGTTGTTTGTTACGTTCATAGTATATGTAAACGTTCAAAAGATACACTAGAATCTTTTACATATTGTGGAATTTTTTTGTAACTGTTTCTGATATTTTTTAATATCTTACATGAAATCCTTTTTCTTTTTCATCATATGGGCGTTCCTCTTTTTCAATATGATCAATTCTTACAAAACGATTTCCAGTCTGTGTTAATTCAAGAAATTGTTCGATCTGAAGCCTTGTTCCCTGAACTTCCGCTGTTACCGAACCATCCAGCATATTTTTTACCCATCCACTCAGATGACATTTTTCTGCATTCATTGCTGCAAAAAAGCGAAATCCCACTCCTTGGACCCTTCCTGTAAACCTTAGATAAAAACGTACCATATCTTCTTCCTCCTATATATTTCTTGCAAGACCGATCTGTTTTTCCAATCTGCTATTTTTTAAATTTGAAAAATCAAATTCTTCTTCTTCAAGTTCTTTCACTGCATCTGCCGCCTGCTTCATAATATCTGCATTCGTATAAATATCTGCTAAAACAAAATCTATCATTCCACTCTGTCTGACTCCAAAGAAATCTCCAGGTCCTCTTAATTTCAAATCCTCATTTGCGATGTAAAATCCATCATTTGATTTATTCAATACTTCTAAACGCTGCATAGTTTCTTTTTTCTTGGAACTTGTCATAAAAATGCAGTATGACTGATAAACGCCTCGTCCAACTCTTCCTCTTAACTGATGAAGCTGTGCCAGCCCGAAACGTTCTGCATTCTCTACCATCATAACCGTTGCATTCGGTACATTTACGCCAACTTCCACAACCGTTGTTGATACAAGTACGTCTATCAGCCCTTCTGAAAAATCATCCATCACTTTCTGCTTATCTGCTGCTTTCATCTTCCCATGAAGATAACTGATCCTTACCGATGGTGCAAACTGGCTTCTTAACATCTGTGCATACTGAATGACATTCTCCCCTTCCATTGGCTCACTTTCTTCCACCATTGGACAAATGATGTAAACCTGCCTTCCTTGACTTACCTGTTTTTCAATAAATCGATAGGCTGTCGGACGGTAACTTGTATTTACTACACAGTTTTTGATCGGCAATCTCTCTGCGGGCAGTTCATCAATGATCGATACATCAAGATCTCCATATAAGATGATCGCAAGTGTTCTTGGAATCGGTGTTGCACTCATAACAAGCACGTGTGGTTTTTCTCCTTTTAACGATAAACTTTCTCTTTGTCTTACTCCGAATCTATGCTGTTCATCTGTAATAACAAGTGCTAATTTCTGATATTCTACCTTATCCTGAATTACCGCGTGAGTTCCGATCACAATATCAATCTCTCCACCCTTAATCTTCTGGTAAATTTCTCTTTTTTCTTTTGCTTTTGTTGATCCTGTTAATAATGCAATCTTGATTCCATATGGATTCAAAAGCTCCATAAATGATTCGTAATGCTGCGTTGCAAGTACTTCTGTCGGGGCCATTAAAACGCCTTGATATCCAGCCTTTGCACACATCAAAAGCAATATGATCGCAAGGATCGTCTTTCCTGAACCTACATCCCCCTGCACAAGACGATTCATAACTTTTCCCGATGCCATATCTTTTGCCATCTCATTTAACGCCTGTTTCTGTGCTCCTGTCAGCTCATATGGAAGATTCGCTATTAATTCTTTTGCTTCCTTACAAACACCGATCTTATATCCTTCTTCTTTAATATCTTCACCTGATGTTATCATATGCATTGCTGAGATAAAAATAAAAAATTCATCAAAGATCAAGCGTTTTTTTGCTTCTATCAGATCATTCTTGGACTCTGGAAAATGAATATTCCAAATCGCTTTGTTATATTCCATCGGATGATACTGATCAAGAATATTCTGTGGAAGATATTCTGGAATCTGAAAAATATAATCTTTTGTCTGAAACATTGCTTTGGATACCAGCTTATTGGTAAGCCCGCTTGTCAATGGATAAACTGGCTGCAGTGTTTCCTGTTTTGCCTCATAATCTTCTGGTGTAAAGATTTCTGGATGTTCCATTGTGATCCTGCCATTCTTGTAGATCGGTGTCCCTGTAAATATATAGTCTCTTCCCTGATGTAATTGTTTCTTTAAATACGGCATATTATACCATACAAGCATGATCGTTCCCGTGTGATCCTTTGCAGTGCAAGTAACAATCTTTATTCTTCTTGCATACTGAATATGCACTTCTGAATTAATGCGTACTGCAATCGAAACCCTCTGTCCGATTTCTAATTCATGGATGTCTTTTGGGTCTTCGTAAGTGAGATAATATTTAGGATACATCGTGATAAGACTATCAATATCCCGAATTCCAAGTCTTCCAAATGCCGTTGCACTCTTCTCCCCAATTCCTTTTAATTCTATGATATTCGTTGTTCCATCCATAGGTCTCTCCTTAAATAGTTCCTCTTAAAAGCAAAGAAACCCCGCCTTCAAGCGGGATTTCTTTGTATCATCTTATTCTACTGACAATAAGAAATAATAAATCGGCTGTCCGCCATATTCTAACTGTACATCACAGTCACCATATGTTTCTTCTACTTTCTCAAGTAATGCTTCTGCCTGTTCTTTTGTTGTATCTGCTCCATAGTAAATGCTGATCAGCTCGCTGTCTTCATCTACCATCTCTTCTAATAATCCTAATGTAACCTTCTCGATATCCTGTCCGACTTTCTTGATTCCATCATCATCAATTCCCATAATATCATCAATCTTGATCGCAATTCCATTGATGGATGTATCTCTGACCGCATAAGTTACTTCTCCAGTCTTGACGCATTCGATGATATCTTTCATACTTTCTTCATTAGACTCGACATCTGCTTCTGGATCAAATCCAATGATCGCTGAAATTCCCTGGGGAACAGTTGTTGTCGGAATGATCACAACATTCTTATCTTCTACTAAAGACTGTGCCTGTGTTGCTGCAAGAATGATGTTCTTGTTATTCGGCAGGATAAAGACTGTCTCTGCATTAACCTGTTCGATCGCATTCAACATATCTTCTGTACTAGGGTTCATTGTCTGACCACCTTCGATCAGATAATCTACCCCTAATTCACGGAAAATGTCATTCATTCCCTGTCCAATAGAAACTGCTACAAATCCATAATCTTTCTTCGGTTCTTCTGGTTTCACTGGCTGATCGTCCACCTGTGCTTCTGCCTGTGTAAGATTCAAACGCTCTCTGTGTTCTTCTCTCATGTTATCAATCTTCATATTCGTAAGTTCTCCATATGTGAGACCTTTTTCGATTGCTTTTCCAGGATGATTTGTATGCACATGAACCTTAATGATGTCTTCGTCTGCAACGACTACGATAGAATCTCCGATTCCCATTAAGAAATCTTTGAATTTCTGTTCTTCTTCCATAGAAATCTCTTCTTTGGTCATAACAATAAACTCTGTACAATAACCAAATTTGATATCCTTCTCTTCCAATGGTGCTTCTGTCTGTGTCGCTGCTGGCTTCTTTGCAACTCTTTCTACACCACTTAGATCAACTTCTTTTCCGGACAATACATCTACTGCCCCCTGAAGAAATTCTACCAGTCCCTGTCCACCTGAATCCACAACACCTGCTTCTTTCAGTACTGGAAGCATGTCTGGTGTTTTCTTAAGAATCGCATTTGCTTCCTTGATCACAACCTCTGCAAATTCATTAAAATCTTCTGTTTCTCTTGCACATGCTACTGCTTTCTCCGCCGTTACTTTCGCTACTGTAAGGATTGTTCCTTCTTTGGGTTTCATAACAGCTTTGTACGCTGTATCTACCGCATTCTTAAACCCCGCTGCAGCAGTTTCGGTTGTCAGAACATCTTCACCCTTGACACCTTTGTAAAATCCTCTGAATAACTGAGATAAGATAACTCCAGAGTTACCTCTTGCACCTCTTAAAGACCCGCTTGATAATGCTCTTGTAACTTCCTTAACTGTTACTTCTGGTGCATTTCCAACTTCTTTGGCTGCTGCAAGTGCAGTCATTGTCATATTCGTTCCTGTATCACCATCTGGTACAGGGAATACATTCAGTTCATTAATATATTCTTTATTCGCCTCTAATCTCTTGGCTCCGCCAATCAACATCTTCTGCAGCAATGCTGCATCTATCTGTTTCATCTTAATCTTTGCCTCCATCATCTATTATCCTATATCTTTTACGCCTTCAACGTAAATATTGATCCGTTCTACTTCAAGGCTTGTAAATTCTTCCACACGATACTTTACAGATTCCATAAGATTGCTTGCCACTGTAGAAATAGAAACTCCATAAGATACAATAATATGGAAGTCTATCGTGATCTTATTATTATTTACTGAAACAAATACACCTTTTCTGATATTATCTCTTGTCAAAAGCTTGGCAATTCCATCTTTCATATTCACCATTGCCATTCCTACAATACCAAAGCATCCAAGAGCACAGATTCCGGCATATTTCGCAATTACCTGATTTTCAATGGAGATTTCTCCATTCTTTGTATTCACATGTCCTTTCATAAATTATACCTCCAAACGAGAATTCATATAACTCGATTATACATTATGAAACCCTCTAAGTCTAGTGTTTCAAAAAATGATTTAAAATAAAAGCAAATTTATTCTTGATTTTTATAAATCAATCTGTTAGAATGAAATAGTTGTCGAGCCTGGAATGAAACAGGAATAGAGATTGGAATAAGGAGGTGCTAACATGGCAAAATGTGCTATTTGTGGCAAAGGTGCTCATTTTGGAAACGCAGTGAGCCATTCACATAGAAGATCAAACAAAATGTGGAAATCAAACATCAAATCCGTAAGAGTTAAAGTTAACGGAGCAGCTAAGAAAATGTACGTTTGTACTTCTTGCTTAAGATCTGGTAAGGTTGAACGTGCTTAATCTTGATTGATTATATAAGAAACCACTAAGAGTTGGAATTTTTCCAACTCTTTTTATTTTACCTTTCTATTGAAATTCATTTAAAAAACAAACAATACGCTATAATGTCACATCCTATACAAATAACTATTTTCATAGGATCATGCGTAATCCAAAATCCCGCAAACAACCCCATAGAGAAAAAGAAAAAAGCAATAGCCCAGACTCGTTTCATATTTAAAAATCCTTTTTGTACATATTTATTCCGAAATTTTATTACTCATTCCTTTATAAATTTGGGTTTGCGACGGTAGGCTTTTGTATATGATAAAAAATAAATAAGCAACTGAACGCGATGCATTGGAATTTTGCCATATTTTGAATAAATTCGTAGCCCAATTGGACGATTGTCTGAGCTTCAAAGACTTTTGTCTGAAACAAAACTCCAAAGCGAGTTATCGTAGGAAATTGGGCGGATCAGCGATTTGTTCAAAATATGAGCAAAATTCCACCGCATCGCGTTCAGTTGCTTATTTATTTTTTATCATATACTCGAATTCTACAATTGGCCAACTCGAAATTAAAATTTACTTTTCAAGATCATCCACAATATCTTCCAAACTTTCGTTCTTACCTGCGAACCTGTCAATCACATCTGGTACCATATCCAATAACTTCACGATCGTCTCCTGATTCTTAATGTTCACAAGCTTCGTCTGTCCATCTTTAATAACAAGTACAGCACTTGGAGTCATCTTTCCTCCAATTCCTCCTCCACTTTTATCTTTCTTGTCTCCAGAGAAAGCTCCTGCACCCATTCCGAAGGAGACATCTACTAATGGTAAGATGATGGTATCTTTGATATAGATAGGTTCTCCTACGACTGTTTTTGATGTTAAGAATCCTTCCATGCCGTCAAATAGTGAACCCATGGTATCTTTTAAATTTTCTTTGCTCATTTTAGTTGCCTCCTATCATTCTTAATGCTCGGTCTTTTTGTTTTATTAGTTCATCTTTGTCTTTGTATATTTTCCATAACAGCTGTAAGATCTTATATCTTCTTATACTTCCTTTGATCTTTAAATGTCCTTTTAGAGTTCTTTTTTCAAAGTCTGGTGTAATATCTATGCGATCTCCGTAAATTGGAATCAGTACCGCTGCCCATCCTAAGACTTTCCCTGTGTAATATGGGTCTTCGAAACCAAATGTTATCTGTGCATTTAGTTTCTGCGGAAGCAACAGCTTTACTGCATTTATTCCATATTCTTTGATTCTCTTTATTGCATTGATAATATCTTCGTCTTCTAAGATGTCTCCAACAGTCTCCATCTTATCTGTAATCTTACGAATCTTTGTTATGAGATTCTTGCATTTATTATAACACTTTTTGAGAAGATTCACGATTTTTTTGCCGAAAAACTCCTTGTCTTTCTTTGTTGATTCTTCTTTTTCATCCCATGTAAGATCAAATACGTCTTCTGAAGTCTTTTTTATTGTTATATCTTTTGCTTCCCGAACCACCTTTTTATCTGAAATTTGTTCTTGTACAGTATGCTTTTCCTGTTTTATCTGTTGTTTATTTTGTTTCGCTTCTTTTTTTGATTTCTTTTCAGATGTCGATTTTTTCTTATGTTTCTTCTTGTTTTTCTTCTTATCTTTCTCTGGATGCTCCCCTAATACAGACCAATGGTCCTTTCGTGAATCATATACCGGAATTCCAAAGATGCGGATTGCAAAGTTAAGTTCTTCTTCATAAAACACCTTTGCCCGTAAAAATACGACTGCCCATGATACTTTCGCTTGTGCTTTCGGTGTTTTATCATCAAAATCTCCTTCCATCTGGTAACAGATTGGAAATATCAGAAGGATTAAAAGTAACACGATCGGTATCAAGATCAGGATTCCTATGATCTTTAATATAAAAAATAGTATGCTCATTTATCTTCCCCGCAGAAATATGTTGTGATGTCTTTTAATTTTCCTTTATGATACAGATCATCGATCATACGTCTTAACATAACGACTGCATCATCTTTTCCTGCTGCCATCCCTACGATTGTAATATCTTTTTCTTTGTGAATATCTGATAATAATTCATTATAAGGATATATTTCCAGAAATGCACTGTTCCAGAGTGGCAGTGTGATACAATACAGTCTTGAAATTGATTTTTCTTTCTCTATTTTGCGAAGTAAGTGCCTCTTTTGTATTTTTAATATCTCTGATATGTATACACGTTCTGAAACTTTCACTCGTATTTCCTCCTGAAAATATCCCATCTTATCTTAGTGAATTTCCTGATAAAAGAAAAAAGGGATGTATTGCTACATCCCCATTCTATCATATATTCGTGTCGATTACTCGCCAAATTCACCGATTTTTACTACTTTTAACATATTTGTAACACCTTTTCCACGGTGGTTAGCTGGTCCACCACCTGTTAAGACTAAGATGTCACCTTTCTCAGCAAGTCCTGCATCTAATACGATATCTGTTGCTTCATCTAACAGATCTTTTGTTGTCTCAGCTTTGTGAGATTTGAAAGGACGTACTCCCCAATAGATCTGCATCTGACGTACGATCGCATCATCTGGTGACAAACCGATGATCTGTGCATCTGGTTTGAATTTAGATACGATTCTTGTTGTGAATCCTGACATACTTGATGCTAAGATACATTTTGCATTTACATTGTGTGCTGTCTGTACTGCAGAATAAGCAACTGCTGCTGAAATTCCACGATTGATATATTTAGATCTGTAATCTTTGATCTTTGTGCTTAAGTGAACTTCTGTTGAGATTGCGATCTGATTCATCATCTTAACAGCTTCTACTGGATATTTACCTTTTGCTGTTTCTCCAGATAACATGATCGCATCTGTTCCATCATAGATCGCATTTGCCACGTCTGTAGCCTCAGCTCTTGTTGGACGTGGGTTACGGATCATAGAATCTAACATCTGTGTAGCTGTAACAACTGGTTTGAATGCATCGTTACATTTTCTGATGATCTCTTTCTGTAAGAAAGGTACTTCTTCAGCAGGTACTTCAACACCAAGGTCACCACGGGCAACCATGATACCAGCAGATGCATCGATGATCGCATCAATGTTTTCAACACCTTCCATGTTCTCGATCTTAGAGATTACACCAACATGCATGTTATGTGCACCGATGATATCTTTGATCTCTTCTACAGCTTCTGCATTACGGATGAATGATGCTGCGATGAAGTCGATTCCATTCTCAAGACCGAATTCGATATCTGCTTTATCTTTTTCTGTGATAGATGGTAAGTTAACTCTTACGTTAGGTACGTTAACACCCTTACGGCTTCCTAAAAGTCCTCCGTTGATAACGTCACATACGATATCTGTTCCATCTTTGATCTCTTTAACTTTTAACCCAATTAATCCGTCATCGATCAGGATTGTGTTTCCAGCTTCTACATCCTGTGGAAGTTCCGCATATGTAATGCTGGTAATTTCATTATTTCCTTTGATGTCTCTTGTTGTCAGTGTATATTCCTGACCTGTTACTAATTCAACATCATCATCTGTTTCTAATAATCCTGTACGGATCTCTGGTCCTTTTGTATCAAGTAAAATAGCGATTGGTAAATTCAGTTCTTCTCTAAACTTCTTAATTCTCTTGATACGTCCTAACTGCTCTTCATGATCTCCATGAGAGAAGTTTAAACGGGCAATGTCCATTCCTGAACGCATCAGGTCTTTTAATACCTCATCGTCGTCTGTTGCAGGTCCCATTGTACAAATGATTTTTGTCTTCTTGGTTAGCATAATTTTTCTCCTTTGGTTTCAAAATATATTTAAATAATAAACAACTCACCTTTTCACATGCTTATGGGTAAATAAATGATCTTGACAATATTCATAATTCCCATCGCATTTTGAACAATAACGAAATTCCAATTCTGGATCGTCAAGTTCTGTTCTGTGGCACACTGCACATTCGTGCATCGCACCATTCTTCTTCTTTGGCGTGATCGTCTTAGCTTTGTACGCTCTTGCCTTCTTCTTATGTATTGTTTTAGCCTTGAAGTTTGCTCCCATTCTTCGGATCTTCTTCATAGAGAAGAAAAATAGTAGAAAATTTAACAAAGCTGCAACTATAGATACTTTAACCGAAATTCCGGCAACTGTAAAGCCTGAACTTAAAAAAATGTAGATTAAATATAATCCATCTAAGTATCCAAGCCATTTTACCTTGATTGGAAGGATCATATACAAATATACTTCCATCTCTGGAAACATTGCTGCATATGCTAAAAACAATGTCATATTCAGATAAAATGTGTCCATATTCACAAAAGCACCATAGGATTCTCCATACGCAAACGTAAGAATCACATAGGTTAAGAACGCTCCAACGATCGTTCCTAAAACTCCGATCAAATAATACATATTAAATCGGAAAGTACCCCATACCTGCTCTAATGAGCTTCCGATAGAGTAATAAAATAATAATACAAATATTACAAAAATCAAATTCGTCTCTGGTCCGATCAGTAAAAATGTTACTAATCTCCAGACTTGTCCGTGAAGGATCAGATACGGATTCAATTCCAGTAAGCTGTATAATTGTGGTGATATATTTGCGATCACAAATCCAACCGCATATAATAAAACTATGATCTTTGGAAGATCTGAAATTGCATATTTGCCAAATTTCTCTTCCAGTTTATTTAGCCACATAAAAAACCTTTCTTATCATCAATCAATATTAAAACATGTTTTTCTTACCCAGGATGTATCCTCCAAAAATTGTGAGAATTAAAGATACGATCACTAGGATCAAAAATCCATATGGTGAATGTGCTAATGGTACTGGAACATTCATTCCCCAAAAACTTGCGATCATCGTTGGAATCGACATAACGATCGTGATGATTGCAAGAACTTTCATTACTATGTTCAGATTATTTGAGATAACTGATGCATATGCATCCATTGTACCACTTAAGATATTACTATAAATATCCGCCATCTCAATAGCCTGTTTATTCTCTATGATAACATCATCCAGTAATTCCTCATCTTCCGGGTACTGTTTGATCTTATCAATCTTTAGCATCTTCTCAAGTACCAGTTCGTTTGATCTTAAGGATGTAGAAAAGTAAACCAAACTCTTCTCTAATTCCAAAAGCTCTATAAGTTCCTGATTCTTCGTTGAGATGTGAAGCTGTTTTTCAACAGAATCACTCTTTTTATCAATGATTCGCAGATATTGAAGATATAATGATGCATTCCTGTAAAGTATCTGTAAGATAAATCTTGTACGCTTAAATGTCCAGAAATTTCTAACTCTTCCATTCTTAAAGTCTGCAAGAACAGAAGTATCTTCAAGACATACTGTAATGATCACTTTCTCAGTCAGAATAATACCACATGGAATCGTTAAGAAATATTCTTTTTCTTTTCGTTCCTCTGTTGTTGGTACGTCTACGATAAACAAGGTATAACCTTCTTCCACCTCGATATGCGAACGTTCTTCTTCGTCCAAAGGGGCTCTAAGATCATCAATATCTATCTTATATTCTGCCGCAATCGTTGCAAGTTCTGCCGCTGTGGGATGAACTAACGATATCCATGTACCTTCCATAGGTTCACTGATTTCATGAATCTGATGATCCATCGTGCGATAATACTTGATCATTGTCCGCTCCTTTCTATGGAAGTACCTTGTCCATAAGTTTCCCACAAAACAGGGCTCTGTATTCTCACAGATCCTGTTTTCTTCTTTGGAATATCTAAAACTCCAAACTTTTACCTATTTCATTATAAAGAACTCATTTTGCTTTGTCAATTAACAGTACTGTACCAACTGGCAATGTCATTTCCCTTATTTTTTTGTTACTTTTTGCTAAATTTTCCACTGTTGTTTTGTGCATATTGGCTATATTAAGGATTGTTTCTCCTTTTTTTACAATATATGGAGTGTATGCATTTTCTGCAACACTTAAAAATCCAGGAACACATAATTCATCACCGATCTGTAAATTATACACATTAACAAAAGGATTTTCTCTCATGATATCTCTTACCTTCACTCCATATGCCTTTGCGATCTGATACAGGCTGTCTTTTTCTTTTACAATATAAACTGTTCCTTTGCATGTATTTGTTTGACTCATTTTTAAGAATTCCTTCGCTTTTTTATAGAATATGCAGCAGCATTTCCTTGTTTCCACTATTTTCCCCCGATTTTTTAGATAATATTCCTATTTGCAATTATTTTGAAAATGATTATAATAGATATAATGTCCATGTATATTGGACAGATATGTTTTTTTAACATTATTTTAACGCTTGAAATTATAGTATTTTATAGAAAGCAGGTATACGAGAAGATGAAACGATTAGGAATTGATATTGGCTCAACGACAGTCAAGGTCGCTGTCATCGACGAACAACATAATATACTTTTCTCTGATTATCAGAGACATTTTGCTAAGATTCAGGAAACACTATCTTCCTTATTAAGAAAAGCAAAAGACCAGATCGGAGAAATGACGTTTGCTCCAACCGTTACCGGTTCCGGAGGACTTTCCATTTCTTCTTACTTAGACATCCCATTCTGTCAGGAAGTTGTCTGTGTATCCAGTGCATTACAGGATTACGCTCCTCAGACAGATGTTGCCATCGAGCTTGGTGGTGAGGATGCAAAGATCATTTATTTCACACATGGAATCGATCAGCGTATGAATGGTGTCTGTGCTGGTGGTACAGGATCATTTATCGACCAGATGGCTTCTTTATTACAGACAGATGCCGGCGGATTAAACGAATATGCAAAAGATTATGACACAATCTATCCGATCGCAGCCCGCTGTGGTGTATTTGCAAAGACTGATATCCAGCCTCTGATCAACGAAGGTGCAACGAAACCAAACCTTGCTGCCTCTATTTTCCAGGCAGTTGTAAACCAGACGATCAGTGGTCTTGCATGTGGTAAACCAATCCGTGGAAACGTTGCTTTCCTTGGAGGTCCTCTTCATTTCCTTACAGAATTAAAAGAGGCATTTATCCGTACATTAAACTTAAAAGATGATGAGATCATTGCTCCAACTCACTCTCATTTATTTGCAGCTGTCGGTGCTGCCTTAAATGCAAAAGAGGAAGTTACAACTGATTTTGAACATTTATTAAAGCAGTTTGAGAAGAAGATTGAGCTTCAGCAGGAAGTTGACCGTTTAGAACCTTTATTTAAGAGCGAACAAGAATATAAGAGTTTCGTAAAAGATCATAACCGCCATGTTGTAAAACGCGGAGATCTTTCTACATATAAAGGAAACTGTTACTTAGGAATCGATGCTGGTTCCACAACAACAAAAGTTGCTTTAGCTGGTGAAGACGGAGAACTTCTCTACAGCTACTACAATAATAACAACGGAAGTCCGCTTCACGCTGTTGTCGAGGCACTTCATGAGATTGATAAACAGATGCCAAAAGAAGCCAAGATCGTATCTTCCTGTTCGACAGGATACGGAGAACATCTGATCAAGGCTGCGTTAAACCTTGATTTTGGTGAAGTTGAAACAATTGCGCATTACTATGCTGCTGCATTCTTTGATCCTGATGTTGACTGTATCCTTGATATCGGTGGCCAGGATATGAAATGTATCCGTATCAAAAACGGTGTCGTTGATGATGTACAGTTAAATGAAGCCTGTTCTTCAGGTTGCGGATCATTTATTGAAACATTCGCAAAATCCTTAAATCATTCCGTACAGGAATTTGCAAAAGTTGCCTTAACAGCACAGAATCCGATTGATCTTGGATCACGTTGTACAGTGTTTATGAACTCTAAGGTAAAACAGGCACAGAAAGAAGGAGCAAGTGTTGGAGATATCTCTGCTGGTCTTGCTTACTCTGTTATCAAGAATGCTTTATACAAAGTTATCAAATTAACAGATCCTTCTGATCTTGGAAAACATATCGTTGTGCAGGGTGGTACATTTTATAATGATGCGGTTCTTCGAAGCTTTGAACGTATCTCTAGATGCCATGCTGTAAGACCTGATATTGCTGGTATCATGGGAGCTTTCGGTTCTGCACTGATCGCCAGAGAACGTTATGAAGCAGATATGGAAACTTCTATGCTTCCTTTAGAAGAGATCTTTGCTATGAGTGTTGATACATCTATGACACGATGCAAAGGCTGCACAAACCACTGTCTGTTAACGATCAACAAATTCTCAAACGGCCGCCGTTATATCACAGGTAACCGTTGTGAACGTGGTGTTGGAAAAGAACCAAATGCAGAACATATTCCAAACCTTTATGATTACAAACTCCATCGTACTTTTGACTATGAACCTTTATCTGATGAAAAAGCTTCACGTGGTGTCATTGGTATCCCTAGAGTTTTAAATATTTATGAGAACTATCCATTCTGGTATACATTCTTTACAGATCTTGGATTTAAAGTTGTGATATCTCCAGAATCTTCCCGTAAGATTTATGAGTTAGGTATCGAATCTATTCCAAGTGAATCAGAATGTTACCCTGCAAAATTAGCCCATGGTCATGTGATGTGGCTGATCAAACAGGGAATCAAGGATATCTTCTACCCTTGTATTCCTTATGAACGTAACGAGATGGAAGGTACAAATAACCATTACAACTGTCCGATCGTTACTTCTTATGCAGAAAATATCAAAAATAACATGGAAGAACTTGCTACAGAGCATATCAACTTCATGAATCCATTCTTAGCACTGGATAATGAAGAAGCCCTGAAATCCCGTTTATTCGAGGAATTAGAAGCTCAGTATCATTTAACAGTAGATGAAGTCAATCATGCGGTTGATAAGGCGTATGCAGAACTTGCACAGGTTCGTACAGACATTCAGAATAAAGGTGAGGAAGTACTTGCTTACCTTGCTGAAACTGGTAGAACTGGTATCGTTTTATGTGGTCGTCCATATCATATCGACCCTGAGATCAATCATGGTATTCCAGAGCTGATCAACTCTTATGGAATCGCCGTTTTAACTGAAGACTCTATTTCTCATTTATCAAAGGTTGAACGTCCATTAAATGTACAGGATCAGTGGATGTATCATTCCAGATTATATGCTGCAGCAAACTATGCAAAAGCAAATAAACAGTTAGAAGTCATTCAGTTAAACTCTTTCGGTTGTGGACTGGATGCGGTTACAACTGACACAGTAAAAGATATCTTAACAAAATCTGGACGTATCTACACAGTATTAAAGATTGATGAAGTAAATAACCTTGGTGCAGCAAGAATCCGTATCCGTTCACTGATCAGTGCTGTTCGTGTCCGTAAAAAACATAAGATTGAACCAAAACCTGTATCTCCAGCGATCAAACGTGTGGAATTTACAAAAGAGATGCGTAAAAACTACACACTGTTAGTTCCTCAGATGTCTCCGATCCATTTTGAATTCTTAGAACCTGCCCTGCAGTCTTGTGGATATAACGTTGAAGTTTTAAATCAGGGTGGTATGGAAGATGTTAATACAGGACTTAAATATGTAAATAATGATGCTTGCTATCCATCTCTGATCGTGATTGGACAGTTAATGAATGCATTGCTTTCTGGTAAATATGATCCTCATAAGATCGCACTTGTCATCTCTCAGACTGGTGGTGGATGCCGTGCTACAAACTATATCAGTTTTATCCGCCGTGCGCTTGAGAAAGCTGGTTATGGTTATGTTCCTGTTATTGGTTTAAGTGCACAGGGAATTGAGAAAAACAGCGGATTTAGTTTTACACCTGGTTTATTAAATAAAGCAGTTCAGGCGATCGTTTATGGTGATGTCTTTATGAGAACGGTTTATCATACACGTCCTTACGAAGTAAAACCTGGTTCTGTTAATAAATTACACAAACAATGGGCTGCAAAATGTAAACGTGATATTGCCAAAGGTAACTTCTACACATTCCAGAAGAATATCCGTGGAATCATTCGTGACTTTGACCGCATTCCATTAAAAGATATTAAGAAACCTCGTGTCGGAATCGTTGGAGAGATCCTTGTGAAATTCCTTCCAGATGCAAATAACCACTTAGTAGAACTTCTGGAACGTGAGGGTGCGGAAGCTGTTGTACCTGATTTATTAGATTTCTTCATGTACAGCTTCTACAACAGTAACTTCAAATACCGTTACCTTGGTAAATCTAAGAAATCTGCGATCATCAGCAATTCCGCGATCTGGATCGTTGAACGTTATCGTCAGACTCTTCGTAAAGAACTAGCCAAGAGTAACCGTTTTGAACCACCTGCATATATCAAAGATCTTGCAGAATATGCAAAACCATTTGTATCCATCGGTAACCAGACTGGTGAAGGTTGGTTCTTAACAGGTGAGATGGTTGAACTGATTCACAGCGGTGCTCCAAATATCGTATGTACACAGCCATTTGCATGCTTACCGAACCATGTCGTTGGTAAGGGTGTTATCAAAGAAATCCGTCAGGCATTCCCTGATGCGAACATCGTGGCGATTGACTATGATCCGGGAGCTAGTGAGGTTAACCAGATCAACCGTATTAAGCTGATGCTTTCTGCGGCTGAGAAGAATATGAATAAATAGTTATTTTTCTATTGTTTAGAATCAAATGCTAATAAAAAGAAGCCATGTTCCGGCATAGATAAATCTTGTCTATGCTTGTAACATGGCTTCTTGTTTGTTTCTTTCTATTTCAATTAGATCATTCTGCTAAAATTTCTTCCAGAATGGCTGTTGCATCTTCAATACAGCCTGGACAGGATCTTAAGACTTTTCCCGTTTCAATCCCTTTTAGGTCCTTACATTTTGTTGCTTGATTCTTCTCCTGAAAGCGTTTTACAAGCTCTCCTGAAAGTTTGTAGGTTGCTGCTTTGGAAACTGGTTTCTCGATGTCTCCACAGCTTTTTATGGCACCGATGACTGCAACGGCTCCGGTGATCGCTCCACATGTTCCTTCCATGCAGCCCATTCCTAGTCCATGACCTTCCATCATCTTGAAAATGATGGATTCGTCGATTCCCATTTCTTCAGCAAATGCACAGGCAACTGCCTGGGCACAGTTGTAGCCTTTCTGGTGGTTTTGTGCTGCTTTGTCTGTCTTGATACTCATTTGTAATGTCCTCCGATTTTATTCATTATTAATTAGATTGTAGATTTCTTCTGCTGTTTTGTCTGGATGTTGTTTTACTTGATCGTAGATTGGTCTTATCTTGGTTGTTGACTCTTCTAGTTCATCTGCTATTTGTTCTAGATTCTTGTTTTTCTTTACTTTTTTCTGAATCATAGAAATTTGATTTAGTAATTTTCCTGCCCTTACCCCACGATTTTCCGCACTCTGCAGCTGACTCACTCTGTCACTCGCTGCCATCGCTTCTCTCAAATATAGATATCTGTCCCGTTCGTCCTGGCTCATCTTTACCATTTCTTCTTGTATCCTTTCCATATATCTATTACCTGCTGATTCCTGCGCAACCTCTTCCCATGTCGTTGCGGCGATCAGTCTTGCCCAACGGTATAGAGGATGCTTTCTTGCTTTGCCTTTGGCTGCCTTTGTTTTCTTTAATTCTATCACATGGAATTGAAATTTTCTACTGTAGAGTTCATTGGTTTTTTCGTCTCGCAATGTCACTTTATGGTAATATCCAGGACTTTTCATCATGTTAAAATTTAAGATTCCTATATGGATACAAGGTGAAAGCTTCCAGTAAGGATCGCCTTTTTTAAAACCTTCTGTAAACATCCGACAGTTGTAGAAAAGGCTTCTCTCTGCCCAGTCTTCCTGATAGGTATTTTGCATTTCTATGTTAATCTTTTTACTTCTTCGCTGATAAAATTATTTTCATTTTGTTCCATATGTCCCCTCCTGTTTATTATGTAAATGTTTGTATTTTATGTAATTAAAACACATTTGTTTATTCCTGTCAATATTTTACAATAACATTGTATTAAAAAAGAAGACTCCTCACAAAAAAAGAGTCTTCTTTCCTTATCATCAAATGATATAATTCTATCGTCTGACACTAATCCCTCTCTGATCCAGATATTCCTTGAGATCAGATATCTTCAATTCATTAAAATGGAACAGTGAAGCCGCCAATGCTGCATCTGCTTTTCCTTCTGTCAATGTATCATAAAAATGTTCTTTATTCCCCGCACCACCAGATGCGATCACTGGAATATCAACATTCTCTGCAATGATTCTTGTCAGTTTATTGTCATATCCTGCTTTCGTTCCGTCACAGTCCATGCTTGTTAACAGGATTTCTCCTGCTCCACGGCGGTTTGCTTCCATGGCCCATTCTACAGCATCTAAGCCTACATCGATTCTTCCACCGTTCTTGTAGACATTCCATCCGCTTCCGTCGGCTCTGCGTTTGGCATCAATCGCTACAACAACACACTGGCTTCCGAATTTGTCTGCTGCATCATTGATCAGATTCGGTGTATTGATTGCTGAGGAATTAATCGAAATCTTATCTGCGCCTTCTCGTAAGATTGCTTTAAAGTCATCCACAGTACGGATCCCTCCACCGACGGTAAATGGAATAAATACTTTTTCTGCGACTTTTCTTACCATATCGATCATGATATTTCTTGCATCGGATGATGCTGTGATATCTAAGAATACAAGCTCATCTGCACCTGCTTTGTCATATGCTGCTGCGATCTCTACCGGATCTCCGGCATCAATCAGATTAACGAAATTGACACCTTTCACAACGCGTCCTGCTTTGACATCTAAACATGGGATAATTCTCTTTGTATGCATCGCCAATTCCTCCTATAGTGAAACGAAGTTCTTTAAAATCTGTAGTCCTACGGTGCTGCTCTTTTCCGGATGGAACTGGCAGGCAAAGATGTTGTCTTTCTCTACTGCTGCGTGAATCTTCACACCATATTCGGTTGTTGCTGCTACGATATCTTCATCGTCTGCCTGAAGATAATAGGAATGTACAAAATATACATATGGATTATCTGGAAGTCCTTTGAATAATCTAGAACCTTCTTTAACTTTGATATTATTCCATCCCATATGTGGAATCTTTAAATCTCCACTCTTTGGAATTCTTAAGATCTTTCCTGGTAATAATCCAAGTCCTTTCACCCCTGGTCCTTCATCACTAGATTCAAACATTAACTGTAGCCCAAGACAGATCCCTAAAAATGGAATATTCTTCTCTACGACTTCATGAATCGTATCTTCTAATCCATAATGACGAATCTTCTCCATCGCATCTGCAAATGCTCCAACTCCTGGAAGAATGACTTTGTCGCTGTTTACGATCTCATCGTGATCTCTTGTGATGATTGCTTCTTCTCCGAGGTAATTCAGTGCTTTCTCAACACTTTTGATATTTCCTGCATCATAATCGATAATCGCTATCATAGGCTGTCTCCTCTATTCGTGTGCTATGTTTAAAAAGTCACGGCTGTCCATCTTGATCCCGATTCCTTTTTCTTTGATCTCTTTTCCAATCTGGTAAAGTGAATGATGCACTCTTACAAAAGTTGCTTTCTCATTGTAGAATGCCATCTTCTCGAAAGGCCAGCGGAACAAACTTGGGACTTCAAAACCTTCTCCTAATTCTAATATAAAAAGCTTTTTATTTAAAGTGTTTTGGAGCCATTTCGTATAACTTGCCCATGAATTTAGGTAGGCTCCTTCGATATAGATGGATTTTGTCTCTTCTGTACGGACATTAAAGATTAATTGTTTGCCACACTTTGGACACTCCAGATGTTCTATCTTACCTGTTTTCTCGTAATAATCAATTAGATCTTTAAGTCCTAAGTTGGCTGGATAGAGCTGTTCATCACATGGTCCGCTGCACTGGAAGAAATCACCGTTGCCACATGGTGCAGTAACATGATCTTTCTTTAAATGAGTATGATATAATAATCCATCATCATTGCTTGTCACTACAAAATATTCTTTTCCTTCTAAAACTTCTTCTAATTCTTTGAACAGATCTGTCTCTTTCATAGATAATAAATATTCTCTTTCGTAGACTGTTCTCATCCATTTGGAATCTTCATCATCTTTGCCGATCAGATTCTGATAATGTTCATTTGTGATTGCTTTCTTAAAATCGATCAGACGGTCTGCACGTAATTCTCGTCCGATTCCAACTAATACAAGGTCTGCATCTTGAATCTGGTCTTTGTAATCTTTTAACATATTTCTTTCATCCTTTTTATCCTTATTTGCCAAAGGAAACCAGCTTACACTGATTTCCCCTGCTTTTACTCTTTCTATATCATACCACAAGAATCGTTTCCTTGTCTGTATTATTTTTACATTGAATCATACTATTCGGATTCAGAATCTGCGGATTCTACTTCAAAGTAAAATTCTACTCCACCTTCTACATTCGTAACTCCGTAATCTTTGCCATGGGCTTTCATCGTAGCTTCAACGATAGACAATCCAATTCCGCTTCCACCGTATTCTCTTGTTCTTGCCTTATCGACTTTATAAAATTTTACCCAAAGCTTATTGATATCTTCCTGTGGAATATGATCTCCTGTATTGAATACTTTGACTCTTAAGTCCTTTCCATGCTGACAATAGCTTACTTTGATGATTCCTCCATCTGTAACATGATTTCTTGCATTGCTCAAGTAGTTATTCACAACCTCTTCGATCATAAATTCATCTGCCCACACATGTGTCTCTGGTTCATCAAAAATAATCTGAACTCCTTGTTTCTCCACAAGGATCTTACTTGCTTCCACCATATTTTGAATCATTTCCGTAATATCAAATCGTTCCATGTTAACCTGATTATTTCCAAACTCAATCTGATTGAGTGTCAGCAGTTTCTGAACCATCCTGTTCATCTTCTTTGCTTCATCTGCGATAACGTCACAGTAGAATTCCTTGCTTTCTTCGTCATCTAAGATATTGTCTTTCAGCCCTTCTGAATATCCTTGGATCAATGCGATCGGCGTCTTTAATTCATGTGATACATGGGATAAGAATTCCTTTCGCATCTCATCAATCTGAACTTTCTGCTCAATATCCTTTTGAAGCTCATTGTTTGCCGTTTTTAGTTCTGAAATAGTTAATTCCAATTTAGACGATAGCTCATTGATACTGTTCCCAAGCCTTCCAAGTTCGTCATCTGATCCTGTTGGTACTTTTACATCAAAATCAAGATGCGACATCTGATTCGCTGCTTTTGCCATATCTTCGATTGGCTTTGTAAACTGGCGGCTGTATAAATACATTGCCACTGCACCACAAACGATCAAGACCAATCCAACATACATCGTAAACTGTCCTGATAATCTTGCACTTGTCTGAATACTTTCCATCGGTGTGCTAATGATCACCGTATAATCATCCTCCAGATATCCGATCAGATTAATACTTGTTCCAATACTCTTATTGGAATTGGTCATAACTGCATATCCCTGTTTGCTGATCTCATTACTGATTCTGTCCAGATTATTATTTAGAATATTCCAAAGGTTTTTATACATAAAACTCTTTTCGCCTTCTGAGCTATATACATTCTGTCCTGTCGAATCATTGATCATAATTCTATAATTATACTTTTTGGCAATCTCATCAACATCATTCTTACGAACTGTATCCTTCTTAAACACTTTCTGTATCTCACAGTATGATTCCTTAATTGCCTTTTTCTCTTTTTCTGTATAGTATGTTTTAAGCATCGTAAGATTTACTAATACAGACAATAAGATCACCGATGTCATGATAATGATCAGCATCAAAGTCATCTTTACTCGGACTGAACGGTTTTTTAATACTCTCTTTTTCAATTCTCTTCAACCTCAAATTTATATCCCATGCCCCAGATCGTATGAATGTAAGAACCTTTCTCGCCAAGTTTACTTCTTAATTTCTTCACATGCGTATCAATTGTTCTGGCATCTCCAAAATAGTCATAATTCCACACCTGATTTAAGATACTCTCTCTTGTAAGTGCTCTTCCCTGATTGGACATAAAGTATTGTAACAATTCAAATTCTTTATAACTTAAATTGATTCCTTTCCCATCTATCGATACATGGTGTCCTCCAACATCCATCACGATTCCGCCTGCTTCTAACTGTTCACCTTCTGTCTGAACCGTTCTTCTTAAAAGAGCTTCCACTCTGGCTACTAAAATCTTTGGGCTGAATGGCTTGGAAATGTATTCATCCACCCCAAGTTCAAATCCAAGAAGCTCGTCCTGTTCCTGATCCTTGGCTGTCAGCATGATAATCGGAACTTTCGATACCTTACGGATCTCTTTGACAACTTCCCATCCGTCCATCTTCGGCATCATAACGTCTAAGACTAAAAGATTGATTCCTTTTGTAGAATAAAAGGTATCAACCGCTTCTTCACCATCCTGTGCTTCTAGTACCTGATAGCCTGCTCTTGTGAGAAAGTCTTTCACTAGCTTTCGCATTCTGCTTTCATCATCCACAACTAATATCTTTAATTCACTCACCTTATATCTTCCTCCTGATTTTATTTTTATACGATCATTTATAATACTGTACTTCCTATCGAGTAAAAAACAGCTTTTCTCATTTTGTTGATTTTATTCTATCATAGGATTATGTCAAAACTGTGAATGTTTGTTATGAATTTACAATCGTAATTTTACGACATACATAACATATGCAAAAAAGGAGCTTTACAGATAAAATTCTGCAAAACTCCTTTATTATACTCTCGTATTTTATTAAATTCATTGGATTATTCAGAAATTGCTTTGATCTTCTCAAGTCCAAAAACGATTGCAATACCGATAATAAAGAATACCGGATGGAACGTATGAAGTGTCATTGCTGCCTTCGTATTCTCCAGTGTTGTTGGTCCCATAACGATTGCATATAAAGACCCGATCATCATTCCAATGACAAAATAAATCATTGCTGAACGATGATTTTCCAAAGCTCTCTTGATCAATTTAATGACAAGTGCGATCCCTGTTAAGACTCCAAGTCCGAAGATCACAACAACTGGAAAGTAAGACAGATTTAGATGCATTACTTCTTTAACAGCAGTGATCACTGGAATGTATAATCCAAAGATCAAAAGCATAGTTGATCCTGAAATCCCAGGAAGCACCATTGCTGAAATTGCTACCATTGCTACCGCAAAGATGTAAATACCAAGTGTAACATTTAAATGTTCTACACTGACACTGATACCTTTTCCAGATACCGGATTAAAATATGTGATCGCTGCAACTAATACAACTCCGATCACTACAAAAATGATATTCTGATATTTCCCTTTTAAGGAATCCCTCTCTTCTTTACAGATCATTGGAATCGCAAAGATGATAAGTCCTAAGAATAAGGAACTGATCTCATAGATCTTATCATCAAAAATACTAGCCAGAACAGAAACCGCTGCCCCCATTCCGATTACCCATCCAATTCCAATTCTTATTAAAAACTTGATTGCTTCGATTCTTTCTTCTTTTGTTCCTGACATCAAATGATCGAGTGATGTGATAAACTTGTCATAAAATCCAAGTAAGAACGCAACCGTTCCACCAGATACACCCGGAACGCTGTCAGCTAATGCCATACAAAATCCTCTGATAAAATTTAGCATACTACCTCTTTCTCCTGTTATTTGTTAATATACAACTCATAGTATTGTAACATACCTTTTTTTTAGAAGAAAGTATGAAATAAAATACGCATATACTCATCTGATATCTATAAAGACTAAGAAGATATTAACAATAAAACCTCTTCCAACTTAGCAAGATCGATCGGTTTAGATAAATGTCCATTCATCCCACTTGCAAGAGACTTTTTCACATCTTCATCAAATGCATTCGCACTCATTGCTATGATTGGAATCTCCTGACAATCTCTTCTTGAAAGTCTTCGAATCTCTTTGGTTGCCTCAAGCCCATCCATCACTGGCATCATGATATCCATAAAAATAAGATCATAATATCCTGGAGCACTTGCTTTGATCTTATCCAATGCTTCTTGTCCATTATAAACAGATTCCACGATCACTTTATAGTCCTTTAGTATCGTTGTAATGATTTCCATATTCAGCTCATTATCTTCTGCGATCAAAATTCTCTTTCCTTCCACATTTAATGGATGATCCTCTGCTTTCTTTACCTCTTCCTGATCTTGTGCAAGTTCCAGTGTCACATGAAATCCAAAGATACTTCCTTTTCCTAACTCACTTTGAAGTTCAATCTCTGAATCCATCATATGAACTAAACGATTACTGATTGCAAGTCCCAGTCCTGTTCCTTGTCTTCTTGCGAGATCAGAATTATCGGCCTGCTCAAAACGTTTGAAAATGATCTCCTGCTTATCTTTTGCAATTCCTCATCCATTATCCTGCACCGCAAAATAAACATCAGAATGTTTCTCATCCATAGCTGTTTCTTTCACGATCAGTGAGATATATCCAGCTTCATCACAATATTTGACCGAATTACTTAAGAGATTCACAAGAATCTGATTAAGTCTTAGTTCATCGCATATGAATGTATGGTGAATCAGTTCAATCTGTTTTACAAAATGTAGCTTCTTTTGCTTTATCTTTGATTCCATCACAACGCTTAGATCTTCGATCACTTGATTCAATGAATATTTCTTTTTTACAAGCTGCATCTTCCCACTTTCAATCTTGCTCATATCAAGAATATCATTCAAAATGCCAAGCAGATATGTAGAAGAACTCTGAATCTTTCTTAAACAATCCATTCTTCTTGCTTCCCCTTGATCTTCTCTTAAAGCAATCTCCGTCATACCGATAATACCATTCATTGGTGTCCTGATTTCATGTGACATTCGTGCAAGGAAATCAGATTTTGCCTGAGCCAGGAGATTGTGACGTTGCAGGTTCATTCGGTTTTGGATGATCGCACTAATCTCTTCTAACTGTTTCTGCTCTTTCTCCTCATAAATATATTGACGCTCTACTCCAATAAATAATACACTTCCAGAATATTCTCCATCATCAAGCATATGGAAGATCATACCATCTTGTTCTTTGACAAAGTCTTTCAGTAATGGTTCCTGACGCAGCTTTTGTGTGATTGGAAGAATCTTTTGCTTAATGTTATTTTTTATGAAATCTGCATATTGTGTTGCATTACAATGTACGATTCCGCTCCATTTTTGTGTATCTTCCTGTTTCCACTGATAGGAATAGCTATTTACCAGATATTCTTTGCTAAAGTTTATGATCTCAAGATTTTTAAGATGACAAACTTCCTGAAGTTTCAGAGCAAGTACATCCATTGCAACCTTCATATCACTACTACGATCAAATAAATTTAATGCCAATGATGACAGACTCATTTCTTTTAGCTTTTCAAAAATTGGGCGTTCTTCAATCTTCATATCTTTAGGAATGATCTGTTCTTCTTTGGATAATTCTTCATAACAAAGTTCTTTCATCTGCTTGCTTTTTGCTAGCTGTAAAGCTTTTTCTGTCTGTTTTAGCATTTCCCATATATCATCATCCTTTGATATCATAGATATTCCTGCCTTAAAGCTTAATTCCTGATAATCTTTATGAATCATATTTTCAAAATCTTCTCTGATCAGATCAAGAAGTTGTTTCATATCATCTACACTTTTGTGTGGAATCCAGATTACAATCTTTCCTGCATTTCCACGAATAAAAATAGCATCGTTGATCTTCTGCTCTATACATTCTCTACGAATGATCTTTGCTAAATGTTCCAGTATCAGGTCTCCAAATACCAGACCATATTTTTGGTTTAATTTTGTAAACTGATCAATCTCAAGTTCTGTGAATACTGACTTATGAACCTGTTTCATTCGTAACATGATTTCATTAATTCCATGTTCCAAACGGTAAAACTTAGTTGTAGAATCAAGAATCTGTTTATTTTTCTGTGCTTCTTCTAACATCTTGTGCTGCTGAATGTCATGTACACAGGCAACCACACGATCATATTCTCCATTCTCATCCTTCATCACACTTCCCGTCAGATTTACCCATTTATAGTCTTTATGAACATTCTCTCTTAAACGGCATTCAATATTCAATTTCTTCTCGTCTGTCTTAAAAATGTCAAATACTTTCTTGCGGTCTTCCGGATGGATACACTCGTTTCTTAAATATTCTGGATGGTCTTTGCATTTCCAGACTCCATCAAATTCTTTGCTGTTTACAATTTCAAGGATCTTATCCTTCTTACGATAAGTAAAGAACAAATCATTGGATGTCTCTACTGCAATCTTATAACGTTCTTTTTCTTCCAACAGCCTATCTTCTGCTTCTTGCTGTGCATCTGTCAATGTTTCGATCACTTCATGAAGTTCATTGATTTCTTTGATCGATGATGATCCATACTGATGAATTTTCTTAACCCCGCCTCTTACACTTTCAGCAAGCGTATATACTGGTTTTGTCACATAACGTATCAAAATATATAAAAGGATAACTGCACATAATGTACTTCCTATGATTGTTGCAATGATCCACATATATACCTGATTCCCAAGTCCATAGATAGAATCCTCTGTAACAAATCCACACAATGTCCACTTCGTATCCTCATATGGTACATTATTACTATATAATTTTAGAGGTTTTGTGATCGCATAGATTCTTTGCGTTCCAACAAAAGCATCCTTCACTTTATATAATTCTTTTCCTGTTTGTTGTTGTAATTTTAAAGTCTTTCCAACTCTTGCTGCTGCATCATAAAGTGTTCCTTTTCCACTGATGATCTCATAAGTTTTATCAGAATCATCCGACTGATCGATCGTCAATGCATATCCTGCATTTCTTGAAGTATCAAGATCATGTACAGAATAGTAACTGTTTAAAAAATCCAAGGAAATCTCCACTCCCAAAACTCCATAGATTTCTCCATCATACTTCAAAGGTACAGAATAAGTGATCATCTTATGATCATCCAAATAACTGTCTTCCAAGATAAATGGCTTAGCCCAATAGCCAAGATCGACCATCTTACTGTCTTTATATTTCTGTGCCGCTATGTATGGCTGATAATAAAAATCATCGGCACTTCGCTGTCCATTTCCACAAAAATGGAAATTGGTTACCCACGGACTATCTAAGGAAATCTTCTCATTATGAGACAGCTTCTTACTGCCACGTTCCATTAGTAAATCTGTATTCGAAACTGTCTTAGACTGTGGATTAGAATCTCTTACAAAAACTCCTTGATAATCTGCTTCTTTTGAAATATCCTGGTCATTCGCCAGTACTAGGAAAACACCAGATGTTGTATTATACTGTAGTGTACTCAAAAGCTGTGGGAATACCTTTTCCAGATACTGCCCCTGTAATTCTTTTGATTTCAAAAACTGCTTTATCGTTTTATGATCACTTTTTAATAAATTCTCGAGATTCAGTGAAAGCCCATCACTCTCTTTGTAGATCGTACGCCATTTCTCATTCATATCATTTTGCAGGATCAACTGGTTTTTCTCTATCATATGCGTATCCATCTGTATCGTATTATCTTCCAGACTCTTCTTGATCCCGCTCAGTACAAGTGTCAAAAACGGTATACTCCCCTGGATCAATATGATCACAAGCATCGGTATTAACATGATCTGCAATAATGATCTCTTCTTTTTCACGCTCTGTCTCCCCTGTTACTACGAAACTTTCATTTCGTTTCCTTTGCTTCCTGTGCTTTCTCAAGTGCACTGCAAAATCCCTGATACCATGTTTCAAAATTCTTATCTGATGTGTATTGCTTTAACACACTTTCTCTGGATGCACCTGCCTTGATCGCTTTATCAATGGCAGCTTTATCCGCAGTTGCCTGATCGGATAAATTATAGTCCAAGACTTTTCGCATACTATATCCATTCTTGAATGTCTTTGTTGTGTAAAATTTTGTTTTATCAAAATTATCCAATGTGTTCTTCAGACAATCGTAGGTTTTATCATCTACTTTGATCTTCTTATCTTTGATCATCTGATCCACACTCTTCATATTGTTGGCTTCTTTCAAAACTGGCAGATAAGAAGATTCACAAACAAATTCAAGGTTTTGTTTTTTCTTTGAAAACCATTTTAAAAATACAGTCGCTGCATATTCGTGTTTATCATCTGATTTCGTCACTGCCATTCCAGCACCCTGCTGCACTTTATAATTTTTTCCACCTTTCATGATCGGTGCTTCTAATACTTTATAATCAATCTTATGAGAACCCTTATCTTCTTCTACCTTATCCGGGAAATAAAATGCAGAAGACGTAGAACCTGTATATGCAATAATATTTCCTGTCTTCACATCGTCAGATCTGAATCTTCCGTAAGATGCAAAATAGCCACTCACATATGGTACATAATAGTTTTCCCATAAACGTTTTATGGAGTTTTTATCTACATTCACTGTTACTTTTCCATCTTTGACTCTAAATAATTCCTGACCCATCTGCTTCATTCCGATCACAAAATAATTTGACATGGAATCTCTTCCATAGAATGCTTTTCCATCATTTGGTGTATTCGGTGTCTTTGCATCTGTCCATTCATAGTATTTCTTTGCTACTTTTGTGATTCCCTCTGTTGTCTTCAGGTCATCCGTTGTCACTTTCATTGCCTTGGCAAATGGTTCCCAGTCTGTCGTATTTAAAAGCATTGCTTCCGTTGATTTAGCAACTGGAAGTAAATACAGCTTTTTATCGTTATTTAAATATCCTTCTTTGATGTAGGAATCTATATATTTTGAAAGTTCTTTCTTCGTAAAATATGGTGATAGATCTGCTAATTTTCCCTTTTTCTGGATGGAATATGCCGTATCTGCATAAGTTGAAAAAATATCTGGCATATCTTCTGCACCTACTTCTTCGTTTACCGAACTTGTCAATGCCTTATCAAGATCTGCAACTGATCCGTGTCCATAGCCTTCAACATAAATTCCTTGTTCTTTTCCAACGGTTGAATTAAATTTCTCTAGCAGTTTGTCAAATGTTGCCTGCTGGTTTCCATTATAATAATGCCAGACTTTTAACGTCACTGGATTATCTGGGTCTAGCTTGACCGTCTTTGCCTCATCTTTCTTTAAACTGCCACATGCTGTCAATAATGATGTGATCATCATGCATGCCATCAGTGCGGCCAGAAACCCTTTTTTCATAATATCATTCCCCCCTTATCATCATGAACTACTTTTTTCATTATAACATGATTTTTTTATTTGAAATAGAAAAATATAGAAAACAAGGAAGTTTTTATACCTTTTTTGAGATATAAAAACTTCCTTGTTTTTTTATTTATTCATTTGCCGCACGAAGGATCGTAGCTCCTCCTGCAACAATATCTCCATCATAGAATACAACGGCCTGTCCCGGTGTGATCGCTCTTTGTGGGTCGTCAAAGACAACTCTCACTTCATCTTCCCCTGTCATATAAACTCTGCAAGGAACTTCCGGACTATTATAACGGATCTTCGCCATCAGTCTCATACCATCTTCAAATGCTGGTACAGACATACAGTTAACTTTATTTCCATATAAAACATTGGCAAATAAATCCTGCTTGTCTCCGACGACGACCTCATTCGTATCTTTATCTACTTTAATGACATATCCTGGTTTCTTCAAGGATAGTCCCAAACCTCTTCTCTGTCCTACAGTATAGTAGATGATTCCTTTGTGCTGTCCTAAGACATTGCCTTCTGGATCTACAAAATTTCCTTTTGGAATCTTTGTTCCAGTTGTCTCTTCAATAAATTCACCATAGTTATCATCTACAAAGCAGATATCCTGACTATCAGGCTTCTTAGCTACTAAAAGTCCGATCTCTTCTGCGATCGCTCTGACTTCATCTTTGGTATATGCCCCGATTGGCATGAGTGTTTTGGAAAGCTGATTCTGAGTCAGATTATACAGGGCATAGGTCTGATCTTTCTTCTGTGTCTTAGAACATTTTAATGCGTAACGTCCGTTATCAAGCTTTGTGATCTGTGAATAATGTCCGGTTGCAATATAGTCTGCTCCAATATCTAAGCAACGCTTTAACAAGGACTCCCATTTTACATAACGGTTACATGCGATACATGGATTTGGAGTTCTTGCATTTAAATATTCTTCACAGAAATAGTCAATGACTTTATCTTTGAAGTCTTTTCTGAAGTTCATAACATAATGTGGGATTCCAATTGCCTGGGCAACACGTCTTGCGTCATCAACCGCTGATAATCCACAGCATCCGCCATTCTCCTCCTGAACAAACTCATCTTCTTCCTGCCAGATCTGCATTGTCACACCGATCACGTCATATCCCTGCTTCTTTAAGAGATATGCCGCAACAGATGAGTCAACACCTCCTGACATTCCAACCACGACTTTTTCTTTCACAGCTGCCTCCTAGTATTCCTCTTCTTCTTCACCTTCACTGATATCTGTTTTAGGTTTTTCTAATCCTTCGATCTTGATACCATTTTTCTCAGCATAATCCCATAATGCTGCGTGAATTGCTTCTTCTGCAAGTAAAGAACAGTGAACTTTCACTGGTGGAAGTCCGTCTAATGCTTCCATAACAGCTTTGTTTGTTACTTCTAATGCCTGCTGGATGTTCTTTCCTTTTACTAATTCTGTTGCCATACTGCTTGTTGCAACAGCTGCTCCACATCCAAATGTCTTGAATTTGACATCCTGAATGATTCCATTATCATCGATATCTAAGTAGATTCTCATGATATCTCCACATTTTGCGTTACCAACTGTTCCAACACCACTGGCGTTTTCAATTTCTCCTACGTTTCTTGGATGCTGAAAATGATCCATTACTTTCTCACTGTACATTGTGATTCCTCCTGATTTATCTATCTATAATTTTCTAGTTATTTTTCTTTACGAAATCTTCGTATAATGGTGACATCTTTCTTAATTTTGTCACGATTTCTTTGATCTTATCAACAACATAGTCCATATCTTCTTTTGTTGTTTCTTCTCCGATTGTCATACGAAGTGATCCATGAGCGATCTCATGAGGCAGTCCGATAGCTAACAATACATGAGATGGATCTAAGGATCCAGATGTACATGCTGATCCACTAGATGCACAGATTCCTGCCATATCAAGCATGATCAGTAAGGATTCACCTTCGATAAACTGGAAACTGATGTTGATATTATTTGGTACTCTCTTCACTGCATCTCCATTTAATCTGCAGTATGGAACTTCTGCTAAGATTCTCTTGATCGCATAGTCACGAACTTCTGTTTCTTTCTTGATTCTTTCATCCATTGTTGCAAATGCGATCTCGACTGCTTTTGCAAGTCCTACGATACCTGTGATATTTTCTGTTCCGGCACGTCTCTTTCTTTCCTGAGCTCCACCATGAACGAAAGAACGAAGTTTTAATCCTTTTCTGATATATAAGAATCCGATTCCTTTTGGTCCACCGAATTTATGTCCGCTGACACTTAACATATCGATGTTGTATTCATCGACATTGATTGGAATCTGTGCATATGCCTGAACTGCGTCTGTATGGAAGATGATTCCATGTTCTTTCGCGATCGCACCGATCTCTTTGATTGGCTGGATCGTTCCGATCTCGTTGTTTGCAAACATCACAGAAATTAAGATCGTATCTGGTCTGATTGCTGCTTTTAGGTCATCTAATTTTAAGATTCCGTTTTCATCAACATCGATATATGTGATCTCGAATCCTCTTTTTTCAAGATATTCACATGTATGAAGGATCGCATGATGCTCGATCTTACTTGTGATGATATGTTTTCCTTTGCTTGCATAAGCTTCTGCTGTACATTTTAATGCCCAGTTATCAGATTCAGAACCACCTGCTGTAAAATAGATGTTCTCTGGTGTTGTTCCAAGAGATTTTGCGATCGTATCTCTTGATTCATCTATGACTTTACGGTTATTTAATGCTGGTGTATATACACTGGATGGGTTCCAGAAATTTTCTGTAAAATAAGGAAGCATTGCATCTACAACTTCCGGTCTTGTTGCTGTAGTTGCTGCATGATCTAAGTAAATGATTTTCTTTTCCATGATTATGATTCCTGCCTTTCTTCTTGATCATATTTATTATGTATTTCGATTGATTCTTCCATCAATTCTTGTAAGGTAATTGAATCAACCGCCTGCTGGATGCTATCATTGATTCTTTGCCAGACTGTCTTAGTTACACAGAACTTTGTTCCGCTGCAAGTGGATGTATCTCCAGTAAATGCTGCACAGTCGATCGGTGTTAGATCTCCTTCCAGAGTTCTTAAAATATCTCCTGCGGAAATGTCTTTTGGATCTTTATCCAACATATATCCACCTTGTGCCCCACGAATACTTTTGATAATTCCTGCCTTCTTAAGTTTTGGTAATAATTGCTCTAAGTAGCTGACAGAAATATTCTGCCGTTCTGCGATCGCACTGATCGGTACCGGACTATCCTGACTGTATACTGCAATATCTACCATTGCTCTTAATCCATAGCGTCCTTTTGTCGATAATTTCATTCTCTCACCTCAATCCCGACTATATAACTCGGATTTCATTTGTTATATTAACAAAGCATCTTTGTGATGTCAACATTATTTGGAATATCTTATTTTTTTATTTCATACAATGATTAAAAACGGCTGGTATCTCTTATGAAAAATGCAAGCCCATTTATCTGTGGCACTGTGATCTTAACAATTTCAAATTTTCTTTCACGGCTCATTGGATTCTATAATAGAATATTTCTTGCAGGGATGATTGGTGCACATCAGATTGGAATTTATCAGTTGATCTTTCCTGTATATCTTCTTGGGTTTGCGGTCTGCTTTCAGGGATTTCAGATTGCACTTTCTAAGATCACTGCGGAAAAAAAAGCTGCAGGAATAGTTGATGCTGCCAAAACAACTCTTCGACTTACAATTATTTTGACAATGGTGCTTTGTTTTATTTTTTCCTTTTTTTGCTTTGTATATGCAGATAAAATCTGTGCTGTCTTTCTTCATGAACCTGCCTGCGTGCCATGCCTTCGGCTTGCTGTCCTTGTTCTTCCTTTTGTCGGTGTCAAAAATTGTATTCATGGATATTGTCTTGGAGTCGGAAATTCTTATGTCCCCGCGCTTTCTTTGTGTTTAGAACAGATTTCTCGGGTTTCTTCCATTTTTTTGCTTTCTATATTCTTGATAGAAAAAATGCCAGTTGCTGCATTCCTTGCTGTTTGTGGAATGGCTGTCGGTGAAATCGTTTCATTTTTCTTTACTGTGATCTATTATCTTTTACATAAAAAATCTGATCATGTTAAGGCAGGATCCGGTTCGACTGTATCAAAACGTTCTTTATGTTACGAACTGTTATCTCTTGGGATTCCCCTGACTTTAAACAGCTTGTCTGTCACTTTATTGCAGAGTGTGCAAAGTATTCTGATTCCGATGATGTTATATCGCTTTTATGGAAATCGGTATCGTAGTGTCGAGATTTATGGAATCTTAAGTGGAATGGTACTTCCTTTTATTATGTTTCCATCTACGATCACAAATGCTTTATCTTTAATGCTCTTACCTAAGATTTCCGCTGCCAAAGCTGAAAATAATTCTGCTTATCTTAGACGTTGTGCGATCCTGCCTATCATTTTTTGTTTGATTCTTGGAGTTGGGGCTTGGGGCGGATTCTTTGTATTAGCTCCTTGGATTGGGAACTTCTTTTTTCATAATAAACTTTGCGGGGAATATTTAAGATTATTGTCTTTTCTATGTCCGTTTTTGTATTGTTCTTCAATCTTATCTACGATTTTAAATGGACTTGGAAAAACGAAAGATACACTGCTACATAACAGTGTATCTCTTGTGATTCAGATCTGTTTTATTTTATTTGTCATTCCTTTGTATGGGGTTAAGGGATATTTTGGAGGATTGTTTCTTAGTTGTTTGTTCCTTTGCTGGGCGAATTATCGGAAATTGAAAATTGTGATTTGATAGGCTTTCGTATATGTGACAAAAATCTACAGTTGGCCAACTCCACAACTTAAATTTTTTCTACCTTACAACTACTTCTTCAAAATCGTACATCTCTTTTTATAAAAAGAAATCCCATAACAAATCACTTCATCACAGCTGTCTTCATACTCTTTTGCATACATCCGTTGATCGATCTGTTTGATCGCTGCCTGACAATCCTGATCCATTGCATCGATCGTCTTCGAATACTTTGCCTCGAATATCACAACTCTTCCATCTATAGAGTCATAAACAACCACATCACTTCTGCCTTCTCCATGTTCTTTATTTGATTCCACCATATATCCTGCTCCTGCAAAAATTCCTGCAAGAAATGGGTAGAAATCTTCTTTATAATCGTGATAACTGATTGTTTTTCTAAGTAGTTTATTCTTTTCCATAATATTTATTCATGATCTGCAATAATAATTGTAAGGAGCGCGAAATCTCAACTGTACTGGCTTGCTGATTCTGTAATCTTCGAAACATCTGTCGTTCATTCTCACTTAGTTGTTCACAATCTGTTAAG
Source organism: Anaerostipes amylophilus (assembly GCF_025567365.1). Lineage (NCBI taxonomy): Bacteria > Bacillati > Bacillota > Clostridia > Lachnospirales > Lachnospiraceae > Anaerostipes > Anaerostipes amylophilus. Next base: position 18,237 of record NZ_JAOQJG010000004.1, on the reverse strand, counting down.
TATGAATGCTCTTCAAATAAACTTCCAATCTCATATACTAACTGATCATATGCTCCTTGGAAGTTTAATCCATCAATATTTTTAAATGTTAGAAAAATGACTAGATACTGGTTCATCCACTCTTTGCATACATTATCTTTTTTTGAAATCTCCAGACCTTCAAATAATTTCCTGCTGTCTTTTTTTATATCAAAGAAGTTGTATAACATACTCATTCCAAGTGTTTTTCCAAAACGTCTTGGTCTTGTGATCAATGTAACTTCCGTTGCTGGTGTTTTTAGAATTTCACTGACCAAGCCTGATTTAGTCTGAAATTCCTACTGGAATGTTTAAGTTTATCATGTTACACCTTCTTTCCTGCGATATTAATAGTTAACAAAAGTATCACTTTTTTCCATTTTGAACACTTGTAATATTTTCAATCCTGTCTCCTGCTGCTTCAAACAATTTTCTTATCTTCATTCTTTTACCGTATTCCCAAAAACGTCTCATAAAGATCAACTTCCCCATATCCCCATTCTCGATTAGGATATATTCTCCCTTGATCTCTTCTTGCACCGCGGATCAGATAATTCTTAATCCTCGTCGTATTCATCTGCATATCATTTTTCTGTACAATTCCCCATTCCAACATCAATGCTGCGATTCCCGCTGTGATAGCTCCTGAGACACTGGTTCCTGATCTTCTTCCATAACGATTTCTTGGAAGTGGTCCTAAGATTTCTACTCCGGGTGCTGTAAAATCTGGTTTGATCGCATTTCTTGGGAAACCTCTGCTGCTGTCGATTGCAAGACTTCCTGTATTAGAATTATAATTTCCGCAACACATTAATAATCCTGTATTGGATGGTGCTACCAGTGTATTATATGGTGTCGATTCTAAAAAAAATGTGTCTTCACTTAGAAAATTTGTAATTGGAAGCCATAGATCAAACTCTCTGTTTCCAACTTCATCATCGCTGACATAGATATTCCAAATCCCGGGGGCTGGATTTTGAAATCTCATAACGATGACAGGTGCTCCTGCAGATGTATCTACTGTAAAATATTCCACGATCAGCCTTGTTCTTTCCAGTAAAAATGTGACATCTCTCTGTCCGCTTAATCCTCCTTGAATCCTTCCCGTTTTCTGTCCAGATGGTGATTCGATATCCACATAATATCGGTTTGGTGCTAATCCCCATAATTCCATCGTAAATCCATATTCTGATTCTCCGACTTTTACTTCTACTTTGGATGCATTTTGTGAAACCTGACCGCTGTAGTGATGTCTTGCCTGCCCTTCATTTCCGGCACTTGTGACGACTGCGACTCCTCGAAGCATAGCTCTGCCTGACAGATATTGATCTAATGGACCTGTTCCAAGATGGGATGCAAGGCTTGTTCCGATTCCTAAAAATATGACAACAGGTCTTTGCAGTTGTTCTGCGATCGCATCAATATAGCGGACTGCCAGCATGATATCTGTTTCTGCATATACTTCGTATTTTGGGTCAATGCAGTAGTATTCTTTTAAATAATCTTTTGCCTTTCTTAACTTGACAACAATGAGTCCTGCATTTGGGGCAATCCCTGAAAAACCTGCTTCGTTGTCCTCATTTCCTGCGATTAATCCTGCTAAAAAAGTACCATGTCCGGATTCATCCTTCGATGGTACTTTTTCTTGCGGCACTTTACTTCTTAGTGCTTCTTCGATCTGTTCTTTTGTGTATTCTGTTCCGTATCCTAGGAAGGTATCTTCTGGATTGCCTTTGATTGTCTGATCCCATAGAGAATAAATCTTGCTGCTACCGTCTTCATAGCGGAATGCCTGATGTTCATAGTCGATTCCTGTATCGATCATTCCGACCAAGACACTATTTCCATAAAGTTCTAACGTACTTCTCCTTACTTGTGCAACTCCAACATCTTCTAACATCTGTGTATCCATCAAGCCAAAACATCTTGGGATCGTGTTGTATGGGCAGTTTTGTCCGTAGATTGATGTCCGTCCATTTTTCGGGACGTATGCGATTGCAAATCTTTGATCGATGACTGTGATACATTCGGTGTTAAATTCTTCTTTTACATAGTCAACAACTCCACTATATTCTCCAATAAATTCAAAGTAGTCATCACTTTGGGCGGCATTTTCGCATGGCATAAGAATACCTCGGATTTTTTTATAGTTTATGCTGCAACTTCTTAATTTGTTATTTTACAGTAACCTTACACTTCATTGTCTTACCATTGCAACTTGCTATAATATACGCTCCGTAATCAGTCCTTTCTGATAAGCCCATAATAACTGTTCAAGATCTGCCACTTTTTCTTGTAATGCTTTTCCATTATCCGTATCAAGAACACATTTTCGTTTTGTTACCTTATTGATAATCGTTGTGTCAGAATGAATATCTGTTTCCTCACGAATTGCTGTATCTCTTGATACAAATGGTTCATGTGCTACGATTTTTAATTCATACGAATTCGAAACAAGTGTATATCCCGCAATTCCTGTTGTCTTCTGATATGCTTTTGAAAATCCTCCATCAATGACAAACAGTTTACCACCACATTTAATCGGACTTTCTCCTTTCTTGACCGCAACTGGCATATGTCCATTGACGATCTTTCCTGTCGCCGGATCTAAACCAAACTCTTCTAAGATCTGATTGATCACTGTTTCATTTTCATACCATTGATAATAATAGTCTTTTTTCTCTTTCTTAAGATCTGCATCATCCAGAAAATACCTTTCAAACGTTGCCATCTTTGCTTTTCCATAAACAGGTGAATTTTCATTAGACCAGATGAACCACATAATATCCTGTCCGTATTTTCTAGCTTTCATATTCTTCTCTTCATAATACCCTTGTCTTGCCAGATGTTCCAAGATATCATAAAGTTCTTTTCCCGCATATTTTCTTCCTTCGATCTCTACCTCACGGAAGGTACCATCTTCATTCAACGGTACACAGCCATGATACAGAAGCATTCCATTAAATACTTTATATAAATTTCCTTTCGCAAACAAAAATCTTACATGTTCCTGAAGATAAGCACAATATTTAAATACGGTCACAAGATGATCCATCACGTATTCTTCTTCTTTTGTCAGCTTATATGGATCTTCTGGATCGATCGTTGGAAAATTCTTGTCTTTTAGTTCATATTCCTTTCCATCCAATGTGATCGTTCCTTTTTCATAATCAACCTTGTCTAATAACAATCGATCGTCCATTAAAAAATCCTGACGCCGTTTGATCAATTGTCCTTCAACTTTGAACTGAATGATGGCGATTGCTTTATGCATCTTCTTATTTAATTCTTCTTCACGGATGTTACTTTCATCAACTTCTCCAGATGCATGGAATAGCTCACAATCGTCATCTTTATAACATTCCAGTGCAAATCTTGCCAATGGGATCAGATTAATTCCATAACCATTTTCCAATACATCCAGATTATTATATCTTGCACAGATCCTTACTACATTACAAATACATGCCCGATGCCCGGATGCAGCTCCCATCCATAAAATATCATGATTTCCCCACTGAATATCTACATTCTCCGTTTTCATGATACAATCCATGATCCTGTGTGGACCTGAACCTCTGTCATAAATATCACCGATCACATGCAAATGGTCAATGGAAAGATCCTGAATCAGATGTGCCATTGCTGCGATAAACTGTCTGACCCTTCCTGTTGTTATGATCGTCTCAAGAATCTGTTCTACATATTTTTTCTTATCTGCTCTTCGATGTTCCACCATCAATTCTTCCATAATATAGGCAAATTGAGGATTCATTGCTTTTCTTACTTTTGATCTTGTATACTTGTTTCCAACCGCTCTTGCAACATGCACAAGCCGTACCATCGTATCATGCTGCCACTCTAACAGTTCATTCCTTGGTAATTCTTCTTCCATTAAATCCATTTTCTGCTCTGGATAATAGATAACAGATGCTAGATTTTTCTTTTGTTTTTTTGTTAGTTTATTTCCAAATTCATCCTCTATCTTACTTCTGACTGCTCCTGATCCATTTCTTATAATATGACTGAATTTCTCATATTCTCCGTGGACATCAGACAGGTAATGTTCTGTTCCTTTTGGCAAATGTAAGATTGCCTGAAGATTAATTATCTCCGTTGAAGCAGCTGCGACATTTGGATAACGCACTGCCAGTTCCTTTAGATACTTCATCTGGTCCATGAGAAGAATCCCCTTTCGTTTACGCTTATTTTATTGTTCTGTAATATTATATCATTATTTTTCATACTTTCCCAATAACTTTCTTTCATTTTCCTTAATTATGATGCTTTTATGAAAATAATGTCATTTCTTGTGTTATACTGTAGTCAGTCTTTGCAAAATCTATGTAAATTTTCTGATTTTTGATCGTAGATTTGAAAGGCTGCATACAATAAGGAGGAGATTATGTTAAAAAAGAACAAAAGCATTGCACTGGTGATGATCTTAACTTTATTGATCGTCACTTCTTCTTGTGCACCAAAAAACACGCAGACAGAACTTAACCAGCCTGCAAAAACAAACACCTCTTGGGAGCGGAAACTTTGCAGATCAAAACTTAATATCATCAGTTCTTATGGTGATGATCAGGCATTTCACCCAAAAGTCTTGAATTTTGACAAACCTTGGAACGGCTACCGCTACTGGATGGCTTATACACCATACCCAGGTGCTGACCAGCGAAAAGAAAATCCCCATGTCTGCGTATCCAATGATAAAATTCACTGGAAACCATTTGAAGGAGAAGGAAAAGCTGTTGCACTGGATCCACTAACTCCATTTGAAAATCCTGACAAGCAATATAATTCTGATACACATCTTGTATATAGAAAGGATATCAATACTTTAGAATGCTACTGGCGCCAGGTTGATAATCGTACCCAGATCGATAAGATCATGAAACGCACAACAACTGATGGTATCCATTGGAGTAAAGCTCAGAATGTATTGGTTTCTGATGCACACACTGACCGCATTCTAAGTCCATCGATCATCTATGAAAATGGACGATATAAAATGTGGACCGTTAATTGCAAAGGAAAATATCCGATTCTATACCGTGAAAGCAAAGACGGATTCCATTGGAGTAATCCACGCAAGATTCAGTTAAAATATCCATCAAATAATCTTCGCAGCTGGCATCTCGATGTCATTCATACGAACAAAGGATATGAGATAATCGTTGTTGCTTTCATTAATGGTCATAAGCACAGAGAAATGAATCTTTACTATACTTCTTCTAAAAATGAACATGATTTTAAGAAATGTATCACGATCTTAAAACCATCCCAAAAGAAGAAAACATGGGATAACCGTGGTATTTACCGCAGCAGCTTCTTTGTAGAAAATGGCACCTATTATATCTATTACAGCGGTATCGGTTATCCAAAGGGACCAAAAAGTTCTCAAGGTGTTGGTCTTACCTATGGGCCATCGGTGAAAAACATTCATGGTTATGATGTATAAAATATCTTGACGTCATAAATATTCGGGTGTAAACTGTTAGCAATAAGAATTTTTAGCCAACCATCCATAGACTGGCTAACGACTCTACAATAAGATTAGAAGGAAGTGCATTAATATTATGGAAAAGAAAAATATCGACTGGGCTAACATCGGTTTTGGTTATATGCCAACAGATTACCGTTTTGTTGCAAATTATAAAGATGGAGCATGGGATGAAGGAGCATTAACTACAGATGCTACGATCACACTCTCTGAATGTGCCGGTGTATTACAGTACGCTCAGACATGTTTTGAAGGAATGAAAGCTTACACAACTGAAGATGGACATATTGTTGTATTCCGTCCTGACTTAAATGCAAGCCGTATGGCAGATTCTTGTAGAAGACTTGAAATGCCTGTATTCCCTGAAGACAAATTTGTAGAAGCCATTGAGAAAGTTGTTGCAGCTAACGAAGCATTCGTACCACCTTTTGGTTCTGGTGCTACATTATATATCCGTCCATATATGTTTGGAAGTGACGCCGTTATCGGTGTTAAACCTGCAAACGAATACCAGTTCCGTGTATTCACTACACCTGTAGGACCTTACTTCAAAGAAGGTGCAAAACCTATTACTATCCGTGTCAGTGATTACGATCGTGCTGCACCTCACGGAACAGGAAACATCAAAGCTGGATTAAACTATGCAATGAGCCTTTACCCAATCATGGAAGCTCATCGTCAGGGATTTGATGAAAATATGTATCTTGACCCAGCAACAAGAACAAAAGTAGAAGAAACAGGTGGAGCTAACTTTATCTTCGTTACAAAAGATGGTAAAGTCGTAACACCTAAATCTGACAGCATTCTTCCATCTATCACTCGCCGTTCTTTAGTTTATGTAGCAAAAGAATATCTTGGACTTGAAGTTGAAGAACGTGAAGTATTATTTGATGAAGTAAAAGATTTCGCTGAATGTGGATTATGCGGAACAGCCGCAGTTATCTCTCCTGTAGGAAAGATTTATGATCATGGTAACGAAATCTGTTTCCCAAGCGGAATGGAAAAAATGGGACCAGTCATCCAGAAATTATATGATACTTTAACAGGAATCCAGATGGGACATATCGAAGCACCTGAAGGATGGATTAAGGTTATTAAATAATCTTTCGTAATCAATAGAATATAGAAAATAAAATAGTAGTCAAATTGACTACTATTTTATTTTCTATATTCTTTTATACGGAAGGTTATTGAATCACATAAAAATGCAGACGGAAAGCTATTGGTTAATAATTCCGTCTGCATTGTGTTTAGATATATCGTGGATTATCTGGATTGTATTTATTGGTCTCTTAGATGAATTTCTGGATTTCCGTGGTTTTCGATGTAGTCTCTTGTGATCGTTACACTTCCGATCGTGTCATCTTTTGGTATTTCGTACATGATGTCCAGCATAAATTTCTCGATGATCGCACGTAATGCTCTGGCTCCTGTTTTCTTTTTCAGGGCTTGTTCTGCGATGGCTTCTAATGCTCCTTCATCGAATTCTAATTTGACTTCATCTAGTTCTAATAACTTCTGGTATTGTTTCAGGATCGCATTCTTTGGTTCTTTTAAGATCTTGACTAACATTTCTTTTGTTAATCCGTCTAATGTAAATACCATTGGAAGTCTTCCGATAAATTCTGGAATCATTCCATATTCTCTCAGATCGTCGTTTGTGACTTTGGAGATGATGTTCTCTTCGTTATCAAAGTGATCTTTAAGATCCGCTCCGAATCCGATAGATGTTTTCTTCATCAGTCGTTTTTTGATGATTCCTTCGAGTCTTGGGAAAGCTCCTCCGCAAATAAAAAGGATATTTCTTGTATTGATCGTTGTCAGTGGTACCATGGCGTTTTTGCTTGTAGCTCCGACTGGTACTTCGACTTCTGCTCCTTCTAAAAGTTTTAACAGTCCCTGCTGTACGGATTCTCCGCTGACATCTCTGCTGTTTGTGTTTTGTTTCTTGGCGATCTTATCGATCTCATCGATAAATACGATTCCGTGTTCTGCACGATCTACATCGTTGTCTGCAGCCTGTAGAAGCTTTGATAAGACACTTTCTACGTCATCTCCAATATATCCGGCCTCCGTTAATGATGTGGCGTCTGTGATTGCAAGGGGCACTTTTAACAGTCTTGCCAGTGTTTTGACAAGATATGTTTTACCACTTCCTGTTGGTCCGATCATCAGCATATTGGATTTGTCGATTTCAATCTCATCCATTGTATTTGTGACCACTCGTTTGTAATGGTTATATACTGCAACAGACATGACTTTCTTTGCATAATCTTGTCCAATGACATATTCATCTAACATTGCCTTGATCTGATGTGGTGCTGGAATGTCTTTTAATGTAAGTTCTGGCGTTTCTTTTTTGTCTTTCTTTTTCTTCTTTACTTCTGCTTTTGGCTGCATACTTTGCATATCGTTCATCATCTTTGTGATGTCCATGCTGTCAAGATCCATATTTCTTGCATCAATGAAACCAAACTGGCCATTGCTCATAGAATTTAATGTTCTTTGCATGCAGTCTGTACAAATATAAATATTATTAGGAAGTTCTAACATCTTACCGGCTGCAGATTCCGGACGTCTGCAAAGATAGCAGTAATGTTCTACATCTTTGTGTTCGTCTTCATTTGTTACTTCCTCAATCTCGTTTTGATTCTTCTCTTCTGACATATGATTGTCCTCCACTGTTTATTTTGAATAGAGTACTTCTCTTATAATTTCAATCCCTCTTATCATATCTTCTTTTTTCATTCTAGTAAACCCTAAAATATATTCTTCTGTCGATGGCTTTCCTTCAATATAGTACCATGAAAGCGGATAGATCATCACACCTCTTTGTTTTAATTCTTTCTGGAACTTGTAAGGATCATTTACCGGGAAGCTTACAATGATATGTGCACCAGCTCCATGTCCATATATTTTGATCTTTGAATCCAATTTTTTAAGACTTATGATAAGCTGATCATGTTTTTCCTTATAAATGTTTCTCATACGATTTAAATGCCGCTCAAAATGTCCTTCTGTCAGAAACATGGTTAATACTTTCTGATCAATTCTTGATACTGCACATGAAAATGTCCGCCCAATCTTCTGGTATTGTTTTACCAGCTTTTGAGGTAATACCATATAACATACACGAATGGCCGGTGCGATCGCTTTTGAAAATGTTCCAGTATAGATTACATTTTCTCCATCGTCTAATCCCTGCATTGCTGGAATTGGCTTTCCTTGATATCTGAATTCACTGTCATAGTCATCTTCAATAATATAACGGTCTGGGTCTTTTTTTGCCCATCTTAGTAACTGGCTTCTACGACCAACTGGCATGATCACTCCAGTTGGATACTGATGTGCTGGTGTCACATAGGCCAGATTAGCATCTGTTTGTTCTAGCTGCTCCACACACATTCCCGATTCATCCATAGTGATCGGATGAATCTTAAAATTTAGTTCTTTTAAGATTGCATAAGCATTTTTGTATACTGGATTCTCAATTCCGATAGAAACTTTCTCTCCAAGAATCTGATGAATCAAAAACAATAGATTCTCCATTCCTGCTGCCACTACAATCTGGCTAGTGTGAACATGCACACCTCTTGACTGTCTCAAATAATACATGATTGCTTTACGAAGTTCTAAATCTCCCTGAAAATTTCCCTTCTGGAACAATTCACTATTATCATTGATCATGATCTCTTTTAAAAGTTTTCTCCAAATATGATATGGAAACTGCGTCATATCAACTCCTACCGGAGAAAAATCATAAGGAACTTCTTCCTTCTTGATTTCTTCTTCCTCGTCCTCAATTTTAACTGGAATATGTAATTCTGCGAGTTCTTCAACCTGACAGACAAAAAATCCCCTTTTGGGCTTTGACTCTATATAGCCTTCTGCACACAACTGTGCATAAGCTGTATCCACTGTATTGCGGCTTACATCCAGATGTTTTGCAAGTCTTCTTGCAGAAGGAAGCCTTGCCCCGAAAGGTAAAGCTCCTGTTACAATTTCTTCTTTTATAGAATTATAAATCTGCTCATATAAAGGTTCTTTCCTTGATGCATCAAGTGCAACGATCAGCATATCATCACCTGTTTCCCCTTTTATTTATTTTGCATTTGAAACCGCCATTTTCTCAATCACAACTTTCTTCACCGGCTGGCTTTGTTCCCCACTTCCACTATCCTTTGTCTCACATGCTGCAATCTTATCTAACACATCATATCCTTCGATCATCTGTCCGAATACCGTATAGCTTCCTGTCAAGGATGGGTATCCACCCTGATCTAAAAATAATTGTTTTTGTTTCTTGGTAAAATCCATAGTTCCTTCTTCCAGACCTTTTTTTGCTGTATCTGATTTGGCCTGAACGATGAAGAACTGGCTTCCATTTGTATCAGCTCCAGAATTTGCCATACATAACGCCCCTCTTAAAGGTAAAAGTTCATCACAGACTTCATTCTTAAATTCTTCTCCCCAGATACTTTCGCCTCCAGTACCTGTTCCTGTTGGATCTCCACCCTGGATCATAAAATCATTAATGACTCTGTGAAAGATCTGTCCGTCAAAATATCCATTTGATGCAAGTGTTACGAAGTTTTTCACTGCCAATGGTGCTTTTTTCATAAAAAATTTAAACTTCATCTCTCCATAACCTTTAACTTGCATCGTAACAATTGTTTCACCCTTTTGTGCTTCAGCCAGCTGATCCGTTTTCTTTGCTGCTGTGATCTTTGGTACTTTATATTTGGACTGTACTTTCATTTTGGCTTCCGTTGTTGCTGTTGTTGTTTCTTTGCTGTCCTCTTTCTTTGATGAGCATCCCACACATAGTGACATTGCCATCATCAAACATCCTGCTGCTATGATCTTTCTCATGTTTTTTGATTTCCCTTCTTGTTTATTAGTCTTATTTTAAAATCTCTTATTTAGGATCATTGTTCTCTGATCTTATCTGCTGGAAATATGATTCCTGTCTGTCTTCGTACTTCATCTATGATATCCATCTCAATCTCTGATGATCTTAAAAATTCATGATCGACTTTATGTTTTTTGATCAGTTCTATAAAATCTCTTGTCTCGTAGATCATTGGATTGTCTCTTTTTTCAAATTGTAATTCTTCTTTCTCCCCATTACGATAAAGAATCGTAATCTTCTTAATGATCGGACATTCTTCAATGATCATACAGCCCTTTTCTCCCTGAATCTGTGTTGGCAGTTTAGAATCTGTGATCTTGGAATAAATGATCTCTGCCTGCTTATCTCCATAAGATGCGATCACACTTCCTGCTCCATCAACTCCATTTTCAAGAAAAATGCTGTCCGCCAAGATCTTTTCTGGTTTGCCAAATAAACTTGCGAGGAAATGGATGCAATAAGATCCAATATCCATTAATGCCCCATTAGAAAGCTTTGGATTGAACGCATTCTCTATGATACCATTTTTGAATTTGTCATATCTAGAAGAATACTGACAATACTGGATCGTTGCTCTCCTTATCGTTCCGATCTTATGAAGATTATCCATCATTGCATAAAATCCTGGTGAATGAACATTCTTCATAGCTTCCATAAATACAACACCTTGTTCTTTCGCTGCTTGGGTAAGTATATCTAATTCTTCACGATTTGAACAGACTGGTTTCTCGCACAAAACATGTTTTCCATAATTGATCATTGTAATGGAATGTGCGTAATGCATATAAGTCGGACTTGCTACATAAACAGCATCAATCTCTGGATCTTGTGCCATTTCTTCGTAATTGTTATATACTTTCTCTACACCATATTTTGCTGCAAACTGCTTTCCTTTTTCTAAATTTCTTGAATATACCGCAGTTAATTTAATCTCTTCTAATTCCTGAACTCCTTCCATGAACCAGTCTGTGATAAAGTTGGTTCCGATCGTTGCTAATCTGATCATTCGTTCTCCTTCCTGATCCACTCTTCCATCTCTTCTTTTACATCTTCTAAGGTTATCTTAGCAAGTTCTTGTTCCATCGCCCTTTGTACTTTATCTAATTTACTATCCAGCACATGATGGATATTACGGCCTACCGAACATTTCTGGTTTGGCTTCTCATGGAAATGGAATAATTCTTCCTGTGGTGTGCATTCCACAGCCTGATAAATATCTAAAAATGTGATCTCATTAAATGGACGTTTCACTTTCACGCCGCCAGTTCCTCTTAATACTTCAACCAGGTCTGCTGCTTTGAGCTGTTGCAAAAGTTTCCTTATGATCACGGGATTCGTTCCGATGCTTGCTGCCATAAAATCACTGGTCATTTTCATATCTTTAAATACATCTATACATGCAAACATATGAATCGCCATTGTAAATCTGCTTGATATCTGCATTTTCTTTCCTCCTGTATACCTTATATTTTATAGTGGCAGTGGTGTAATGTCAATGATTACGACTAGCGCATAATGATGTATGCACTATAGCATAAATACAAGCAGATCATTATGATTCCTTCTGTTCTTGAAATCTCTTTTTTTGTTGCTCCAAAGAACCATACAACGATAGAAAATACGACTAATACAACAATATCGATAATATTTTCACCGATCAATTGTAATGGACTGATCGCGGATGCAATTCCAAGTACCATAAGAATATTAAAGATATTCGAACCAATTGCATTTCCAACTGCCATATCAACTTCATTTTTTCTTGCTGCTACGATGGATGTTACTAGTTCTGGCAGGGAAGTTCCGATAGAAACGATCGTTAATCCTACAAGATTCTGGCTCATTCCAAAATCTATGGCAATCCTGCTTGCGGCATCAACTGTAAGATCTCCACCAAATGCAATGGCTGCTGCACCTCCAACGATACATAACAGACTCTTTGGATAAGACATGATCATCAATTCTTCATTTTCCATTGTTTCAAGTTGTACGACTTCCTGATTATTTCTGGCACGCATTGCCTGAAAAACCATCATAAGAACATATACGGCAAATATAATAAGGAAAATGATTCCATCAAAACGTCCAAGGATCATATGTGATCTATCTCCGAATGCAAGATAACCAAATATGAGAAGTAATGTCGCACATACAAGAGATAATGGAATATCTCTTATAATTGTTTCTCTTTTTACACCGATCGTTGCTAAAATTGAACAGACTCCGATCACAAACATCATATTAAAGATATTAGAACCAACTACATTACTGATCGCCAGAGCATTATTATTGGCAATAGACGCTGTTACACTGACTGCAGTTTCTGGAAGTGATGTTCCCATGGCTACGATCGTCAATCCAATGATAATAGAAGGAACTTTTAAACGTTTGGCGACACTTGAACTTCCTTCTACAAAATAGTCTGCTCCTTTCATTAAAAATGCAAATCCTATGATCAGACAGATGATCACTAAAAATAATGGGGATTGGTTGATAAATTTCTCCATTTGTTTTTCTCCTTTCAAAATTGTCTTTTTATTTGTACATAAGAAAAACTCATGTATGTTCCAGATGTACTATAAGAACATACATGAGTCTCATTCTTTAATATTTGCCAGGCTGACTTGCTTGATATCTGCGAGTCATTACCGAGTCTGTTGACAAATCACGTCTTTGTATGACGCGAACTACTCCCTCATGGAATATTGATTGTTTGATTACTTTAACAAAAAAATATTGATCTGTCAAGTATAGTTTAAATTGCAAATTGAATCATAAAACCGTATAATAAAATTAATTATGTTGATTTTGATATACAATGCGATCAACAAATGGAGGGGGAAACTATTTTTGATCAGAAAACCATACAAAACTAATAAAAATATTTCCAGACTATTTTATATTTTGATGATGATCATCTTTGTCTGGTTCATTGGGATTCAGATTTTAGGACCTGATGAACAGTTTTTTGACCAATCTGGACATTCCATCATCTACAATGGTACTTTTACATGGAAGAAATCCGATGGTACAAAACAAAACATTTCTGTCCCTGGACGTTATAAAGTTCCAGCAAAACAGACGATGATCATTACTACTACACTTCCAGATGATTATAACGAGAATGTGATCGCAATCCGTTCTTCCCTTCAAGATGTACGTTTTTACATTGATGGAAAACTTCGAAAAGAGTACAATGCAAAAAGCCTGCACCGATTTGGCAAAAACTCTGCCAGCCGTTATATATTCTGCAATACTTCGTCTGCAGATGCCGGAAAGGAACTTTGTCTGGAACTTACAACATATACGAGTAACTACTCTGGTGTTGTCAATACGATTTACTGTGGAGATCAAATGCAGATCTGGAGTTATATTTTCAATCATAACTTCTCTGGAACCGTGATCGGATCATTTATCTTTTTTGCATCGATTGTCACAATCTTATTCAGTATCGCCCTTGGAATTGTTTACAAAACCAAGTTTAATATGGAATATCTTGGATGGTGTACGCTTATGGGTTCTGTCTGGATGATCGGAGAATCAAAAATGCGGCAGATCCTTGTTCCAAATGCATCTGGACTTGCAACTTCATGTTTTATTATGCTCATGTTATGTCCGTTGCCGATTTCCTTATATGTCAATAATCTTCAGAAAGGTAAATATAAAAAGATCTTTCAATCGATTTGTTTTATTGCTTTATTGAATTTTATCATCTGTACGATCCTGCATCTTACAGGCGTTGCAGATTATATTGAGACAATGCCAGCAGCACACGCAATCCTTATTATTACTTTCCTTGCTGTCATTCTTACTTTTCTGATCAGATATTGGAATCATCGGAGTCGAAGTGATTGCCTGTTGTTCTTTGGACTGCTTATTACAATGCTTTCTGTGATTTTTGAAGCAATTTCTGTATATTACAAAGTATCTGTTTCTGGTGTATTTGTCGGTATCGCTATTTTGATCTTACTGTTTATAAATGTGATCTATACGATCCATATCATCCGTGATATCATCAAACACCAGCAACAGGAAGAACTCGATAAACGTAAAAAAAATATAGAAGAGATGTCTCTGCAGTTGATGCAGATGTTATCCACCACGATCGAGGCAAAAGATGAATATACGAAAGGACATTCTCATCGTGTTGCAGAGTATTCCGTTTTGATTGCTCGTGAACTTGGATGGAATGAAAAAGAACTTAGTAATCTAAAAAATGCTGCTCATCTTCATGATATCGGCAAAATTGCTATTCCTGATACCATTTTAAATAAACCAAGCAAACTTTCTGAGGAAGAATTTTCTATTATTAAGGAACATACGATCATTGGTGCAAATATCTTAAAGAATATTTCTCTGATCGATCACGTACAAGAAATTGTACGCAATCATCATGAACGTTATGATGGAAATGGTTATCCTGACGGTTTAAAGGGAAAAGAGATTCCACTACATGCAAGAATTGTTGCGGTTGCTGACAGTTATGATGCTATGAGTTCCCAGAGAATTTACCGAAATCAACTTCCACCAGAAAAGATCATACAGGAATTAGAGAATAATAAAGGGACTCAGTTTGATCCTGAGATCACTGATATCTTTTTAAAACTATTAAGGGAAGACCGTATTCATGTCAAAGAAGATCTTTTAAGTATCACTGAGAATACTCAGATTCCTGAAGCTGAAATCGAAATGAGTCAATTCATTTCTGACATCATGAGCACGATCCGTACACAAAAAACCAAAGAAAATCTCGACTTTTTAACTGGGCTTCCAACCAGAAATAAAGGTGAGCAAGCCATTGCGCAGTTGATGAAACGCCACAGCGGATGTCTTGTCTTTATGGATATGGACAATTTAAAAACCATCAATGACATCTATGGCCACAAAGCTGGTGATCGTGTATTGAAGCTTCTTGGTAATCTATTATTAGAATATTCCAGTGAATGTCTTGTCTGTCGTCTTGGCGGAGATGAATTTCTATTATTTATGCCAAATGCTGATCAAAATAGTATTACAGAAGTTATAACTGCTATTTTTAAGAAATTTAATACTCGAAAGGAACAAGATCCTGAGCTTCATGCTGCATCCATTTCTGCCGGACTATATATGTGCAATATTGGAGATTCTTTTGACGAATGTTATACAAAAGCTGATAAAGCACTATATTTCGTAAAACAAAATGGAAAAAGCGACTTCTCCTTTTATCGGCAGATTTCTGAATCTGGGTGTGACGACCACACGGTTAAAAATGATCTCTCTTTAATTGCAAAAGCATTACGTGAAAATGGTAATTACTCTGGTGTACTTGATCTTGATTATCGTGAGTTTGCTAAAATCTATGAATATATGCATCATCTGGGTAACCGCTACAAATATCACTGTTATCTAGTGATGGTCACGATGGAAACAAATCCTGATCATATCATGTATATCGAGAACATCGAGGATGCGCTTGATTGCATGGAACAGGCGATCCGTCAAAAAATTCGAAAAGTTGATATCTGTACTCATTACAGTTCCATGCAGTATCTGATCATTTTATATGAGACTGATGAAACAAAGATACCTCAGATTATGAATCGTATCTTTATCGAATATTATAAGTTATATAGCAAACATCATCTTGAACCAACTTATGAATATATTCCGATCATGAAAAATAAAGCACCAAACATATAAAGAAGAGAGTGGCAAGAATTTACTTTTGCCACTCTCTTCTTTATATATGGAATAACTGAATCAACACAAGACCAGAAAGTCCATAATATGTGATAACTGCAACTAGATCATTGATAGTTGTGATCAATGGACCAGAAGCCACTGCTGGGTCAATATTGATCTTATGAAAGAACATTGGAATGATCGTTCCTACAAGGCTTGAGATCACCATCGCAACGATCAGTGAAATTCCTACGCACCCTGAAATCAGAAATGAAGAAATCCATGCATAATGTTTAAATAAATGGATGTACACCCCTAAAAATACGAGTGCCATGATCGCTAGGCTCGCTCCATTTAAGAAACCGATCTTCATTTCTTTAAATAACAAAGCAATCTTTTTCTTACCTGACAGATTTTCATCCATTAATACGCGGATTGTTACAGCTAAAGACTGTGTTCCAACATTTCCCGCCATATCAAGTACCAGGGATTGGAAACAGATAACGATTGGTAATACCGCAACAATAGATTCAAACATTCCAACAACTGAGGATACTGCCATTCCTAAGAATAACAATGCGATCAACCATGGAAGTCTCTTCTTCATACTAACTATCGTGGGTTCATTTAAATCTTCCTCTTCTGTTAAACCAGCAAGTTTTGCATAGTCATCTCCCATCTCGTCATCGACCAATTCTACAATATCGGAAGATGTTAAGATTCCTGCGATTTTCTTATCTTGTGTCAGTACTGGGATGGAATCTTCTTCGTAATCTGTTAAGATTTCCATACATTCACTGATTTTTTCATGTTCATATACATAAGGATAAGAACTGCTTATGATGTCCTGTAGATTATCATGTTCTCTTGCGATGATCAAATCTTTCAGATCGATCGCTCCTGCAAAAATCCCATTCTCATCTATCACATAAAGTGTCTGGATATTATCATGTTCTCCTGCCTGCTTTACAAGTGTACTCATTGCCTCACGAATCGTTACATCATTTCTTACTACGATATAATTATTCGTCATACAACTACCGATCTGATCTTCCTCGTAAGACAGCAGTTTCTGAACATCTTCTTTTGCTTCTTTATCCAGTCTCTTTAATAATTTGTATTTATCTTCTTCATTTAGTTCTTCAAACAGATCCATCGCATCATCTGAATCCATGTTTGATACAACTTTCGCTGCCTGTTCAATTGGCATTTCTTCCAGATATTTTCCTGGTTCCTCTTCGATATAAGAAAAAATCTCTGCAATATCTGCAATGTCTAAAATGTCATAGATACATTTTCTAACTGTTTTATCTGATTCTACGATTGCATTTGCAATATCTCTTTCGTGATAAGCTGCGATCTTTTTCTTTAATTCTTCTCTATCTTTCGTTGTCTGTACGATCTTGATCAATTCTTTTGCATAATCTGTTCTATGCTGATTTCTTGCATTTTTCATGATATCCTCCTTCTTTTCCTAAATCTGGTTGCAAAATTCTGTTTCGCGGTGTATCAAAAAGGATATCATAATACAAATGTTGCTATTCATGTATCTTCACAGAGAGCAGCATTCGCATCTTATATTTTCTTTTTTGACCCCGCATACAACTTCGTCCTATACGATCGCAACTATCCATGAACATACACCTCCTTTCACATCTTTACTAATATCTCTCAACATTCTTTGTTTTCATTCTGGGTTATATTATCAGATTTTTCTGATATCGTCAACCTATTTTACTATGATTTAACAATCTTTTCCGCCGCAGTGTGATCCTGCCCGGAGGGCTTTTTATTGCATAGGGGATTTCATCGAAATCTTCTATGCAATAAAAAAAACATCCTTATCTCTAAGAATGCTTGAATCTTCATATTAAATCTATATATAAAGGATATACCTTCAAAACAACATACAAGAACTATTCACATCTCTTACACTCTAGCCTTCTTTGGTTAAAGCCTCGACCGATTAGTAACAGTCAGCTCCATACGTTACCGTACTTCCACCTCTGCCCTATCTACCTCGTCGTCTTCAAGGGGTCTTACTACCTTACGGTATGGGAAATCTTATCTTTAGGGGGGCTTCACGCTTAGATGCCTTCAGCGTTTATCCCTTCCAGACTTGGCTACTCTGCGATGCACT
>NZ_JAOQJG010000003.1:132835-391873 GCF_025567365.1 Anaerostipes amylophilus | reverse complement strand
GCTTCGTTCGACTTGCATGTGTTAAGCACGCCGCCAGCGTTCATCCTGAGCCAGGATCAAACTCTCATGTTCAATGTTGATCCAAGTTCAAGAAGCACTAGCTTCTTTATCCTTGTTATTACTGTTCTTATAAAGAACGTTCGTTGATTTTTTCTAAAATCATCTGAAAAATTCATTAGAATTTTCAAGGTTGTCTTATTGTTCAGTTGTCAAAGATCTTTTTGATCCGCTTCTTGTGTATAAGAAGCTTTATCATTTTATCACAGCTCTTTTTGTTTGTCAAGAACTTTTTTGATTTATTTTGTTGTTCTGAACTCTTTCATTCTGCAACAACTTTTATATCATATCATTTCTGATCTTGTCTGTCAAGAACTTTTTAACTTTTCTTTTAGATTTGATTTCTATTGTTCTGATCGTTCTCCGTCAGCAACTTTTATAGATTATCACATCTGATTACTTATGTCAAGAAGTTTTTTCATTCTTTTCAGAGTCAAAAATGGAATCTGATGTTATATTTTTCCGCCGCTCTTTCAGCGACGTTGATTATCTTACCATAGCTGTATACAGTATGTCAACTACTTTTTTCATCTTTTTAAATTAATCTAAAATCATATATCCTATATCTTTGAATATGTTGTTTTGGCACTGATCCCTTCAACTTTTCCAAGCTTTCCAGCTAAAGTATTAATGATATCCTGAGAGGCATCAATCGCGATACTTATGATATTAACCCCTTTCTCATGATATGGTATCCCCATTCGTCCTAAAATATACGTTCCATAATCATGTAAAATTTCATTTACAGTTGTTGAAGCATTAATATCTTCTACGATGATTCCAATAATTGCAATACGACTTTCCATTTTATCATACTTCCCTTCTTCTATATTTATCTTCTTCCTTCTGATATATATCCTGCATGAAATTCCATGTTGATCTGTCTTAATTCTTTCTTTCCATCAATATAATCCTGATACATTTCAATGATTCCAACACTACATCCATCGCAAGCTCCTGAAATATTTCCAATAGATTTTGCAACGATTTCTTCTCTTTCTTCTTTTGTTGTATCTTTGATCAATAAGCTCATAGTTGTATCTCCTTCTCTCTTAATTTTGAAAATGGTATTATTTCTTTCGGTGGCTGTTCATGTTTCCCGATATATTTCTCCATCCAGACCATATCGTACCATCTGCCGAATTTGTATCCGCTTTTATAAAATCTCCCCACCATATGATATCCTAAATGTGTGTGGTATTGTGCACTGTTTTTTGTTACATATTCGTCTTCTTGTTTTGGATAAGTAATGCATGCATCTACATTGATGATATTTTGCATACCAAGAATCTTTTCTAATGCTTTATATAGCTTTTTCCCGATCCCTTTTCCTCTGGCATCTTTATCAACATAGATCGTTGTTTCCACAGACCAGTCATATGCAGCCCTTTCTTTAAATGGTCCTGCATATGTATATCCGTAAATTTTCCCATCCTCTTCTTCTACCAGATATGGATATTTCTTTAATGTGTTTTCGATTCTTCTTTCAAATTCCTCTACACTTGGTGTTTCGTATTCAAATGTGATTGTTGTTTGTTCCACATAATATTTGTAAATATCAAGTAATGCTTTTGCATCTTCTTTTGTTGCTATTCTGATCATTACTTTTATCCTTTAATTCTGCATAAAAATATGTTCACCTTGGATTACTTCATATTTTATTAATTCAGTACTATCTAAATCTTCTTTTGTCATATCGACTGCACTGATCTGGTGATTATCATATGTTGTGTAATAGTAAATTCCTTTTTGTGCATTACAGCAAGATGTATACAATGTAATCTCATATTTACCATTCACATCACAACATCCTCTTTGTTGATCTACAGAACCAAGGATATGGAAAAACTGACTGACACTTTCTGCTTCGGAATTACCAGATACAGAATGTAATTTGGTAAATGCGACTTTCGCAAAACGAGAGGATGATGACAGATCCCCTGGAAGACCGATTGCACCCATTCCACGACTATATGCATTCAGCTCAATATCTTTTGCAAATAAGTTCTCTGGCTGTTTTGGTGATAGTCCCATATATTGGTTTAATAAAAACATCTGAATATTAAATGGAGGATTATTAGTAAGAACTCCCACTTTATTCTCATAAACATGCATTCCATCTTCCATTGCCTCTACTGTGATCGCTCCTGTTTTATCAGCAATGATCCAGTGAAGCTGTGCTACTGGAAACTGTTCGCTATATGGCGTATTTGTAAGATTCATCTCACTTAAGGCTTTTTTTGCCTCATCAAGAGTTGCACAAGTTCCAAGAATCCATGGAATAAACTCAAACTGGGCAATATTTTCTTTTCCTTCTTCTACACCATAATAAGAAGCATTTCCAACAAAATTAAGACCTGCCATTGCTAATCCTTTTTCGTTAAATGCATCATAGTATAATGGATCATTTACAACGACATGTGCCATTCCGATCATTGCATAATGACTTTGTAAAGATTCTCTGTGTCTAAAATCAAACTGATAGTTTCTTGGAGTGATCACAATCTCATCTCCATAAGAAAATTCATAATCCAGTGTTCTTCCAAAATAAAAATCTTTTGTCTGATATGTTGCAGCTGTACACATATTTTTGCACTCCTTTTTATTTTATTCTATTTTATAGTTTTCCCCTATTTTCTTTTCTAATATTATATATTATCATGTAATATAATTGATAGCAAATCAAAATCAAAAAGGTGTGCATGTAGCAAAAAAAGAAAGCCATGTAAATCAAATTGTACACGGCTCTCTCTATATCTCTTATTTCTTTATGATACTTGGCATGATCGCATTCTGGTGCAAATACCGACCATCAATTAATTAAACTTGATTTCCAACCATTGTATCATCTTCCATCAGGTTTCTTACAGCTGTACTAACTCCTCGGAAAATTTTATCAAAACCATACGCATATAAAGGACCAAATACATTTGCTACAATTCTTAAAATAATGGCAGTCTTAAGTCCAAACATACTTTCCGCAATGTATAATGCTCCAAATGTATTAAATACGGTTTGCCATGCATATCCAGCAGAATAACCGACTCCAACTCCACCGATCAGACCGATCCATTTAAAAATACTGTCTGGAAGAATCATATGTAATAAAAGAAAGATCATACATCCAAGGATGTTAAATGGTCCTCTTCTTTGCACGCGGTATTTCATGTCTTTCGAAAATGGTAACAATACAGACATCGTTGCAATACCAATCCACATCACTCTCGGCATATTTGCTAATTCTCCGATCAGCATTGCTGTTGAAATTCCAATGGATAATCTTAAATACCAATTACTTCTTGTAGAAAATAGATGAAATTCTTTAAATAAATGAAGAAATCCTCTTCGAAATGTCCTGTTTCGATGGTTTTTATAAAATACTAAAGAACAGATCACCGCTCCTGCTAACAATCCATAAATTCTTAATGTATAATCATGTCCTGTCACATCATATCCATATAATAGTAAATATCCTAAAATAAATGTGGATTGATTGGACATGATCACATTATGGCAGCTTAATATCAGGATTGCCATAATACAGACAAAATGAATCAAAAAAGTCCATCCAGCACTTACAGTATTTGCAAGTCTTGGTCCTGCTGCAAGAATACCAAAGATCATAAAGATCACTGCAATACTATGCTTTGTATCAATTCCAAAATCAACCTGTCGTAAGATCATTAATACTAATAATACAAGAACACCTACAATACTGTTTTGTGATCCAAAGATCATACTGTAAAGTGTCACAACTGCAAAACAAAATGCAACTACTAAATATACTTTAAAATTATATATTAAAATACGGTTTCTCTTTTCTTTGAGATCATTAGTACTTTTGATCCATTGTTTTGACCCAATCGAACTTAATTGTAACTGTTGGTAAAAATTCAATCGAAAACGCCTCCTTATTTCTTTATTATTTCTTGGTAGCAATAAAACATTTTACATATTTTATACTGATTCGTCAATACATATATTTTTTATATTTGACGTTTTATTTCATTTTTGTTATGATTTCTATAATATATTTGAACTTGATAAAGAAAGGAGGATTTATCCTCATGGCAATGAATTTTAACCAGATGTTAAAGTTTCAACAGATGAAAAACTCTCTGAAACGATTTGACAGAGATCATCCAAAGTTTAAAAACTTTTTAAATGCGGTTACGCGTGAACAGGCGCTTAGAGAAGGAGCCGTCATTGAACTATCTGTAACTTCCCCAGAAGGAAAGAATTACTGTTCTAATATTAAACTAAATGCTGAAGATATCGAACTTATCAATCAGTTAAAAACTATGAATCCAAATAGCTAAGAGGATTAATGATTTATCTTTCCTAAGGATCGTGAATGTTCCAAAACGTCAAAAAGAATTCCTTATTTTAAATTTTAAGGGATTCTTTTTATTCTTTAAATATTAAATTATCCTATGTATTCCTCAATCAAACGTACTGCCTTGGATCTATACAATGCCGTAATAATAATTGCTGCAATAATCGTTCCACAAAGTGTACTTGCAAGAAATGGTCCCACAAATGTAAATAATGCTGCCTTTTGCCCCATCATCATAGATGCGATCGGATAGCATAACATACCACCTAAGATTCCTGTTCCAAACACTTCTCCAATATAAGCACCAATTCTTGATTTTGTATATTTAAAAACCATCGCACTTATAAATGCACCTACCATACTTCCAGGAAATGCAAGTAAACTTCCCGTTCCAAGAAGGTTTCGGATCAGTGCTGTACAAAATGCCATTGATACTCCGTAAACAGGACCTAAGAAAACCGCCGCAATCACATTCACCATATGTTGAATCGGAAAGCAACGGCTTGCTCCGATCGGTATTGAAAATGATGATAAAATGACTGCTACTGCTACAAGCATTGCAGATATTGTTAGTTTCTTTAAATTCATCTAAGGTCACTCTCCTTCGCTGTTAGTTCCATGGTCGTTGATCTTTATCCCAGCCCTTTTCTCTCCAATAAGCAAGATCAGCTT
Source organism: Anaerostipes amylophilus (assembly GCF_025567365.1). NCBI lineage: Bacteria > Bacillati > Bacillota > Clostridia > Lachnospirales > Lachnospiraceae > Anaerostipes > Anaerostipes amylophilus. The sequence continues at coordinate 386,808 of NZ_JAOQJG010000003.1, read as the reverse complement.
CATCCCATCTTTTTGTATGAAGCATTCTCATAAGATAAAAACAAATCTTTGTCTTTATTCCTGGTTTTACTTTTCTATGTCGGGCTTTGATCTGATTAGCTATTTTTGTTGTCTTCTTTTCAATCTGTGCTTTAATCTCTGGTTTTACATTCTGATAAGAAGTGGACATAACTCTTACACCATATTTATATGTTTTCGCTACACCCCAGTAAAAAAAGCTATCAGCCATATCTTTATTCGTACTTTTCGTTCCTGCACCAGCAGCTGTTGAAATACAGACTGCCTGTTTATGAAACATCGATTCCTCCGGTCTATGTAACATCCATCGATACCCATAATGATCCAAAAATGCCTTCATAGATCCTGTCACATGATAAACATAAACTGGACTTTCAAAAATAAGTACGTCTGCTTCATCCAATGCTTTTGTTAATGGTTTTAATTTTTCATAATGCGGACATAATGTCTCCGATTTATGAAAACATTGTGTACATCCTATACAAAATTCACCAAAATCTCTCGGAAGAAAAATTTCTTTCACTTCCCCATCTAGTTTATCTGCCAAAATCTTTGAAATATGATATGTAGAACCTTTATGACTTTGCCCATGTATGATCGTTATCTTCATTATTTTACTCTTTTCTAGCTTTTATCTTCTTCTGGCTGCACGGATGTACAATGAGGACATCTTGTCGCACGAATATCAATCTCACTCATACAAAATGGACAGATTTTTGTTGTTGATGCTTCTGGTTCCTCAGGCTTTGCACCAAGCGACATGATCTTATTCATTGCTTTTAATAGACAGAATAAAATAAATGCCATGATCAAAAAGTTCACAACAGAAGATCCAAATGCAGAAGCATATCCGGAGATTTCCTCTAATGTATAAACCTTTCCTGTCATGACCAGTTTGATGATCGGCTGAATAAAGTTATCAGTAAGTGATGTAACAATTCCTGAAAATGCACCACCGATCAATACACCGACTGCCATATCCATGACATTGCCACGAAGTGCAAATGCTTTAAATTCTTCTAAAAATTTCTTCATACATCTCTCCTTTATACAGTTTTTCATAACGCTTTTTATTTTAACACATATTTATCAAAAACTATATAGTATCTTTTATTTTACGACAGGAAATTTCTAACAAAAAGAGACTGTATATCAAATACAGTCTCCGTAATTACTAAATTGTTCAATTTATTCTTGTGATTCCTTCATATCAATCACTTTCTTGATCATCTCAACACTTCCATCAATTCCAAGATAGCTACTGTTTAAGCACAAATCATAAGATTTCGCATCTCCCCACTTATTAGAACTGTAGTAATTATAATAACTAGAACGCTGCTTATCTTTCTTCATGAGCACTTCTTTGCTCTTCTCTTTCACAATTCCATATTCTGTCTCAATCCGTTTAATACGATCTTCAAACGGTGCATGAACATAAACACTTAAACAGTTATCAAAATCTTCCAGTGCATAATCTGCACATCTTCCAACAAATACGCAAGGTCCTTTTTTCGCTAATTCCTTAATCGTATCAAATGCAGCCAAAAATACTTTATGATTCAGTGGTAAATCAAAAGAATTAGAGTTATATCCTAATGAATATGGATCCATTACTAAAGAATACAAGAAACTTGTGGTTGGTTTTTCATCAAAACTTTCAAAAATTTCTTCACAGATTCCACTTTCTTTTGCTGCAACCTTAATCAATTCACTGTCATAGAAAGGAATTCCCAGATCCTTAGAGAGCTTCTCTCCGATCAGATGTCCTCCGCTTCCATATTGTCGTTCGATTGTAATAATTGTGTTAGTACTCATATGAATCGCTCCCTTCCCCAAAGGGTAAAATATTCAAGTTATTCCTTGTTAGTAATATTATACTACAAACGAGTACTATTTAAAAGGAAAATTGTATATTTTTTTATTCAATTTAGTATTTATAACCAAAATGCTCTTTTGCATATGCTTTTGCAAATTCTGCATCTTCATGCATCTGCAAACTTAAAGATTCCAGAGAATCAAATTTCATTTCTGGTCTTTTGAAATATAATAAATCAACTTCTATTTCCTTATTATAGATATTCTTATTGAAATCAAAAATATAAGTTTCAACTCCCATATGTTTCTTTCCTTCAATCGTCGGTTTCACACCAACATTACTGATTCCATAATGAATTTCATCTTTATAACGGATTCTTGAAACATAAACTCCTTTTGGCGGCAATAATTTATCTTCTGCCGGTATTTGATTTGCTGTTGGCATCTGAAGCACTTCTGCTCCCATATGATTTCCATGAACAACCGGTCCACAGATCATAAATGGATCCTCCATCAAACGATTAGCTTCCTCAATCCTTCCTTCTGACAGCAAACGGCGGACTCTTGTGCTTGATACGATCTCGCCTTCTAGTTCTAATTTTGGAATAACGATCAGTTTAAAGTCATATTCTTTGGACATTCGTTCTAGTAATTCAACATTTCCCTGTCTTTTATATCCAAATCCGCAATCGTCTCCAACAACCAAAACTTTCATTCCTGTTTTTTCAAGAAGAACTTTAATAACAAAATCTTCTGGTGAAAGATGTGAAAATTCATCCGTAAATGGATGTTCAATATAGATATCAATTCCTCTCTTAGCTAGAAGTTTTGTTTTCTCATTCGTTGTATAGATCACGTTCATATGTTTGTGTTTTAACATATTAAGCGGTGGACGGTCAAAAGAAAAAACAGCCGCCTGATATCCCATTTCTTTATATTTGATCAGTTCATCAAAAATCAGCTGATGACCTTTATGCATTCCGTCAAATTTTCCAAGGGCTACCACTGTATTATGAAATTGAAATTGTTCTGTATTATGAAATTGAAATTGTTCTGTATTATGAATGTATTCCATGGCTTCCTCTCACTGGTTGTTGTCATAAAAAATCTTATCTGGGAAAAACATATTATTTTTCCAGTAATATATTCCGATAAAATGTTCATCTGCATCGTATATACGAAGTTTCTTTGTTGTATCAATATCTGTTTCGAAGAAAGCATCCTTTTTCAAGGGGTTTCCATTAAATAAAATCTTATTATATTCTTTTTTTACAGTTCCTTTCTGGTATTGTAAAAAAACTTTCTCGATTGGAACAATCAACTGTTCGATTGTTCCATCTTTCACTGCCTCTTCAATCTGAGACAGTGTATGTGAATTCTTAATCTGAAATCCACTGGATTTTGTGCGTACTAACTTTGTCATGCATGCACCATTGTGAAGCTTACGGCCAATATCCCTGCAAAGACTTCGAATGTATGTACCTTTGCTACAAGTAACTATCATTGTTACTTCCGGATAGGAAATCTCAATATTTGTGATATCATAAATTTTAATTCGTTCTGGCTTTCGCTCAATAACTTTTCCTTCTCTGGCAAGTTCATACAGCTTCTTTCCATTAATCTTTTTTGCAGAATACATTGGTGGTATCTGATCATATTCTCCAACAAAAGATAATATCGTATCTTTAATTGGAGCTTCTGTATCTAACGGCTCATAGGTATTTGTAACAGTTCCCCAGATATCTTCTGTATCCGTCTCTTTTTCAAATACAAAGCTCACCTGATACTGTTTCTTTGTACCTGTTAACATATCACATAATTTTGTCCCCTTTCCAAGGCAGACAGGCAATACACCTTCTGCATTTGGATCAAGCGTCCCTGCATGACCGATCTTTTTCTGTCGCAGAATTCCTCGAAGCTTTGCAACGACATCATGAGATGTAAAATCTTTCTCTTTGTATATATTTAATAATCCGTTGTACATAAAAACCTCTGTCTTATAACTGTTTTGTGATATCATTTATGATCATATTCTTAACATCCTGTAAGTTTCCTTTCACAGAACATCCCGCAGCGCGGATATGTCCTCCGCCACCATGTGATTTGGCTATTTCTGAAACGTTTACAGTCTCATTCGAGCGCATACTTACTTTGTAACCATCTTTAATCGGATATAGAAAAACTGCAGCTTCTACGCCTTTCGTAATACGAAGCTGATCAATAATTCCATCACTGTCAGAAGTTGATGCCTGAAGATCTTTAAAATCTTCTTCTGACAGATAAGAAAAAATGATCTGTCCTTTTTCATAAAGCTCACTTTTTAACAGGGCTTTCCCTAACAGCTGATTTTGTACAAATGTTTTCTGATAAAAAGTCTCATCAATGATCTTTGTACTTGAAACACCTTTTTCAAGTAACATTCCTGCATATTCCATTGTTTTACGCGTTGTATTGGAATGTTTAAATACTCCTGTATCGTGTACAATTCCTGTATACAGACACTGTGCACATTCTTTGAAAATTTTATCTTCCTCAAAAATCTGACATAAAACTTCACAAGTCGCACTTGCCTGTGGATCAATCTTGCAAAAATCCCCAAATCCATCATTACTGATATGATGATCAATTCCAATCAGTGTCTTTGCATGATTCACCATTGTTGCAAATGGTTCATAACGATCTTCTGCCCCACAGTCCAGGACAAAAAACAAATCATAGACTTCTTCATCATTTGACTCTGTGATGATCTCATCTGCATGACTTAAAAAATAAAATTCTGTGCTGATCGGTTCTAAATAAACATCAACTTTCTTTCCAGAATAGTTATCTAAAATATATTGCTTTAGTGCAAGGCAGCTGCCAATACAGTCCCCATCCGGGTGGATGTGTCCTGTAATGGCAATCTTATCAGCCTTTAAAACTTGTTCATTAAAGTGTTTCATGTTCACTCCCATGATTTAATTCATCAATCTTCTTTGACATATTCACTCCATATTCAATGGAATCATCTAAAATAAATGTGATCTCTGGAGTATTTCTTAAATTGATAGAGTGTGCAAGTTCACGACGGATATATCCTACGGCACTATTTAAACCTTTCATTGTTTCTTCTTTTTCTTCGTTATTTCCAAGAACACTGATATAGGCTTTACACTGCTTAAGATCTGATGTTACAACTGCATCAACGACAGATGTCATTGGCGCAATTCTTGGATCTTTGATCTCTCTGCTGATGATACGGCTTAATTCTCTCTGAACTTCACCATTGATTCTTGTATTTTTAATGCTGTTCTTTCTCATATTGCTACTCCCTTCAGGAAATTATCTTGGAACCTCTTCCATGATAAATGATTCAATCTGGTCTCCTTCTTTGATGTCGTTAAAGTTTTCCATAACAAGACCGCATTCAAATCCTGTACGAACCTCTTTCACTGCATCCTTACCACGTTGAATAGATGCAAGCTTTCCTTCATGAACAACGATACCATCACGAATGATACGTGCAGAACTATCACGCTGGATTGTTCCATCTAATACATAAGAACCTGCAATTGTTCCAACTCCAGAAGCTTTGAAGATCTGTCGTACTTCTGCGTGTCCTGTAACTTTCTCCTCAAATTCTGGGTCCAACATACCCTTCATAGCTGCTTCGATATCTTCAATTGCATTATAAATAACACGATATAAACGAAGATCTACTTTCTCTGTTGTTGCTGCATCTTTAGCTGCTGGTTCTGGACGTACATTAAATCCAATGATGATCGCATTTGATGCTGCTGCTAAGTTTACATCAGATTCTGTGATAGCACCTACACCACCATGGATAACTTTAACTGCAACTTCATCATTAGAAAGTTTCACAAGACTCTGTTTTACAGCCTCTACAGATCCCTGTACATCGGCTTTTACAATGATATTTAATTCTTTGACACTACCTGCCTGAATCTGATTAAATAAGTCATCTAATGATAACTGCTGTTTTGTCTCAGATAACATCTTTTCACGACCATAAGCAATGAATTTCTCTGCTACTGATCTTGCTTCTTTTTCGCTATCCATCACCATCATAACTTCACCGGCATTTGGTACTTCGCTTAATCCTAAGATTTCAACTGGTGTAGATGGTCCTGCATCTTTGATACGTTTTCCTTTATCATTGATCATAGCTCGAACTTTACCATGTGCACTTCCAATTGCTACAGCATCTCCTACATGAAGAGTACCTTTCTGTACTAAAACAGTTGCAACTGGTCCGCGTCCTTTATCAAGCTGTGCTTCTAAGACGATACCTCTCGCTTTACGATTTGGATTTGCTTTTAATTCCAAAACTTCTGCTGTCAAAGAAACCATATCTAATAATTCAGTGATTCCTTCTCCAGTATGTGCAGATACAGGGCAAAAGATTGTGCTTCCACCCCAGTCTTCTGGCACTAATTCATATTCGATCAATTCCTGTTTTACTCTTTCAATGTTAGCACTTTCTTTATCAATCTTATTGATTGCAACGATAATTTCAATTCCAGCTGCTTTTGCATGGTTGATTGCTTCAATCGTCTGTGGCATAACACCATCATCTGCCGCAACAACTAAGATCGCGATATCTGTAGACTGAGCACCTCTCATACGCATAGATGTAAATGCCTCATGTCCTGGTGTATCTAAGAATGTGATCTTACCATTGGCTGTTTCTACAACGTACGCACCGATATGCTGTGTAATACCACCAGCTTCTCCTGTTGTTACATGAGTAGAACGTATCTTATCAAGTAAAGAAGTTTTACCATGGTCGACGTGTCCCATAACGCAGACAACTGGTGGCCTTACGATCATATCTGCTTCGTCTTCCTCTTCTTCTTTTAACAGTTCTTCAATGACATCAACCTGTTCTTCCATCTCTACCAGACGATCAAATTCCATTGCGATCTCTTCTGCTTTTTCAAAATCAAGTTCAGAATTCACATTCAACATTCCAGCTCCGCTGATCAGTAATTTCTTAATAATATCATTTGCAGGGATAGATAATGCATCTGCAAGTTCTTTCAGTGTTAATACTGGTGGAATTTTTACTGGTGCATTTGGATCTATTTCCGGTTTCTTTACTGGTTCTGGTTTAATAAATGCTCCAGGACCTGATGTTTTTTTCTTTTTCTTATGATCTTGATTCTGATTTTTATTGTTAAATTTCTTATTCTTTTTGTTATTTTTTCCAAACTTCTGAGAATTCTGTGGATTTTCTTTTCTTAAAATCTTTTTATCCCCATCATTGTTTTTATTCTTTGAATTTTTTTTATTATTCTTTACTTCTTGTGTTTTTTTATTATCTTTCTTTTCCATATTCTGTGCTTTTTTATTATCTTTTCTCTTTGAATTTTCCTGTTTCTTTGAATTTTCCTGTTTCTTTGAATTGTTATTCTGTTTTGCTTCTTTCTTTGGTTTCAATGCATTATCAATCATTTTGATCTGCTCATCTCCTATGGTACTCATATGGTTTTTTACTTCCACATGATTGGCTTTCAAAATTTCTAAAATTTCTTTATTGTCTTTATTATATTTTTTTGCAATTTCGTAGACTCTGAATTTTGCCATAAATATACCTCCTGTGATTTTTATTTATCAAGCTGTTTTAAAAGAGCATCAGCAAATCCCTGATCGGTTACCGCGATGGAAGCTCGAAACTCCTTTCCAATCGCATGCCCAAGCTCCTCTTTTAATCCTCCGCAATAAAAAGGTACCTGATAATGTTTACACTGATTCGCAAACATCTTTTTTGTATTATCGGAAGCATCATTGGCTACAATGACAAGAGTCGCTGCCTTTTTCCTGACTGCTTCTCTTGTGGCAAATTCTCCGCTGACCAGATTTCCTGATCTAAATGCAAGACCTAGAAGAGATAATACTTTATTCATAAAGTTTTTCCATCTCCTTTTTTAATGTCTCATAGACTGATTCCGGTACAGCCATCTTAAAAGAACGATCCAATCCCTTTTTCTTAAATGCTTGTTTTAAGCATTCTGGATCAGGGCAGATATATGCCCCTCTCCCATTTTTCTTTCCAGTCACATCAAGACTTATTTTGCCTTCTTTTGATCTCACGATCCGGACTAATTGATTCTTTTCTTTTAATTCACCGCATCCGATACATTTTCTCGTTGGAATTTTTCGATTCATTTTATCACCTGCTGATATTTTCTATTCTTCGATATCCTCTGCATCGAAATCTTCAACAGCTTCTTCTGTATCTTCTACATCTTCTGTGAAATCGTCATTGATTTCTTCATTATCAAAAAGATCTTCTTCAATTTCAAAATCATCTGTTTCTGGTTCCTCACTGGCTTTTGCTGCTTCTTGGGCTGCCTGTGATTCACTCTTAATATCAATCTTGTATCCTGTTAATCTTGCAGCAAGTCTCGCATTCTGTCCCTCCTTACCAATTGCTAATGATAATTGATAATCTGGAACTACAACTTCTGCACTCTTTTCTTCTACATCAACTGCTACAGAAACAACTTTTGATGGACTTAATGCATTCTCGATGAATACACAAGGGTCTTCATTCCAATTGATGATGTCGATCTTCTCACCTTTTAAATCATTTACGATCGCGTTTACTCTGGCACCATTTAATCCAACACATGCTCCAACAGGATCTACATTCTTATCATTAGACCATACAGCCATCTTTGTTCTTGATCCAGCTTCGCGAACGATGTTTTTGATTTCAACTGTTCCGTCCTGGATTTCTGCAACTTCTTTTTCAAACAGACGTTTTACAAGATCTGGATGTGTTCTTGAAACAAGAATACGTGGGCCACGATTTGTCTCTTTTACTTCTACAATGTAAAGTTTGATTCTTTCTGTTGGTTTAAATACTTCACCTTTGATCTGCTCAGATTTCATTAGGAGAGCATCTGTTTTATCATCTAAGCTTACACTTACATTCTCTCCAACATAACGCTGTACAACACCTGTTACGATATCTTTTTCTTTACAGTAGAAATGATCGTATACAACTCTTCTTTCTTCTTCTTTAATCTTCTGTACGATCACGCTTCTTGCATGCATTGCTGCAATACGTCCAAAATCTTTTGGTGTGATTTCGATTCTTACAGTATCCCCAAGATTTAAATTCTTATCAATAGCCTTTGCCTTTCCAAGACTGATCTCAAGTGCAGGATCGTAAACTTCATCTACAACTTCTTTGATCGCATAGACATAGATATCTCCTGTTTCACGATCCATATTAACTACAACGTTATCTGCACTTCCAAAATCTCTTTTACATGCAGCAAGCAGGGAATTTTCAATGGCTTCCATGATAACGTCTTTATCAATACCTTTTTCCTTTTCCAACTGATTTAATGCCGCAATTAATTCACTCATTCTCTTTCTTCCTCCTTAAAAATCTAACGACAAACGAGCACTTGCAATGCTCTTTTTCTCAAATGTAATATCCTGATCTTCGACTGTAAGTACAATCTGATCTTCTGTGTTTTCTTTTAAAATACCAGTAAATTCCTTCTGTTTGTCAATTGCTTTATAAAGCTTGATATCAATGGACTTTCCAACACTTCTTACGTAATCTTTTTCTTTTTTTAGTGGTCTTCCAAGTCCTGGAGAACTTACTTCTAAAATGTATGCATCTTCAATAAAATCTTCTGCATCTAGTTTCTCTTCTAAGCTTCGACTGATCAGTACACAATCATCAATTGCGATCCCGCCTTCTTTATCTGCATAAACTCTTAGATACCAGTTTGCCCCTTCTTTGACATATTCTACATCCACCAGTTCAAAATTGTTGGCTTCAATGATCGGTAATACTAGTTCTTCTGTTTTTGTTTCAATATCAACTCGTCTTGCCAATGTATCAACCCTTTCTTTTGTAGTGTTATTTCTTCATTGTTACACAAAATAGGAGTGGACATCTGCCCACTCCTAAGTCATTTTTTCTTAAGCTATATTTAGTTTAACATGAAAAATATCTCTTGACAAGAGTTTTTTCACATATTCTCAAAGAAAATTAAAACTTAACTGGTCTGTATCTGAAAGATCCCCCATGATTCCTAATTCCTTCATTTTATCAATACATGCCTGCGGTGCCTTGGTGCGATTTCTGAAGTTTTCTAAGGAAGTAAACTGTTCTCCCTTGGCTGCTTCTTCTACCTGCTGCGCCGCTTTTTCTCCCATTCCGTCGATACTTGTAAGTGCTGGCATGATCTTGCCATCAATTACCTGAAAATCTTTTGCTTTTGCTTTGTAAATATCTAATGGCCAGAATTCATAGCCTCTCGCGTACATTTCATCTGCGATCTTCATTTCTCGTAACAGGTCAAGGTCGGCATTCTTTACTTCATGCTTTGGTGTGTTTTTGATGATTCTCATCTTTTCATCTAAATGTTCTTTTCCAAGGCACATATCTTCATACGAAAATGCTTTCGCACGAATACTAAAATATGCTGCATAATATGCCAGTGGATGATACACCTTATACCATGCGATTCTCCATGCCATCATAACATAAGCTGCCGCATGGGCTTTTGGGAACATATATTTAATCTGTTTACAAGACCAGATGTACCAGTCTGGTACGTTATGATCTCTCATCATCTGCTCCTGTTCATCCGTTAGTCCCTTTCCTTTTCGGACGCCTTCCATGATCTTAAAGGATGCCTCTTGTTCCAGTCCCTGGTTGATCAAATATACCATGATATCATCTCGACAACAAATTGCAGTGGAAATCACTGCATCTCCATTCTCAATCAATGTCTGGGCATTTCCAAGCCATACATCAGTTCCATGAGACAAACCAGAAATACGGACAAGATCAGAAAAGCTCTGTGGATGCGTATCCTGAAGCATCTGAATTACAAAGTCTGTACCAAACTCTGGAACTCCAAGTGATCCAAGTGGCGTTCCATCAATATCTTCTGGCGTGATTCCTAATGTTTCTGTTCCATGGAACAATCCCATAACACCTTTATCATCCATTGGGATCGTTTGCGCATCAATTCCTGTGATATCTTCCATTCTTCGGATCATAGACGGATCGTCATGTCCAAGAATATCTAGTTTTAACAGATTCTGGTCAATGGAATGATATTCAAAATGGGTTGTGATGATCGGTGTATTCATATCATTTGCCGGATGCTGTACTGCTGTAAAATCATAAATTTCTTTATCATGAGGCACTACAATGATTCCACCTGGATGCTGACCGGTTGTTCTCTTAACTCCAGTGCATCCAAGAGCTAATCTTTCAATCTCACAGCGACGTTTTGTAATCCCTCGTTCTTCCAGATATTTCAATACATAACCATATGCCGTTTTTTCTGCAAGTGTACCAATTGTTCCTGCACGAAATGCTTTTCCCTTTCCGAAGATAACTTCCACATAAGCATGAGCTTTTCCCTGATATTCTCCAGAAAAGTTTAAGTCAATATCCGGCTCTTTATTTCCTTTAAATCCAAGGAATGTCTCAAAGGGGATATCCTGTCCTTCTTTTGTCATCTTTGTTCCACACTTTGGGCAATATGCATCTGGCATATCAAATCCAGACATACCCATCTTTGCATATTTCTGTACTTGTTCCGAATCAAAATCTACATAATGACATTCCGGACAAATATAATGTGCTGGCAACGGATTTACTTCTGTGATTCCTGACATTGTTGCTGCAAAAGAAGATCCTACCGATCCTCGTGACCCTACCAGATATCCATGATCATTAGAATCCCACACCAGTTTTTGCGCAATGATGTACATTACCGCATATCCATTTCCAATGATAGAATTTAACTCTTTTTCCAGACGGCTTGTCACTCGCTCTGGAAGATCTTCTCCATAAATTTCATGGGCCCTCTTATAACAAATCTCTCTCAGTGTTTTATCTGAATTCGGGATAACTGGCGGGCATTTATCTGGATGGATCGGAGATATATTTTCAATCATATCGTTAATCTTATTGGTATTGGTAATTACAACTTCTTTTGCTTTCTCACTTCCTAGATATGCAAACTCATCTAACATTTCCTGCGTTGTTCTAAAATAAAGCGGTGCCTGTTTGTCCGCATCTTTAAACCCTTTTCCAGCTAATAAAATAGAACGATAGATCGCATCATCTGGATTCAAGAAATGTACATCACAAGTTGCAACAACCGGCTTATGGAATTGTTCTCCAAGATCCACGATCTTTTGATTCAATCTCTGAATATCTTCAACTGAATTTACATTCTCCACTCGCTCTGATTCGATCATAAATTCGTTATTGCCAACTGGCTGAATCTCCAAATAATCATAAAATGATACAATATTGGCAATCGTTTCATCAGAGCGCTCATCCAATAATGCCTGATATAATTCTCCCGCTTCACATGCAGAACCAATGATCAGCCCATCTCTGTATTTATTGATCAGAGATTTTGGCATTCTTGGTCGACGGTTAAAATAATTCAAATGTGATTCCGATACTAAACGATTTAAGTTTACACGACCTGTATTATTCTTTACAAGGATAATCCCATGATACATACGACCTTTTTTAATTAGATCAACATTATCATTTGCAAATTCATTAACCTGATCAAGATCTGTAATGCCTTTTTCTTTTAACATAGAAATAAATTCTACAAAAATCTTTCCTGTTGCTGTCGCATCATCAACTGCCCTATGATGTGTTTCTAGTATAATATTTAAATGTTTACAGATATTATCCAATGTAAATTTACCAAGATGTCCCATCAAACATCTTGCAAGTCCTAGTGTATCTACGACTGTATAATCATATGGCAGATTTAATCTTTTGGCATTTTCATGAATGAATCCAGTATCAAATCCTGCATTATGTGCAACCAGAACAGATCCCTCGCAGAATTTTAAAAACTGCGGAAGAATCTCTTCAATTGTTCCAGCATCTTTCACCATGCCATCTGTGATTGTTGTCAGCTGTGTGATCTTATATGGAATTGGGCACTCTGGATTGACGAATTCACTGAATGTTTCTTTAATCTCTCCTCCAATGACTCTGACAGCACCAATTTCTATAATTCGATCATTCACACTGTTAAATCCTGTTGTTTCAATGTCAAATACAACATAACTGTCCATTAATGACTGTCCTTTTGAATCAATGATCAGATCTCCAAGGTCATCAACAAAATATCCTTCTACACCATAAATGATCTTAAATGGATCGTCTTCTTTTAATTTTAGATCTTCATACGCATGACGTGCAATTGGAAATCCCTGTAAAACTCCGTGGTCTGTAATTGCAACTGCTGGATGTCCCCATTCATAAGCACGATTTACAATATCTTTGATCTGTACCACACTATCATTATCACTCATTACAGTATGAAGATGTAATTCCACACGTTTCTCCATCGATGTATCCTGACGTTTTTCCCTAAAATCTGTGATAGCTTTAATTCCTGCGACTGAACCAAGTGCAATCTCATGATCAAATTTATCATACATTGCAACTGCTTTGATACGATAGAACTTACCTTTTTTGAGCCCGTCCAAAATATCCGGAAGCTGTTCATTTCGAACAAAAATCTTACAACTGATCGTATCTGTAAAGTCTGTAATATGGAAAATAATAATTGTCTTTTCATTTCGGATTTCTCTAGTCTCAAGAAATGTAATCTGGCCATGAACTACAACTTCACCAATTTCATCATAGATATCTTTAATTTCCATTAACTCACCATCACAATTTCGGCCATATAACAGTGTTGGATCATCTGAATATTTTGGTTTCTTCTTAAACGTATGTTCTTTTTTTGTAACTGCCGCTTTTTTTCTAGCTTTCTTCTCTTCTTTTTGTTCTTTCTCCACCGTATCTGCATGTTCCACAATTGTATGAATTTCCTGCTGTAAGCGATAATCGCTTTCCATCTTAAGACTCTGATCAATTGTTTTAGAAAAATCAAATCCGACTTTCGCGTCAATCGAAAAACGATTTTTTAAAATTGTTTCAAAAAAGTCTTTGATTTCTGGTGCTTTATTTCGATTTACAAAAGTATCTTCAAAATAAAATGTGATCACATTATCAGAAACTTTATAATCTCCTTTTCTTACAACATTAAAAATAACCTCCCCTTTGCCTTTTAACTCAAAGAGGAAGCTTTTCATGTAATGCTCCATTAGATATTTGAGATTATATTGTTCGGATAAATGATAACTTTCCTGAAAACGAATCTTTACAAAACGTTTTGAAAACAGCTGTTCTCTGATTGTTCGTTCCATTCTCCATGTATCAACTCTTGAAATCAGATGATCACATTGAAAAGAGATCTTAAGCATATTGTCTCTTTTCTTTAATGTGATTTCTTTAATATTTGCGTCTTCAAACAATGATCTTACATCGTCTGAAACTTTCAGATCCGGGAACACACTGAAAAATGGTTTCGTTGTCACTTCCATTTTATTCACCCCAGTGTTCTAATTCGTATCTTAAAGTATTAAGCAGTTCATCTTCTGGTACTTTACGGATGACTTCACCTTTCTTGATCAAAAGTCCTTCTCCATTACCACCCGCAATTCCTACATCTGCTTCTTTAGCTTCTCCTGGTCCATTTACAACGCAACCCATAACTGCGACCTTTAGATTCAGATCTTCAAAATCTGCAGCCATTGTTTCTACCTGATTTGCAAGTGAAATCAGATCAATATTTGTACGTCCACAAGTTGGACAAGATACAACCTCAATTCCTCCTGTTCGAAGTCCCAACGTCTTCAAGATCAATTTTGCACTTGCAATCTCATTGACAGGATCTCCTGTTAATGAGACACGGATGGTATCACCAATTCCCTGATTTAAAATGATTCCAAGACCAACGGCTGACTTAATATTACCACTAAAGACAGTTCCTGCTTCCGTGATTCCTACATGTAGCGGATAATCAATTTTCTCTGCAACCAGACGATATGCCTCTGCACACATTAAAACATCTGATGATTTAATGCTGACTACCATATCATGAAAATCGTATTTTTCAAGCATTGCCACTTTATCTAATGCACTTTCTACCAATCCTTGTGCTGTCACTCCATTGTATTTTTTGACTAATGGTTTTTCTAGTGATCCACTGTTTACACCAACACGAATTGGCACATGATATTTCTTTGCCGTTTCTACGACCTTGCGGATGTTTTCTTCACAACCAATATTTCCTGGATTAATACGGATCTTATCTGCACCATGTTCCATCGCCGCAATCGCAAGTTTATAATCAAAATGAATGTCTGCAACTAGCGGAATATGAATTTCTTTCTTAATTTCTGTAAATGCTTCTGCAGCTTTCATTGTTGGGACGGTACAGCGAATAATCTGACATCCTGCCTTCTCAAGAGCAAGAATCTGTTTGACTGTCGCTTCTACATCCTCTGTCTTTGTATTAGTCATAGACTGGATAGCAATCGGATTGCCTCCTCCAATCTTAGCATCTCCAATTGAAATAACTCTTGTCTGGTTTCTTGTATACATGCAAATCCCCCTTTACATGAAAATCTTTACAATATCCTGGTACATTACAATTACCATTAAAAGCATCAGTAAAATCAATCCTGCAGTGTGTACCAACGCTTCCATATTCTGTGGCACTGCCTTACCTGTTATTGCTTCAATGATCAAAAATAATAAACGTCCACCATCCAATGCTGGTAATGGCAAAAGATTCATAACACCCAGATTTGCACTGATCAAAATGATCCAGTTTGCCATTGTCAAAAATACTGTTTTAAGTCCATAAGCAGCTGCCTGTGTATATTGATCTCCAACCGTCTTTACAATTCCTACTGGTCCAGAGAGATCTTTTACTCCAAGTTTTTGTGAGACTAGCATTTTTACGCTCTTTAATGTAATCTTCACTTGCAGTCCAACTTCACGAAAACTGTATTCAAGCGTCTTTAACGGATTGACTTTCTGATATCCACTCCATGTAATTCCGATCATATACTGTGATCTTTCCTTGTTATACATTGGTGTTACCTCAATGTTTTTTTCTTCTCCATCTCTTACTATAGTAATCGGAATTTTATCTCCAGCATAATCTAAATACATATAATAAGAAAATTCTCGATAATTATGAATCTTCTTTCCATCAACTTTTGTCATTATATCTCCAGCCTTGATTCCTGACTCATATGCTGGAGAATTATTTTCCACCTGTGAAATCTTTGGAATATCAACTCCTGACATTCCGATCACAATCAATGAAAATACAAATGCCAGAATAAAATTAAAGAATGGTCCACCAAAAATAACTGCCATCCTTGCCCAGACAGATTTATTATTAAATGCATTCTCACCTGGACGTTCTTCATCTTCCCCCATCATACATGCCCCACCAAAAGGCAACAGCTTTATAGAATAAAATGTATCGCCAACTTGTTTCCCTATGATCGTTGGCCCAAGTCCAATACAAAATTCATCTACTTGAATTCCATTTTTCTTTGCGATCAAAAAATGTCCAAATTCGTGTACAATGATAATAATTCCAAAAATTAAAATTGCAATGATAATATTCAATGATTTACCTGCTTTCTATATGTTCATATACCCATTGTTCTGTCTCTAACACTTCCTCAAGTGATGGATTAGGAAGCACTTTATGGGCATTCATTGCATCCTCAATGATGTCATAAATATCCAAAAATTTAATTTTGTGATCTAAAAATAATGCAACTGCTTTTTCATTTGCAGCATTTAACACTGTCGGCATACTTCCACCAATTCTACCAGCTTTATATGCATATGGAAGTCCTTTTAGAACATCAACCGGTGGCTCTTCGAAAGTAATTTCTTTTAACTTTGCAAAATCAAGACGCTCTCCTTCCAGATAACGATGTTCTGGATAAAACAGTGCATACTGAATTGGAAGTTTCATATCTGGTGTTCCCATCTGTGCAATAACACTTCCATCTTTATACTGAATCATGGAATGAATAATACTTTTTGGTTGGACAACAACATGAATATCATCAAAATCTACATCAAACAGCCAATTTGCTTCTAATACTTCAAGTCCTTTATTTACCAGTGTTGCAGAATCGATCGTAATCTTATGTCCCATCGACCAGTTCGGATGTTTTAATGCGTCTTCCACTGTTACATTCCTTAATTCATCTGTTGTTTTTTTACGGAATGGTCCACCAGATGCCGTAATGATCAATGAATCAAGATCTTTTTCATTTCCACTTTGAAGACATTGAAAAATTGCTGAATGTTCACTGTCTATCGGATAAATAGAAACACCTAATTCATCCGCCAAAGGCATGATGATATGACCAGCTGTAACTAACGTCTCTTTATTCGCCAGCCCAATATCTTTTCCTGCCTTCATTGCAGCAATCGTTGGACGAATTCCAATCATTCCAACAATTGCTGTTACAACGATCGAACACTGTTTCTCTGTTGCTACTTCTAATAAACCATCCATTCCTGCATAAACTTTAATATCCATATCAGCAAGACGAACTCTTAATTCTTCTGCCTTTTGCTCATTATATACTGCTACCACAGATGGTTTAAATTCTCTTGCTTGTTTTTCCAAAAGATCAATACTTGTTGCGGCAGCCAATGCTGTAACTTTCAAATCTTTGTTACTGCGTACAACATCTAATGTCTGGCTTCCGATTGAACCTGTTGACCCTATGATTGAAATATACTTCACTCTAGATTGCTCCTCCTGAAATCATAACTGTTAGATAATAAATAACTGGTGCAATAAAAATAATACTGTCAAAACGATCAAGAATTCCTCCATGACCAGGAATCAATGTACCATAATCTTTAATTCCTGAATCTCTTTTGATCGCAGATGCTGCTAAATCTCCAATTACAGAAACTGCTCCGCCAAGTCCACAAATAACAGGGAACATTGTAACCGGATTAAAGCTAAATCTGATATATGTGTTTAAGTACATTCCATATAATCCACCAAGAATTGCTGCACCAACAATTCCTCCGATCAGTCCTTCAATGCTCTTCTTAGGACTTAAGATTGGAGACATCTTATGTTTACCGATCAGCATTCCTGTACAATATGCTAAAGTATCATTTCCCCATGCAGCAAGGAATAATAATACAACAAACTCTCCTCCATTTTGTAATTCACGGATCTGATAAATAAAGGACATCATAACCCCTACATATACAAATCCAAAAAACGCTGCCATCATCTGATCTACTTTATATTTTGGAAAACGTACAACATAACATCCCAGTAAAAAAATTAAAAATAAAATAATGATAGCTGTTGTCCACTGTTCTAGATCAAAAAATAATGCAACATAATAAAGAATCGTTCCCGTATAACCGATCACAGCCAAGGATGATTTCTCAATATGATAAATTCTTAGAATCTCGCTGTATCCAATCAATGCAACGATCAATGTCATTGCAAATGTAACAACACCGCCCATATATAAACCAAATGCTGCGATCAGTACTAAGATGATTCCACTGATCAGTCTCTGCTTAAACATAAATTTATATTCCTCCAAATCTGCGATCACGTCCATTATAATACTCAATCGCCTTTATTAATTCTTTTTTATTAAAATCTGGCCATAGCACATCCGTAAAATAAAACTCTGTATATGCTAACTGCCATAACATAAAGTTTGATAATCTTTCTTCTCCACTCGTACGGATCATCAAATCTGGATCTGGTAGTTCTTTTGTATCCAGATATCCTTTAAATACTTCCTCTGTGATCGCATCTTTTGAAAGATTTCCATTCTCAAGATCTTCCGCCATATGTCTCATAGCACGAACCATCTCGTCACGACTTCCATAATTTAACGCAATTGTAAAATTAATTCCTGTATTATCTTTGGATGCCTTTTCAAGTTCAATGATCTTTTCCTGCAGATCTTCTGACAATCCTGTAATATCCCCGATCACTCTGACTTTCATATTATTTTTATTTGCACGCTTAATGCATGTTTTTAAATAATCACGAAGTAATTTCATCAGTGCATTCACTTCATCCTGAGGGCGCTTCCAGTTTTCTGTTGAAAATGCATATACCGTAAGATATTTAATTCCAAGATCATGTGCATCTTCGATAATCTGTTCTACCACTTTACTTCCTTGTCTGTGCCCCATATTTCTAGGCAGATGACGTTTCTTTGCCCATCTTCCATTTCCATCTAAGATAATCGCCACATGCTGTGGAATATTTAAATTCTCCATTCAAACCTCCTATATCTTATTATAAATCTGATTCATGTTCACATGAAACAAAACAGGGCTGAGATTTCAACCCTGTTGATGATTCGATTAAACTGTCATGATTTCTTTTGATTTAGCTTCAACAGCTTCATCAATCTGTTTGATGTATTTATCTGTCATCTTCTGTACTTTATCTTCTTCATCTTTTGCCTGATCTTCATTTAATTCTCCGGTTTTATTCTGTTTCTTGACAAAGTCATTCGCATCACGACGGATATTTCTAACAGCTACTTTTGCTTCTTCTCCACGTTTCTTAACATCTTTTGCAAGTTCTTTTCTTCGCTCTTCTGTAAGATCTGGGAAGTTTAATCTGATTGCTTTACCGTCATTTGTTGGTGTGATTCCGATATCTGATACTAAGATTGCTTTTTCAATCTCTTTTAATAAGTTTGGCTCCCATGGCTGAATCATAATTGTTCTTGCCTCTGGCACAGAAACATTTCCAACCTGTGCTACTGGAGTTGCAACTCCATAATAATCAACTTTTACCTTGTCCAATACGTGTGGATTCGCACGTCCTGCACGAATTGTCATAAAGTCATTCGTCATACTGTCTAAAGATTTCTGCATCTTGTCTTCAAATTGTTTTAACATGTCGTCCTCCTAATTTATCAAACGGTTACATAAGTTCCGTTGAATTTACCTTTCATTAAATTCTCAATACTGTTTTCTTCATTTAATCCAAATACAGCTAATGGCATCTTATTCTCAAGACACATAATAGTTGCTGTCAGATCGATAACTCCTAATTTCTGATCTAGTACTTCTTCCATTGTGATACTATCGTATTTCACTGCATCCTTATTCACTGCAGGGTCACTATCATAGACACCATCAATAGATTTTGCTAACAAAATAGCATCTGCTTCAATCTCAATCGCACGAAGTGCTGTTGCTGTATCTGTTGAAAAATAAGGATGCCCTGTTCCTCCCGCAAAAAATACAACTTTACCTTCATTCAAAGCTTTCACTGCTTTGTCTTTTGAGAATAACTCTGTAAATGCTCCACACACAAATGGCGTATATACTTCTGTCTCCATTCCAGCAGTTCTGAATGCATCTGATACATAAATACAATTCATGACTGTTGCAAGCATTCCAATCTGGTCAGCTTTTGTACGTTCCATACTTTCGCTTGTGCGGCCTCTCCAAAAATTTCCTCCTCCGATAACAATTGCTACCTGAAGTCCTTCATCTACCAATGTCTTTACCTGGCGTGCTGCATCTGCACAAGTTGCCTCGTCAAATCCTGTCTTCTTATCCCCGGCAAGTGCTTCACCGCTTAATTTTAAAAGTACACGTTTCATATCTTTTAAATCTTTCATTGATCTACCTCTTTTGTTCTTTCTTTGCCAAATCACTATGTGAAATTATATCATATCATCAAGAAAAGAACAACTATAAAAAGAAGGACCTCTTCCAAGATAGAAAAGATCCTTTTACATTTGTTGATTTTTTATATTTTCTTAAGTTGTTGCCATCTCTTTCATATTCGTACGAAAAAGATCTTCAACCTCATTCTTTGAAAGTTTAAGTACATAGGAAATCTCTGAAAATAAAATATTCTCTGCTATTTTTAAATAACGTTCATCTGTCGATGGGAAATTCTTTCCACTCAAAAGTCTGGATCTCTTGCGTTTCAAAAGTGACTTTACAAGTCTTAAAATTTCTCTAAAATCACAGCCTCTGACACACTGTTTATAATTATCTTCTCTGAATTTTTCTTTCGTAATCTCAAAATCTTCCAATTCATTAAATTCATTGAGATAAGATTTGATCTCATTTGAAGATAATAACTTGCGCATCTTTGTCTTCTTATTATCAACCGGAGTAAATATCTCACGGTCTTCCTTATGATATGGTCTTAAAATATAATACAGTTTATCGCCTGGCACTCCATCCATATCCATGGTTGTCACTTTTTCAACTTTGCAAACACCTGTGCTTCCATAAACAATATACTCGCCTTGTTCAAACATTCATCTCATCCTTTCTATCTATTTGGCAAGTTTTCATAATATCTAAACAAATTCCTATATTCCTATTTTAACACAAGGTTTTTCAAATTTCTAATAATTTTTTCTACATTATCCAATTTAATCCAATTTTTGAATAGCATCTACAACTTTTTGATATTCTTTCTCGATTTCGTCAATCACTGGCAATACAGTTTCCTTTTCTCCTGCACGGATCATATCTACTGCCTTTGCACTTTTTTGCTGTAACTGTGTAAATTCAAGATTGCTTGCGATTCCCTTCATCGTATGAGTTGCTCTTAAAATCTCATCATAATCCATCTTCTCAACAGATTCTTTAATCTGTTTATATGTTGGATCCTCCAAAAATTTGCGAACAAATTTCTCGACCAGTTTTTGATTCCCCATCATACGACTACTTACATTTTCATAGTTTTCATCAATACTATCATAAAATTCCTGAATATTCATGACCTTTCTGCTCCTTATCAAATATATCTCCTAGTTTTATAATCCCCATGATTATATCATATTTTACATAATTCAACAAATCAATTTCTGTCTTTATACACCAGAAGTTTTTCCAACATTATAACTCTTTCCTCGATAATTTTTATCTTCTGTCTGTGTATAATGATGGCTTCTTCTATGATCACGTTCTTCATTTTCTTCAAGAATTTCCTGTTTTGCATTCATAACTAGCATCTGAAGCCTGTTTTCAATATTCGCAAAACTTACATCCGGATCATAATCCAGTGGAAGAATCTGTGCATTTGGATACATTTCTTTTAATTTTTTTGAAATTCCTCTTCCGACAACGTGATTTGGAAGACATCCAAACGGTTGTAAGATCAAGAAATATCTACATCCATGTTCTGCATGATGAATGATCTCTCCTGGAATCAAAACGCCTTCTCCCGCATCAAATGTATGATGAATCACCGGATCACTTGCTTTTACCAGTTCATCCATGCGAATTGCCGGCTTATACAATGGATGATTCTTTGCAATCGAATCTGTCAGACTATGTGCAAGATCAAAGAAAGTATCCGCTGTCCTAAACCATATTTTCTGATCGATTGGTTTATTTAAGTGATATTCTTTTATCTGAGCATCCTGATAAAAATATGTTTTTCTGATTACATCCGTCATTCTTGCTTCAATAATCTCAAATCCATTATCTTCCAGATACCTTTCAATGTCATGATTGGCACCTGGATGAAAATTCAAAAGATATTCTCCCACGATCAGAATCTGCGGTTTCAGGTTTGATCTGTCATAAGATATATTCTTCATAATATTGATTGCTTCTTTAAATCCTTTTCTTGCCCCATGGACACCAGATTTCTCAAGTCCCTCGATCACACAGTCTAACGCTTTATCAAATGCCTTATCTGCACTTCCTTTGACCGTCTCATAAGGACGAATCTTTCGCAGTAATTCTTCCAGCACATCGATCATCGGCAGCGCAAATGCAATTTTTACAGAGGATGCAAGATTTAACTTAAATCCTGGATGCATGTTATGAGAATCCACATCGTCATTTGTGAGAATCGGAACATTTTCATATCCTGCATCATCCAATGCTTTTCTAAGTAATGCTCCGTAATGTGTCAAACGGCAGTCACCCACATATTTTGCCATGACAACTGCAACATCTTTTCCATTATACTTTCCACTTTCAAGTGCTGCTAATGCTTCCCCGATTACAACCTGTGCCGGGAAACAAATATCATTATGTACATATCGTTTTCCCAGGCGGATTGCATCCTCTCGCCCGATATCCAATGATACTGCTCGAATTCCCTGGCCTTTTAATGCAGCCGTCATAATTCGGCAAAATGCATGAGATGTATTTGGTACTAATGCAATCTTTTCTTTTTTATCCTGTTTTGTAAATTTGACTGCATATGGCTCCTGTAATTCATGTACATTAAGTTTCTTTTGTTTCTCTCTTCCCATCTTGACAGTTTCCAAAAACGAACGGACACGAATTCCTAGTGGTCCCTGATTATCACTTTCATCTACTTTCAATATCAGTGGTGTCTTGCCAGAAATCTCTTTCATCATTCTTGTGATCTCATCGGATAAATAAGCGTCATGTCCGCAACCAAAACTTACAAGCTGTACATACTCAAGATGTTCACTTTGTGCTGCAAGGATCGCAGATGACAGCATTCTTGCATGATAGTTATTTACTATATCAATGCGGCTTTTAGACAGTTGTGTTTTGTTCACTTCTGGCAGTGAATCTGCAGTTAATACTGCAATTCCTGCCTTTATAAACATTTTAGAAAGATCATGGTTTACCAATGTATCATTCTGGTATGGACGTGAAGCCAAAACAACTGCAAAGCTGTCTTTTTCTTCTACATCATCTAAGATTTTCTGTCCACGTTTCTTTAGCTGTTCCTCAAAAGATTTCTGTGCAAGATCTCCTGCCCTCATTGCTTCAAGCACTTCTTCTTTTGAAATATGATATTCATCCTGCATATATGCAAGCAGCTGACGCTGTCTGTCTTTCTTCGTATGCCAGTGAAATAATGGTGCATCAAATGGAACATTCCATTTATCCTGTGGATTATCGGAGTTTCTGATAACAATTGGATATCCTTTCACAACAGCACACATAGATTCACTTGTTTTTTCTGTATTCTCTGGTGGTACTGTTGTGATCGATGGCATAAAGATTCTGTCTACATGATATTTTTTCACTAGATTTCTAAGATGGCCATGAACTAACTTAGCTGGGAAACATACGGTATCTGAAGTTACTGCTGATAATCCACTTTCATAAATCTCTCTTGTACTTTCATCGGATAACTGCACATTGTATCCCAAAGTTTTGAAAAATGTAGTCCAAAATGGCATCGTATCCCAATAGGAAAGCACTCTTGGAATTCCAATCGTAATATTCCTCTCCTTCTTTGGCGTTGGGTATGGATATTCTTTAAATAATAATTGCTTACGTTCTTCAAATAAATCTGGAACACTTTTATTTTTCTTAATGGTTTCTTTTAGTTTTTTAGATACTTCCGTATTCTTTGGATCACCGATGATCTCACCTTTTTCACAACGATTGTTTGTTACCCATGAATTTCCATTTGAGAACTGTACGATCGTTCTCTGGCAATGGTTAGTACAGAACGGACAAGGTGCATTTGCCTCCTGTGTATATGAAAATGTATCAAGATTTGTAAGATCCCATGCTTTCACACTTTCCGGATCTTTTTCATACTGTTCCTTAGCAATCAGTCCTACACCAATAGCTCCCATGATTCCAGGGTATGGTGCTCTTACCACTTCACGTCCTACATATTCTTCCATTGCACGTAAGACTGCATCATTTTCAAAAGTTCCACCCTGTACAACAATCTTCTTTCCTAAAGAATCAAGATTTGATACACGGATTACCTTTGTAAATACATTTTGAATGATAGATCGACATAATCCAGCCATGATATCTTCTGGATTCTTTCCGTTTCTCTGTTCCGTAATGATACTACTATTCATAAATACCGTACAACGGCTTCCTAAAACAGCTGGATTTTTTGATGCAAATGCTTTGTCTGCGATTTCTTTTGTTTGAATATGTAAAGATGAAGCAAAGTTTTCAAGGAAGGATCCACATCCGGAAGAACATGCTTCATTTAGCAGGATATTTGTAATAACTCCATCTTCCAGCCAGATTGCCTTCATATCCTGTCCGCCAATATCCAGAATAAAAGAGGCATCTTTTACATATTTCTCAGAAGCTCTTGTATGGGCAACTGTTTCTACTGTGTGGCATGGAATTTCAAACGCTTTGGAAAACAGCATTTCCCCATATCCTGTTGTTCCAGCGGAAAGGATCTCAAGTTTCGCTCCTACATCTTCATATCGTTTTCTTAAACAAATCAGTGCATCTTTAGCAACTTTTAGTGGATCTCCTTCATTCGGTGCATAAAAAGAATCAAGAATTTCTTCCTGTTCATCAAGCAATACAAACTTGGTTGTTGTACTTCCAGCATCAATTCCAAGGAAACATCTTACTGTTTCACCTTTTTTAGGCCGCTTCCATGTTACCTTTTTCTTCTGATGTGCTTTTTTAAATTTTTCTTTTTCTTCTTTGGACGCAAAAAACGGTACCGCAGCTTCTCCTGATATGTGTGCATTATTTCTCTGTGCACTTTCTAAAGTTTCTAAAAGTTTATCAACATCTTTTGCCTTACTGTCTGAGAACATCTTCTCCAAAGACAGCGCTGCTCCATATGCGATCATTAATTCTGAATGCTCTGGACAAAGGATTTCCTCTTTCTTAAGTTCCAGACGTTCTGCAAACACTTTTACCAATGTCGGATGGAAAGTTAATGGTCCACCTTCAAATGCCACAGGTTTTTTGATCTCCAGACCTTGTGCAAGTCCTCCCATCGTCTGCTTTGCGATTGCATGAAATGCTGACAATGCAAGATCTTCCTTGGCTGCACCCTGATTTAACAGTGGCTGAATATCTGTTTTTGCGTAAACACCACATCTTCCTGAAATATCATAAAGATGTGTTCCTTTTTGCGCTAATTCATTAAAATGTTCCACTGGAACTTTTAATACAGATGCAATCTCATCAATAAATGCTCCCGTTCCACCTGCACAGCTTCCATTCATTCGCATATCTGCAACACTCTGTGGCTGTCCATTTTCAGAATCTTTAAAAAAGATCATCTTCGCATCCTGTCCACCTAATTCAATTGCCGTTCCTACTTTCTGAAATTTATCCTGCAAAGCAATCGCATTCGCAGCAACTTCCTGTACAAATGGTACTTTCAAAATAGAAGAAACTGGTTTTGCTCCAGAACCTGTCAGACACAATCTGATCTTTTTTTGTTTTATATGACTGCAAAACTCTTTAATACTTTTGATCACACTAGCAATCTGATTTGCATGATGTCTTGCATAATCAGAAAATAACAGCTGATGATCATGATCAGCATCAAGCGCTACTATTTTCGTTGTCGTAGACCCAACGTCGATTCCAACTAGTATATTCTGTTCGTTTGGTTTTGTTATCTCTTTATTCATCATTCGTTATCATCTTATCTCCTTCTTTTGAGCTTTACATTTTATCATAACGCAAAATTTCAAAAAATGTAAGATAAAAATTCGTTTTTAGCACTTTCTTCACAATCAAACGTTGAGCTTTTTCTTCCGATTTTCCCAGTCAGGAAGGTATAAATCCATAAAATAATAAAATCTCTCATTATGACTTGGCTCTAGCAAATGACATAATTCATGCACTAACACATACTCTATACATTCTTCTGGTTTTGCTGCCAACTGAAGATTTATTCGAATCTTTTTACTGTGAATGCTGCAGCTTCCCCATCTGGTTTTCATATTCCGGATCATAAAACCAGTGCAATGAACTCCCATTACAGGTTCCCATTTCATTGCATATTCTATAATCTTATTTTCCAGCCACTTTCGCTGTTCTATCGAAATCTCCTTTTGTTGAAATGTTTTTTGATTCTTCATTTTTTCATGATTTTTCAAAATCCATTGTTCTTTCTTCTTAAGGAATCGAAAAACCTCTTCATCAGAGATTCTCATCGGTACAGTGACAAGAACATCTCCCTTCGGAGGTTTGATATAAATATTCATATTTTTAATTTTTCTACGCTGAATCTCAATCTTTATGTTTCCCATCTGTGTTATCATTTCCTATGTCTTCCTTTTTGTATGATCATTTTAATCAGCAAATAAATAACAATAACTAATCCCGTAATAAAACCAGCCACACTAATATATGGCATTCCATCAATTCTTGGAGTAACATCACTTAAACATAGTAAAGCAGAGCTAAACCATAGCGCCATAACGATCAATGTAAGAATCAAATGATCCATTCCTTTTTTCATATCACGTCTTACTTCATCCATCTGTGATGACTCAAGATTAATCCTTACTTGTCCATTCTTCGTGATATTCAATAGATCTGATATCTGTGCTGGAATCTCCAAAGATTTTTTAGATGATCCATAAATATCTCTTAATGCGTGTTTTACTTCTCTCTTAGGATCAATCTCATTTATCATGTTCGCAGACATATATGATGTCAAAATCTTGATCATATTTACTTGTGGTGAACAAAGTTTTAAGGTTCCTTCCATCGTTACCATACTTCTTGCTAATAACGTAATGTCTGAATCGATTGCTATCTTATGTTTCTTCAGCAAGTCCAGTGCATCTTCCATCAACTCGCCAAGATCCATGGTTCCAAAATCCATGTTCATGTACTTGCCGACCATATCATCAAGATCTGTATATAAACTAGCATGATCTATCTTCTGTGTTGCTTTGCCAAATGATAAAAATGCATTCTTAAGCTCATAGATGTCATTCTTTAAGATCGCTGTAATCGCACGTTTCATGATTGCACGATAATGTTCTGATAAGTTTCCTGCCATTCCAAGATCAAGCCATACGATCTGCCCTTCACTGATCCATAGATTCCCTGGATGTGGATCTGCATGAAAAAATCCATCTGAAAGAATCTGCTTGCAATAGTTCTGTGCTGTTTTCTGTCCGATTTCATAACGATCATATCCTTCTTCGTCCAATTCTTTAATATGATCGATCTGTATTCCATCTATATAACTCATAACAAGAAGATGACGATTCGAATATTCTTTATATACTTTCGGGCAGGTTACATATCTGACATCTTCCTGATTCTTATAAAATCGTTCTAGATGCTGTGCTTCCTTAATAAAGTCCATCTCTTCCTTGGAAGTCTCCCAAAGTTCATCGATCACTTTCCTAAAGTCAATGAGATCTCCTGTTCCTGTTGCAAAATTTAAAAATCCAGAGGCCTTCTTAAGTAATGTAAGATCTTCTTCCATTATCTGCTTGATATTTGGCCTCTGAATCTTTAATACAACTTTCTTTTTATCTTTCAACACAGCTTTATGAACCTGTGCAATTGATGCACATCCGATTGGTTCTTTGTTAATCTTCTGAAAAATCTCATTTGGTTCTTTATGAAGTTCTTTCTTAAGAATCCCCCATACAGTATTAAAATCCATTGGCTTTACATCCGTGCGAAGTCTTGCAAGTTCTTTACAGTAACGCTCTGGCAGTATATCTGAACGCATTGACATAATCTGTCCAAGCTTTACATACGTCGGCCCAAGATCTTCTAAAATTCCACATAATTTAACTGGATCAATCCCTTGTGTCACTTTATGTTCTTTTAATACATGAAGAATCTCCTTTAGTCTCCCTGTTTCCTGTTTCATAAAAACCTCTTTTTAATCATTCCAGATCTTCTGCTGCTTCTGAATTGATTGATTCTTCCCCAAAATCCATTGTTTCAGATTCTTCACTTTCCATTTCCTGTTTTTCTTCCTGAAGTGCTTCTGCCTTTGCAATTCGTTCTTTTAACAACTCAAGATCTTCTGCTGACATCTCATCAACGCATTCAAACGCATCATCGTATTTTTTTGTGACTTCTACAGAAACATGTTCTTTTACTTTCTTTTTTGCATTATGCTTAAGTTCCTGATTCAGAACTTTTCCCTGCTCTACGGTCTGTTCGCCTTTTTCGATCATTTTCTCAACGATGTCTTTTGTAACTTCAGCCGTTGTAGCCACTGCACCTACACTTGCCAAAAATGCCTTTTTAATTCCATTTGTCAAATCCATAACGTCATCATCCTTTCTTAAAAAATATAATCATTTGTTATATTTATTTTACCACTACAAATCTTCAAGAACAACCGTAAATGGACCATCATTTATCAAAGAAACTTCCATATGTGCCCCAAATACTCCTGTCTGCACGATATCTATTTCTTTTTTACATTCACCAATGATATATTCATATAACTGCTCCGCTTTTTGAGGATTTCCAGCTTGTGTAAAACTAGGACGGTTTCCTTTATTACAACTTGCATAGAGTGTAAACTGAGATACCAATAGCAACTCTCCTCCTACATCTTTTAGAGAAAGGTTTGTTTTCCCATTCTCATCTTCGAAAATGCGTAAATTGATCATTTTTCTAATATATTTATCTGCTTCTTCTTTTGTATCTTCGTGGCCGACTCCGATCAAAACCAGATACCCATTTTTTATCTTTCCAGTATATTCACCATCTACTTTTACAGATGCTTCTTTTACTCTTTGAATCACAAATTTCATTAATCTTCTTCCTTCCCGACACATAACTGTCTATATAATTTTATAAAAGAAAAAGATCAGAAATCTAAAATCTCTGATCTTTTATATTCTTATGTAAGATAAACAAAATCTAGTTGTTGATTAATTTATCTTCATTACTCCAGCTATATAAGCTACGGATTTCTTTTCCGACTACTTCAGACTGATGTTCAGAAGCTAATTTTCTCATAGCTTTGAAGTGAACCTGAGATCCAGCATCAGACATATCTAATAAGAAGTCTTTTGCGAATGTTCCGTCCTGGATATCAGAAAGAATCTGTTTCATAGCTTTCTTAGTATCTTCTGTGACAATTTTTGGTCCTGTGATGTAATCACCATATTCAGCTGTGTTAGAGATAGAATATCTCATTCCTTCGAATCCTGACTGATAGATTAAGTCTACGATCAGTTTCATTTCATGGATACATTCGAAGTAAGCGTTTCTTGGGTCATATCCAGCTTCTACTAATGTTTCGAAACCAGCCTGCATTAATGCACAAACACCACCGCAAAGTACTGCCTGTTCTCCAAAAAGGTCTGTTTCTGTTTCTGTTCTAAATGTTGTTTCAAGAACACCAGCTCTTGCTCCACCAATTCCTAAAGAATAAGCAAGTGCTAAGTCTAATGCTTTACCTGTAGCATCCTGTTCAACAGCTACTAAGCAAGGAGTTCCTTTTCCTGCCTGATATTCGCTTCTTACTGTATGTCCTGGTGCTTTAGGGGCGATCATAGTTACATCTACATCTTTTGGAGGTGTGATGCATCCGAAATGAATATTGAAACCATGAGCGAACATTAACATGTTTCCTGGCTCTAAGTTTGGTTCGATGCTTTCTTTGTATAATTTAGCCTGTTTTTCATCGTTGATCAGAATCATGATGATATCAGCTTTCTTGGCAGCTTCTGCAGATGTGAACACTTCAAATCCCTGTTCTTCTGCTCTCTTCCAAGATTTGCTTCCTTCATAAAGACCGATGATAACATTGCATCCAGACTCTTTTAAGTTAAGGGCATGTGCATGTCCCTGACTTCCGTAACCGATAATAGCGATGGTTTTTCCATCTAACAGTGATAAGTTACAGTCTTCTTGATAATAAATCTTTGCCATTTTTCATTCCTCCATTTTTTGGCTTATATAGTAAGGGTCATGACCCATTACTTGTAAATTAAAATACGTGGGAATTGTCTTCCCCTCTTGATAAACCAGTGATTCCTGTTCTCACAAGTTCAATCACTTCAAAATCACTGATCAAATTGATAAATGCTTCAATTTTATTCACATTACCCGTTAACTCGATCATCAAGTTATCTTTAGATACATCCACAACTTTTGCTCTGAAAATATCTGCGATCGTGACAACTTCCTGTTTCACTGCCTTATTTGCACGAACCTTCGCAAGAATCAATTCTCTGCAAACAGACTTGCTATTCTCCAGTTCAAAAATCTTTACGACATCTTCCAGCTTGGAAAGTTGATTCTTGATCTGTTTTAAAATCATATCATCACCACTAACCGCAATCGTAATTCTTGAAAACTTCTGATCCTGTGTTGTGCATGCTGTGATACTGTCTATATTATACCCTCTTCTTGTAAATAAACCAGAAATTCGGCTTAATACTCCGGGAGTATTCTCTACTAAAATAGAAAGAACAATCTGTCGCATATCTTTTATTTCCTTTCCTTTTCTTATTCCATCACCGTAATGGTATATTACAGGGTATTGGTAACTTTTTTTATTCTACCAATTATACAAATATGTGTCAAGGAAGAATGTAGCTCTAACCACCATTCTTTCTTGACACATTTTCATTTTAATTGCTTTTAATTTATTCTTCTTCACCTGCAGGTTTCGACTCTGTTGCAACTGTTGTATGATGCTCTGCTGTAGTTACCCTTGATGTCGAAGGTTCTGAAGTTGTACTTTCTGTACTTCGATGATAAGTACTTTTGCTCTCTGTTGCATAAGTTGATCTTCTTGTACTTCTTGTTGTGTAGTCACTTGTATCAATATTATAATTTGAACGATAACTACTTGTACTTGACGTACTGGATGTTGAATCAGAAGATGCACTTCCATATCCAAACATTTCTACATTTGAAGTTCCACCATATTCTTTTGCCCAGTCTTTTTCTGTTCCTTTATCAAACAAGAAATATTTAAGGGCTGCTTTGTTTGCTTTAAAGTTTGTAAAGAATACAAACATATTACTCTGTGCACGTCCCATCTTATAAGTGCCTTCCACTGGGACCCTCATCTGATCGATCTCCGTTGTTCCCATTTTCACAACTTTTAATACAAGTGTTTTTAAATAGCTTGCATTCATATCTGTTGACACATCTTTTAATGCTTCAAGCGCAATATCTGCAATTGTTGTTGGGCTCTGCTGTAATACTTTATTCAAAGCTGCCTGAAGAACTGCTCTCTGACGACCCGTTCTTCCAAAATCTCCATCTCCGTATTTCTTAGATACAACATAACGTACTCTGGCATAACCTAATGCCTGATTTCCATTTAATGTCTGTTTACCAACTTTCACATTACGATATTTCTTCTTTGAAATATAGTTTGTTGTATTTAAGTATTTTGCTTCTTTCTCTTCTAATGAAATCTCAATTCCGCCAACTTTATTGATAACTTTCTCAAATGTTGAGAAATCAACAACACAATAATTATCAATCTTAATTCCAAAATTCTTCGCGATCGTCTTATACAATAACTCGACTCCTCCAAATGCATATGCCGCATTGAGTTTGTTGTGTCCATGACCTGGAATCTCAACATACATATCTCTCATCAATGATGTAAGTTTTAATTCTTTGCTCTTAAAATTCACAGTAGCGATCATAATACTGTCTGAACGTCCATGATCTCCCTTAATAGCACCATGGTCAGATCCTACAAGTAAAATATTCACAACATCTTTGTTAAACGTAAGATTATCTCCAACATCAACCGAATTTAATGATTTTCCCTGATTCACAGATGCTTCTAATCGTGCATCATAATATCCAAGCATTCCTCCAACGGCAATTCCGATTATCAGAAAAATACTCAGGATAATCTTAAACTTTCTAATCTTCATTCGTGTCCTCCTCGCAATTGACTGCTTTCGGTTACTCATTATATCATAGAATCAATAAAAACTGTAGATTATTTTATTAAGTTTTCGTTAAAATTCCAGTACGTCTTATTCATTGTAAGTTTTAAGATCATCCATCTCGGAAGCTTTTTATAGTTTCTTCCAAGCTTATAACCAATCAGTTTGAATCCAGAATCAATCACATATTTCGGAATCAGATAAATTTTTCCTTTAGTTATCAAATGTCTGATCGTTGAAATAACCATTTTAACTCCCTCGGATTCAGATTTTACTTTCAAGAACAAACCTCCATGATCCACCTGTGATACAGCAAGATCAAAATTACGATGAAGCTGCTGCATTGCTTTATAATCATGCCAATGCCAGACTCTTGCATCGGCCTGATAGGCAACAGCTTTTCCATCTTCGATCAGTTTAGAGGCCATGATCATATCTTCATTAAAAATTGTTTTGTGTTCAAAACCTCCCATTGCATCATAATCTGTCTTTCTATAAGCACTGCATACATTAGAGCAAAAAAAAGTTTTGATTCCCAGCGTATCAAGATCTTCTCTCCTCTTAATCCTGCTTTCTTCTGGGTAATTAAAGATTCTTGTATAATATTCGATATAATTTTTCTTTGGATCTGCCATCTGCCTTCCATATGCTGCTGAAACTTTTGGATCATTAAACGCCTTTATCAAATTCTCTACTAGATATTTATCTTTTGGAATTGCATCATCTGTCATAAACATTAAAATATCTGCATCTTCTGCAAGTGAGGCTCCATAATCTCTTGTTGCCCCATGGTCAAAGTTTTCTTTTTTAATATGATACACTTCCACATTGTCATATGGACGTATCATCTCCTCATCAAAATATTGTGCTTCTGTATTAATCAAAATGATCCTGTCTGGTTTTCTTGTCTGCTGTGCAAGTCGTTTTAATGATTTCTTGAATTTTTCTCCAGGTTTATAAGTCGGTATGATCAAATCAACTTTCATAACATTTCCTTTCTGTTTTATCTGCGGACCTTAGTTCCTTTCGTATCTCGTTTTGACAATTTTAATCTGTTAAATTCGAGTTCTTTTTCCTTATACATAATGGAACTTATATTTTGTGCATCCATAACATATACATTCGTGATAAGATCATCTTTAGATAATTTCATTCCTCGCACACCAAGTGCACTTTTTTTCTTCTTCGGAATTTCTGCATATGGAAATTTTAAAAATACTCCATCTTTTGTCTGTAAAACAACTTTATCCTCAGATTCTTCACTCCAATCTGCCACAATTACAGCAACCAGTTCATCTTCGGATAGTTTTGTCGCCTGTACTGTTCTTTTTGATGCATTTAATAAGTCTCCATCCATTACCTTTAACATGCTCTTTGCAGTTGCAAATAGCAACGTACTATGTATCATTGTCTGGACATCAAGTACTTGTATAATATATTCTTTCGCACTATCATAATTACAAAGATTATCAATCGGTACACCTTTATCGCGGAACTTACCTGCCGGAATATCAAGCACTTTAATCTGATGCATCAGTCCAAGATTGGTAAACACACAGATTTTGTCTGTGTTCATGCAAGGCACAATAAATTTATATTCTTTTAAAATATTATCCTTATTTCTCTGATATGTTGCTTTATCCATTGTTTTCGAATAACCGAAGCGATCCATCACAAAATAAACGGTCTCTTCTTTAATTGGTGCTGCAACATAAACTGCCTCTTTTGCGTCTTCAACAATGGTTTTTCTTTGTGATCCAAATTCTTTTTTGATCAAGTCTAATTCTTTTCGTATTACATTTTTTAATGATTTTTCATTAGCCAGAATATCTTCGTATTCTGCGATCTTTGTAACAATTTCTTCATATTCTTCCTTAAGCATTAAAATTTCCAAACCGATCAGACGATATAATTTCAGATCAAGGATCGCACTTGCTTGTTTATCTGTAAATGAAAGTTTTGTTGCTTCGATCATAGAATCAGATGACTGAAATCTGATATTACCAACATCTCCTTTTGTAAGACATGCCTTAACTTCTTTCTGATTTTTACTTCCACGAATGATCTCGATGATCAAATCTATCATATCGCAAGCCTTGATCAATCCTTCCTTGATCTCGCGCTGTTCATATAATTTATTTAATAACGTTTTATATTTTCTTCTAGTTACTTCGTAATGAAACTGTGTATGATTTTCAATGATTCCTTTTAAATCCAATGTCTCTGGCCGTCCATTGACGATTGCAAGCATATTAACACCAAATGTATCTTCAAGCTTTGTCTTTTTGTATAAAAGATTTTTAAGGCGTTCCACGTCTGCCCCTTTTCGCAGTTCTAGAACAATTCTGATTCCATCTTTTGATGATTCATTTGAAATATCTAAGATATCTGTTGTTACTTTATTTTCAATCAGTGATACAATATCAGATAAAAACTTAGATATGTTATTCCCGATCATTGTATATGGAATCTCTGAAATTACAAGTTTATCCTTTTCTCCTCGTTTCTTTGCAGGTTCCAAAGTCACTTTTCCTCTTAATTTTATCTTTCCGATTCCTGAAGAATAAATATTTAAAAGATCTTTTTTATTGATCACAATACCGCCTGTTGGAAAATCCGGTCCTTGAATATATTCCATTAATTCTTCATTCGTAATACTTTCCTTACGCATATAGGCTTTCACCGCATCAATTACTTCACTAAGATTATGTGGTGGAATACTTGTTGTCATACCTACCGCAATTCCATCCGCACCATTTACCAAAAGATTCGGTATCTTAACTGGAAGTACTTCTGGTTCTTTTTCTGTCTCATCAAAGTTGGATACAAAATCAACAACATTCTTATCCAGATCCGCCAGATAAGCTTCCTGTGTAATCTTTTGAAGTCTTGCCTCTGTATATCGCATGGCCGCAGCTCCATCTCCTTCAATGGAACCAAAATTACCATGTCC
The DNA here is from genome assembly GCF_025567365.1 of Anaerostipes amylophilus. Taxonomy (NCBI): domain Bacteria; kingdom Bacillati; phylum Bacillota; class Clostridia; order Lachnospirales; family Lachnospiraceae; genus Anaerostipes; species Anaerostipes amylophilus. Next base: position 351,521 of record NZ_JAOQJG010000003.1, on the reverse strand, counting down.
GTCTACTAGCGGAATTCCTTTTTTAAAATCCTGTGACATAACGACTAATGATTCGTAAATCGAACTGTCTCCATGGGGATGATATTTACCCATTGTATCTCCAACAATTCTAGCAGATTTTCTATGTGGTCTGTCATAGCGGAGGCCTAACTCATCCATAGAATAAAGCACTCGTCTTTGTACTGGCTTTAAACCATCTCTTGCATCCGGCAATGCTCTTGCACAGATAACACTCATGGCATAATCAATATAAGATTTTTGCATAACCTCAGAAAATTCCGCTTTAATAATATGTTCTGACATTATTTATGTTTTCCTTTCTTTTTATATATCAAGCATCGCATCATTTGCATTTTCATAAATAAACTGTCTGCGAGGCGGCACATCACTTCCCATAAGCATGGAAGTTACATCTGATGCCATTCTCGCATCTTCGATCTCAATCTGTTTTAAAGTACGGCTCTCTGGATTCAATGTTGTTTCCCACAACTGCTGTGCATCCATTTCACCTAAGCCTTTATATCTTTGCAATGTAAAGCTTCCTTTATGATTTGCACGGTATTTAGAAAGTGCCACATCATCATAAAGATATGTTTCTTCTCCTTTTTTTGGCATTGCCTTATATAATGGAGGCGTTGCAAGATATACATGTCCATGTGTAATAAGCTCCGGCATAAAACGGTAGAAAAATGTTAAAAGTAACGTGGCAATATGTGCTCCATCCACATCGGCATCTGTCATAATAATGATCTTATGATAACGAAGCTTTGTAATATCAAAATCATTTCCATATCCTTCTGAAAATCCACATCCAAAAGAATTGATCATTGTCTTGATCTCTGCATTTGCAAGTACTTTATCCATCGTTGCTTTTTCTACATTTAAGATTTTTCCACGGATTGGAAGAATTGCCTGTGTTTTTCTATTCCTTGCTGTTTTTGCAGAACCTCCTGCAGAATCTCCCTCAACGATAAAGATTTCACATTCCTCTGCTTTTCTGCTTTCACAGTTTGCCAATTTCCCATTACTGTCAATTGATAGCTTTTGTTTCACTAGCATATTCGTCTTTGCTTTTTCTTCTGCTTTTCGAATCTTTGCAGATTTTTCTGCACATGCCAACACTTTCTTTAATGTATCTAAATTCTTATCAAAATATAAAACAAGTTCTTCTCCTGCAATCTCTCCAACTGCTTTGGCTGCATCTGGATTATCAAGTTTTGTCTTCGTTTGTCCTTCAAATCTTGGCTCAGGATGTTTTACAGAAACAATCGCTGTCATACCATTTCTTACATCTGTTCCCGTAAAGTTTGCATCTTTCTCTTTTAAAACGCCTATCTCCCTCGCATACTGATTCATGATCGTTGTGAATTTCGTTTTAAATCCAGTGATATGTGTTCCACCTTCGATCGTATAGATATTATTACAAAAGCCAAGAATATTTTCTCCAAAATCTTCTGTATACTGAAAAGCCACCTCTGCTTCAATTCCATCAACCATACGTTTAAAATAAACTGGTTCATGAAGCATTTGCTTTCCTTCATTTAATTTTTTTACATATGCACAGATTCCCTCTGGCTCATGATAATCAACTGTGGTTTCTTCACCTTCTCTTTGGTTAATATAATGAATCGTAAGGTTTGGATTCAGATATGCTGTCTCATGCAAACGGTTTCTTACCATCGCTGCTTTAAAATATGTTTTATCAAAAATTTCTGGATCCGGAAGAAACTGTACCTTTGTTCCTGTATCAGACTTTCGACATGTTCCAATCACTTCAAGCGGTGTTATGATTTTTCCTCTTTCATACTTTTGCTGATAAATCTTTCCGCCTTGTCTGACAGTCACTGTAAGCCATGTAGATAATGCATTTACCACAGATGCACCTACTCCATGAAGGCCTCCTGATATCTTATATCCTCCATCTCCAAACTTACCACCCGCATGCAGCATAGTAAATACCATCTCAACTGCTGTCTTTCCTGTTCTTTCATTGATTCCAACTGGAATTCCTCGTCCATTATCTATGATCGTTGCAGTCCCATCATTATTTAATGAAACTGTGATCTCATTACAATATCCTGCAAGAAATTCATCCACTGAATTATCTACGATTTCATATATTAAATGATTTAGTCCCTTTGTAGATACACTTCCGATATACATTCCAGGACGTTTTCTGACAGCTTCCAATCCTTCCAGAACTGAAATACTATTAGCATCATATGTTTTACTTGCCATAAATACAAAACACTCCTTTTCATCTTTCGGTTATTTAGTTTAACACACAACTTTTTGTTACGCAAACGCAAATCTTATATACCTTTGAGCAGCTTTCGACAATGATTGACTTTATCTGGCAAAATCCATATAATATTAAATATACAAATAAACAGAAAGGATAAAGAGTATGAAACGTAGGATTTACAGACAAATCCTGTCCGGTGTATTAGGTATCTTGTTATTATTATCTCTTGCCGGATGCGGACAAACCAATGCGATTGCAAAACCAGACAAGACAATGGAGGCCTTTTATGATCTGATCATCAGGCAAGACACCTCTGCTATGACTGATCTTGGAATTGATTCTAAGGAATCAAAGGAAACTTTAAAAACCTATCAGTCCTCTATGGTATCTACAATCCAGAAAAGTTTTAAAGATGCTGGAGTTGCGATCACAAAATCACAGGCAAAAGACATTTTTAAAGCAATCAGCAAGAAACTGGTTTCTTTGGAATATAAAGTTTCTGTCGTTAAGAAAAATGACAAAGAATCAACTGTAAAAGTTTCCAGCCAATATATTAATTACCTTGATATTTTCAAGCAGGCAAAACAAACAACTTTAGATGAGTTAAAGCCTCTGCATATTGAGAAGTTATCTGATGCTAAAAAACAACTGGTATCAAATGTAATCGATAGTTTTAATTCAGCTCCTGTTTCCAATGATATGCACGATAAGACATTCACTTTGAATCTTCAAAAGATCAAAAGCGGTAAAAATACAATTCGTATTTTCTTCCCAGAAAAATATGAAGAAGTTGGAAGCAAGTTGACCGAGATCGTTACAAATCAATAATATTAAGAAAAAGGTTAGCACAATTTTATCGCTAACCTTTTTCTTATCTCTCTTTATAATTCGTCCTCTTCCATCATCTTCTTTAATTGAACTCTCGCCTCACTGCATCGTATTTTTACCGTTCGTTCTGAAATCTTAAATATGTCTGCAATCTCTTTGCATTTTAAGCCATAAACATACCGAAATAATAATGTATCTCGATGACGTCTTTTCATTCGAGAAAGATTATATTTTAATGAATCCAAATCTATCATCTGAAGATAGTTATCTCTCGGATCTTCAATAAAATCACCTTCCGTCCCATCGTCATAAACAAGACTTTCATGTTCATTATCTTTCTCTTCCTGAATAATATCATACGCTTCATGTTTTAGAACTGTAGACAAAAAATAAAACACTTCATCTCTCGGCACTTTTAAAATACCATCAGGATATGTCAACACTTTCGCAAATGCACTCTGTACAACATCTTCTGCAAAATCTTCATTTTCAACATATTTTCTTGCAATGAAAAACAACCTTTTTGAATATTCTGCATACAGTTCTTCAATATACTTGATATTTTTCTTTCCTATTGGTTTCCTCTTTCGAATTTCCATACAATATTTCTCTTTCGGTTTTTCTATTTATCATTTACTATCTCTCAATTATTATAAAGATATTATGTATATTAGTCAAACAATAGTTCTTCAAAGATTGCTTCTATATTCTCCTCTGAATATTCAATTTCTTTTGAATACATTTTAGCAATATCTAAAAGTTCAAAAGAACTATCGTATACCTTACAATACTTTGCCACAATTTCTATCATCAATACACTTAAAACTGCAAATTTTATTTTATCTATCAGATTATCATCTTCATATGCCTTAATAAAATGCCGATAAATAAAATAATACAATAATCGCTCTATATATTGATCATTTATATCTTGTTTCTTACACGTTTCAAATTCTTTTACCGATTTCCTAAGCAGACTCTGAAATGTTTCATCCATATAGTCAAGATTACTATAGAAATCAAACCAGTATTCCAAATAATCTTTCTGCCTCATCTTCAACATAAGATGTTGTGGTTTTATCTTCTTCTGATCGATCGGTACTGTAAGTTCTCCTGTATAATTTATTTCCTTTTGATATGCTGCTGTCAGATCAAAAATTTTATCAATCTTCTCATCCACACAATATTCTTTATTTTTCAGAATATTTAATAACAACATCTCTAGCTTCATTAATTCATTAGCCCATTCATCATCTTCTTTTTCTGATTTCAAAACATCTTCTTCTATTTTCAAGTCTAAATCGTTTAAGATCAATCGAGCTGCTTCTTCACAAGCCAATCCAAGACCTGACTGCACAATATGTCCATATTCATTATGAAACCTTGGATGTTCAGTGCATATATCACATAAAGCCTCTTCCCCTAGCTGAATATATATATCACATAGATTATTCTCATTTAAAAAAGCACATCTTCCATCTTCATTCATATAAAACTTAGGTTCCTCTTCCTGAATAATTCCCTCATTCAAACGTTTTTTAAATGGAGTTGCAACTTTTTGATATTGTTCATATGATTGCCGATCAATCATAATATCCCATCCAATGCAACAATTGTCTTTACATTTTTGTGCAATGCATTGAAAATTTCTATAATAGCTTGGAATATATTGTTTCATATTTTCCTCCAAATTTTATGATACCCGAATCTGGTATTCCAATCTCATCCAGTCGGCAACTGCAGCAATAAATTCAGAGTTCGTTGGTCTTTCCTGCTGCTCAATCACAAAAGTTCCAAAAATTTCACCTAACAGTTGTTTGTTTCCTCTGATCCACACAATGTCAACCGCATGACGGATTGCTCTCTCAACGCTTCCGATCGTTGTCTTGTATTTCTTAGCAATATCCGGATAAAGTGATTTGGTAATATAATTAACACTGTTTGCATCTTCCATAGCCATTAAAATTCCACACTTTATATAACGGCATCCTTTGATATGTGCTGGAATCCCTAAATTTCTTACTAAAAGACTTATCTCTCTTCGAATATCATTTTTATTACCAATAGATGGTATTTCTTCTTTTTCTTTATGTATTTCTTTTTGAATCTTTGTATTTACAGAACGAATTCTTATCATCTGTGTAATTCTCTCTGCAAGAATCGCTGCTTGAAATGGCTTCATCATGCAGTAGTCAACTTTCAAATGTCTGATATACTCCATCAGATCTTGATTTTCCATCATTGTCAAGGCTATAAATGCCGGCACTTCATCTGGGCTCATCACTTCCCTGCACCTTTCAATAACCCCAAGCCCATCAAGTCCTGGTAACATCAGATCAACGATCACTAAATCTGGTTTTAGACTTATAATTCCAGAAAGTGCTTCTTCACCATTTTCTGCGATTGCTATTACATTATATTGCTTTTGCAGTTCTTCTTTTAATTGTTTGGATTCGTGTGGATAGCTATCAGCAATTAAAACATTGTATCTCTCATCCATATTTTCTCCTCCAAGCAATCTCCCTATTTTTGTTCTTCTACATCCTATCTACATCTTTTTAGGATGCATTGATATGATAATCTAATCTTAGCTTATCTGCAATCAGTGCTATAAATTCTGAATTTGTAGGTTTCCCCTTACCTGCACTGATCGTATACCCAAACATTTCTTCTAATAATTCCACTTTTCCACGACTCCATGCAACTTCGATTGCATGACGTATCGCTCTTTCGACGCTGCTTGATGTCGTTTTATATTTTTTAGCAATTGTCGGATATAAAAGTTTTGTGATGTAATTCATCATATTTATATCTTCAATTGCCATAATAATCCCTTCTCTTATATATTGATACCCCTTGATATGTGCCGGAATTCCAAGATCCCTGATAATTTTTGTCACATCTTGCTTCATATTAAATTCATAATCTAGAACCGTTCTTTGTTTTCTTATTTCTACACTTTGTAGTTTTTCCTTCTGACGGATCTTTTGATCCAACCCTTTAATCTTTGCCACTTGTTTGATCCTATGAATCAAAACCTCTTGTTTGAACGGCCGCATCATACAATAATCAATATCCATATGATTAATACATTCTATGAGTTTCTCTGTTCCTATAGAAGTCAATACAATAAAAACTGGAAGCTGTTCATATTCCATCTCTTCTCTGCATTTTTCAATAACACCAATTCCATCAATCTGTGGCAGCATAATATCAATTAGTACAACATCTGGTAATTGTCCTTTGATTTTCTCCACTGCTCTGACTCCGTCAAATGCAGTTCCTGCTACTTCAAAATCTGTTTGTAATCTAGACTCTAGGATCTCTGCCTCCGATACATCTCCATCTACAATCAAAATCTTTAACTTCTTTTCCATCTTTTTCAGCCTCCTGATCATGACAATGTCTATATCTACTGCCTATTTCCCTTGAGATATTATCTCATCTCCATATTCCAGACGTATCTTATCAGCGATCAATGCGATAAATTCTGAATTTGTAGGCTTTCCTTTACCTGCATGGATCGTATATCCAAATAACGCATCAATCGTATCCATTTTTCCTCTTCCCCAGGCTACTTCTATTGCATGTCTGATTGCACGTTCTACCCTGCTTGGTGTTGTATCAAATTTCTCAGCAATCGATGGATACAGCTGCTTTGTGATAGAATTCAATATATCCATATCACATACTGCCATCATAATAGAATCTCTCAAATACTGATATCCTTTAATGTGAGCTGGAACTCCGATCTCGTGAATCATATTCGTTATAATGATCTCCAGCTGATTCTCTGTTAATCCATGGATCTTCTCTGGTACAGAAACGAATGGTCTTTCAGGCACCTCTTGCTTTATTCTTGCCTGTTTGATCTGTTTAATGATCGTGCGTAAATCAAAAGGTTTCAAAATAAAATAGGATGCACCTAAATCCATAGCTTCTTCACAGACATTTTCCTGGCCCATTGCAGAAACCATAATAATGATTGGTCTTTTACTGAGATTTTCATTCCGCAAATGTTCCAGTACCCCAATTCCATCAAGCTTTGGCATAATAATATCAAGTAACACTACATCCGGTTGTCTTTCCTTGATGATGCGCAACGCATCTTCTCCGTTATCAGCACTTGCAATTACTTCGATATCACTTTCTTGTTCTAACAGTTCTGTCATCATCTCAACGGTTCTCTGGTTATCATCTGCAATAGCCACATTAATCTTGTTCATATCCAGTCCTCCCATTCTGTTTTTCTCTACATTTTTATTATATATTTTCTCTAAGTTTACAAACAACCCATATTTCTCCGCAAGTTTTGGTTGATTTCCAAAGGATTCGACATAATTCGACAAAATTAATTGTATTTTTTAAAATCGTTGTCATATTTTTTCTTTTGCACTTAGTATAACATGACTATAATCTTCTGTCACAAGAATTCCTGATTATTTCACTTTACTCCCTGCATGATCTTTGTAAACTTCTATCTTCTGATCAATCTGCTCTTTTAATTCTTCAACATGTGATATAATACCAACCAGCTTATTTCCTTCAAGCGATAATGAATGTATGATCTGTATTGCTTTGTTTAACGAATCTCCGTCAAGTGTTCCAAATCCCTCATCAATGAAGATTGTATCCACCGTGATCCCGCCTTTTTTATTCTGGATCACGTCACTTAATCCCAACGCCAATGACAAAGCTGCTTTAAATGATTCTCCTCCTGAAAGAGACCGGATATTTCTTTTTTTCCCTGTCCATTCATCAAGAATTTCTAATTCAAGTCCAGAAGATCCCTTTTTATTGTCATTTTCTTCTTTTCTAATCAGATAATAACGTTGTTCACTCATGACAGCCAATCGCTGATTCGCAGCAGAAAGAATCCGATCAAAATACACAGACTGTACAAATCGTTCAAAAGAAACTTTGATTTTTCCCTTTTGTTCCCCATTCGCTGTATCTGAAAGATCCTTTAACAATGTATAATTTTCTTCTGCTTCTTTATATTCCACAAGTTTTTTCCCCATAAGATCAGCCGTCTGTTTGTTTAAAAGAATCTGCTTATTTAATTGTTCAAGAACTTCTGTCTGTTTTTGAATCTGTTTTTGTTCTCTGTTTAATTTTGATTCAAACTTTTTAAGATCTATAAACTCTTCTTTGGATGACCTCATCTGCTCTAACCAGACTGTAAGTTCTTGAAGATTTTTCTCTTTTTCTTCCCTTGCTGCTATGATCTGGACTTCTTGTCTTTGAATTATTTCCCGCTTGTTCTTAATCTCATCTGCCGTTTCATGTGTTTTTGCAATCTCATCAAGCAATTGTTGTTTTGCTTCATTTGCCTCTTTAAGAGATTTATATAAAAGATTTTTTTTGATTTCAAAAATTCCTGCTCCTACCTCTTTATATAAAATATCTTTCTCATGTATCTTTTCCAACAATTCATTTATTTTTTCATCATAAGATTTCTGCTTTTGTTTCGATTTTTCAATCTTGTCTCTCTGATCTGCAATTTTTTCTTTCTGTCTCTCTATGCACTCAAACGCTTTTTTAATCTTTTTATACTCTTTGATCGTTTCTTCGTATAATTGATCAATTTCTTCAAAATTTTCTGGTTCTTTTCCACTTTTTCGGCATAGATTTTTCCTTTGAGCCTCTACCATCCCTTTTCTTTGTCTTACTTTTGAAAAAATCGTATTATACTCCTGATCAATCTCTTCTGTCTGTTCTCTAAGATTTTTTAACAATTCTTGCGTAATATCACTTTCTTTAAACTGTGCTACATTCGGATGTATTGTTGAACCACAGACAGGACATGGATTTCCTTCTATTAACGTTCGTGCCAGAAGACCTGCCTGATTACAATCATACTGATCCTGCCAGTCAGATAAACGATCCTTTAATTTTCTGCGTTCCAGTCGAATTTTCTCATAAATTTTCATTTCCTTTTCATAAACTACAAGTTCTTTAAGATATTTTTCTTTATCTTTACAAAGTTCCTTCAGCTGCTTTTCACGAACAGACATACGAAGTTCCTCTTTTTGAAGTTCATCATATCGTTTCTCTATTTCTTCTGTCTGACCTAAAAACTCTGCAATTGTTTTTTCTCTTTGCTGTTCTTTTTCTTTTTTCTGGTTTAATTCTTCTCTTTGATTTTCATATCTTTGTTTTACATTTTGATATGATTCCTGTTTTTTTACCAGATTTTCCAATTCTTTATACTGCTTTGTCTGTTTTTCAATCTCTACCACACGGAGCTCTTTTTTATGTAATTTGGGGGCATCTTTCTGAATCTTATCATATTGTTTTTTTATCAGACGCTGCTGTCTTTTAGCTTCTTTTTCATCCTCTGAAAGTTCCTTGATCAATAATTTAAGCTTTTTAGCCTCCTCAGTTTTATCTTTCATTCGTGAATAAACAATCTTCTGCTCATTCCATATTTGTTCGTCTTTTTCTTTCTGCTCTCTTAAAACTTCATATTCTTTTTGTTTACGATCATGATACCTATTTACAATATCCAGAAATTCCGGAATCTGATGCTTCTGTTTATAATATTCTTTATATATCTTATATTCTGGCTCATCTTTTGGTATATAAACACTATCTTCCTGTTCTAATAACGTATCCTGAATATTGCTATATTCATATTTGCAAGAAAGATGACGCCGTTTAATTTTTTCCTGAAATTCGTATAAATAACCAGTACCAAAAATTTTACGAAATATCTCACTTCTTTCTTTTCCTTTGGCATAAAGCAGTTTTAAAAATTCTCCCTGTGCGATCATAGAAATCTGTTGATACTGTATCCGATCCATACCAAGAAGTTCTTCTACTTTGGCTGTCACCTGATAATTTCCTGTCTCAAGAATTTCTTCATCCTGATATAAAACTGCTTCTGGTGATTGACGTGTCATACCATCACCACGTTTACTTTTTCTCATATAAGATGGAATTCTTTCAATCTTATATTCTATATTTCTATGTGAAAACAAGAAAACAACTTTCGTTTCTACATCCTCTTTTGCAAAATCACTACGAAGCATATCCTGTTTTCTATAAGAACCACTTGGTTCCCCATACAAAGCAAAACAAATACCATCAAAAATAGTTGTTTTTCCAGCACCTGTTTCTCCAGAAATCAGGAAAATACCATCTTTGAACTTTGTAAAATCAATAATAGTTTCTCCAGCAAATGGTCCAAATGCTGACAATATCAATGTATGTGGTCTCATCGGATCACCTCCTCAAAAACTGATAACACCAGCTGTAATCTTTTCTCATCCAAATCAATATGATTTTGCATCTTATAAAACTGCTCAAATAATTCCGCTGGACTTTGATCTGAAATCTGATCTTCTTTGATCTGTGCACTTTCTAACTGTTTCATGTGTCTACGATTTTTGAAACTGATCTGCATAACATTTGGATAAATTGTTCTCACTTTTCCAATCGCATCTAAAATCTGTTCTTCATCTGTAAGAATTACATGCATATAATCTTCTTGCTTACCAATCTCACATTGTTTTTTTAATAATTCTTCTAATGAACATTCAATTTCTCTCATATCTCTCAAAGGTTTTAGTGGGTGAAATGACAAAGATATTTCTTTCTTTGCATCAATTGTAAGAATTGTTGCCTTCTTGTCCATATGAATCTCTGAAAATGAATACTTAAGAATCGATCCTGCATATCTAACCATTTCACGTCCCATCGCCTGTGGTTTATGAATATGTCCAAGTGCTACATAATCAAATGGATCAAAAATATGAAAATCAATATTATCAATTCCTCCAAGACTACTTGTTTCTGAGTCTGACAACTCTGGATTTTTCTTATTTGCAGTCACAAACTGATGGGATAACAAAATGTTTGTTTCTTCTTCATCTATCTTTGTGTGTTCAATCAGATATCGGAAACATTCCTCATATGAGTCTGTCTGCAGCTGAAATATATGGCTGATATAAGCAGATTTTACAAATGGCAACATATAAAAATTCACTGTGATTCCATTTTCTTTTACTGTGATCTTTTCTATTTCATTTTCAAATTGCGATGCAATATATAAATTAGAACGTGTAAATAAGCTCTTCCCAAATGATAAACGATCAATTGAATCGTGATTTCCGCTTATCATAAGTACTTTAATCGCCATTTTACTTAATTGATCTAAAAACTCATCAAGAAGATGTATTGCTTCGATCGTAGGGATTGATTTATCGTAAATATCTCCGCATAGTAAAACAATTCCTACACTTTCTTCTTTGATTAATGTTATGATCTGATCTAATATATACTTCTGATCTTCGATCATCGACATCTCATTCACTCTTTTTCCAAGATGTAAATCTGCCAGATGCAAAATCTTCATATCCCTCATCCTCCTATTTTTTATTTTTCTATTGTAACAAATTTATACTTAAAAAGCATCTTCTATTTTTTCATCTCATAAATCATTGTTTCCATCAAAATTGCATATCCTTTTGTCGGATCATCTACAAAAACATGGGTTACTGCACCAATCAATTTTCCATCCTGTATGATCGGACTTCCACTCATTCCTTGTATGATTCCATTTGTAAGATTTAACAACCGCTTATCTGTAACTTCAATTTCCATGCTTTTTAAAACATCTGTATCGGATGGAACAACTTTAGAAATTCTAATTTCATATTTCTTCATAGAGCCTGTAAGATTTGACAAAATATAAGCCTTCCCTTTCTTAACGTCTTGTCTGTATCCAATTTCATATGCTTTACTTTCCGTATCCGATACTGTTCCATAAATTCCTTTTTCTGTATTCTTTTTTATAGATCCTATAATATTTTCTTCTTTGTACTCGATACTTCCAACAATCTCTCCTGGTGTTCCTGCTTTTCCCTTTTTGATAGAATAAATCTGTGGAGTTAATAAAAATCCGCCTTTGATCTTTAAAAGCTTTCCTGTATCCATATCATAAATTCCATGTCCTAAGCCTCCAAAAGAATCTTTTTTTATATATGTCATAGTTCCGATTCCTTGTGTATTATCCCTGATCCATGCCCCGATTTTATACATATGATCTGTCTTTGAAAACTCCGGCTTAATCTTAATCTTCAACACTTTTGATCTACGGCTGACTGTCAATGTAACAGAATTTCCATCACTTTGATTAATTTTTTCAATAAACTGCTTTTTCGACAAAACATCTGCTCCGTCTATCTTTTTAATATAATCCCCACGATACAATTTATTTTTGCTTGGTGCATGATCGACTCCATTTTCTCCAGTAAAACCATCGGTATCGATCACTAAAAGTCCATTTGTTTCAACATAAATTCCGACAACCTGTCCACTCGGGATAACTTTCTGTCCATCAACTACTTTTACCTTAATCTTTTTAAGCGGAATAGTCCCAAACAAACTAGTTTTCATCTCATACTGCCCACTGCTGCATTTCTGAAAAATAAAAGTTCTGTTTAGTTTAATCTTCTGGTTATTGATCGTCGCACTTGCTGGAATATTATAGCAAAGTGATATTTTTTCTCCTTTCTTGATATGAATCGTATTTGGCAATTGTGATTTACAATATTTGATATAAAACACTGCGATTGCAAATAAATTCAACATAAAAAGTATAATGAGAAGCTTACGGTAACTGTATTTTTTCATATTCTTCCTCCTAAAAAAGGACATATCGTAATTGATATATCCTTTTTATTATATGAAAATTACCGTTTTCATAATCAGTATAATTTTGTTTGATCTGCCAATGTTTTCATTTCTTTTGCATGTTCCATGGATGCTTCACTTCTCTGATCTCCACTGATCATTCTCGAAATTTCTTTCAATGATTCTTCTTTATTTAATTTGTAAATCATTGTTTGTGTATTTTTTTGGTCTGTCTGTTTCCTGATAAAATAATGACTGTCTGCCATAGCTGCAATCTGTGGAAGATGCGTGATCGCAATTACCTGATGATCTTTTGAAATCACTGCCATTTTCTTAGCAACACGATTTGCTGTTTCTCCACTGATTCCCGTGTCAATCTCATCAAAGATCAATGTATCAACACCATCCGCCTGTGCCGAAACGGACTTTAATGCAAGCATGATACGTGACAACTCACCACCAGATGCAACTTCCTGAACTGGATGCATTGGAAGTCCCGGATTTGTTGAGATCATAAAACGTATCTGGTCAATTCCATCTGGTGAGATCTGATTCTTTCTTGTCATTTCGATCTCAAATCTCACATCTAAGAAATTCAGATCTTCCAACGCTTTTGTAATATCACGTTCCAGTTTTTTAGCTTCTTTTTCTCGTTTTTGCGACAGATTTTCAGCTTCTTTTATATATTGTTCTTTTATCTGTTTTTGTTCCTGTTTTAGTATATCAATCTCATGTTCTACATCACATAAAATATTATACCGCTCTGATGCTTTTTGTCCGTATGCAAGGATCTCTTCAATGGAGGAACCATATTTATCTTTGAGGGAATTGATGACATTTAATCGTTCTTCTGCTTCCTGATATGTCTGTTCATCAAAATCCATATCTTCCATATAATCTGTCAATTCCTGGTGAAATCCATTCAAAAGATCTTCTATGGATAATAACTGCTCATAAAATCCTTGTATTACCGGATCTAAATGACTGATTTCCTGCATTTTTCTAAGACTTTCACTTAGTTGATTCCCGATAGAAATCTCTTCTTCATATCCAGTCAGCATACTTGCCGCCTGACAAGATGTAATGATCTCTTTGCTATGAAGAATCTTTTTATAGACCGCTTCTAATTCTTCATCTTCTCCTTCGATCAGATTTGCATTCTCAATCTCTGAAATCTCATGTTTAAGAAAATCAAGTTCTCTTAATCTTTGCTGATCATCGATTGATATTTCTTTAATTTTTTCTTCAATCTTGTGATATTTCTTTGACAGTTCCCTGCATTCTTCTAACGATTTTTTTGCTTCTATTGGTAAAAAATGATCCATCATACTTAGATGATTTTTCTCTTTTAAGAGCACTTGGTGTTCCTGTTGCCCATGAAGATCAAATAATCTTCTTGATACTTCTCTTAACGTATTTAATGTAACTGTACTATCATTGATCTTATTAATACTTCTCTTTTCGTTGATCACACGTTTAATAAAGATCTGCCCATCTTCCACTTCAAGATCAAACGCTTCAATTTCTTTGATGAGTTTTTCATCTTCAATCCAAAAAAGCAGTTCAATAACTGCTTCTTTAGCACCTGGACGGATCATATCTTTAGAGATTTTCTTACCTAGTGCACTTTCTATGGATCCTATCAAGACCGATTTCCCTGCACCTGTCTCACCAGTTAGTATATTTAAATGTTCATCAAATGTAATCTCAATCTCGTCGATCAACGCAAGATTCTTTACATGTAAATTCTGCAGCATAGATTTCCTCTCTGTTTTTTTATTCTTTTAATTTTTTGATCATATGATTAATCTCTGCGATCGCAGTTCTTCCAATATTTTTATCTTTCATGACACACATAATTGTATCATCACCCGCAATCGTCCCAACCATACCGATAATATTTAACGAATCAAGTGCCGCTGCTGATGCCATTGCCATTCCAGAAACTGTTTTTACAACAAGCATATTCTCTGCTAATTCCATGGACACAATCGCTTCTGCAAGAATTCTCTGATATTTTCTTGAAGTCTCATCTTCTTGATCGATCAGACAATATATCTGTTTCCCATCTGCATCTGGTTTTTTGATCAGCGCAAGTTCCCTGATATCTCTCGAAATCGTCGCCTGTGTCGTCTTAAAGCCAATCTGATTCAATCTTGATAATAACTCTTCCTGTGTTTCAATTGGATACTTCTGAATCAACTCAATGATCGCTTCCTGCCTATTCTTCTTCATTCTGACCTCCAACTTTGATTCGAAGGATTCTGTAAAAGCTGTCTCCTTTCACTTTAATGATCCTTGCAATCTTCTTTGATCTTCTTACTTGAAGGACATCTCCCGGCTGAAGTTTTCGTGCAACCTGCCCATCAAATGTAACATAGGCTTCTTCTAACTGAGATTCCCTTACATTCTCAATATAAATATCAATCTCATCATCCTGCGACAAAACAAGACTATTTGACTGCAATGAATGAGGACAGATCGGTGTTACAAGAATTACGTTAGCTTTCGGATTCACAACAGGACCTCCAGCAGATAAATTATATCCTGTAGAACCTGTTGGCGTCGAGATAATGATTCCATCTGCTTCATAAACATCTAGCAGCTTTCCATTGACCATAATACGAAATGAAATAATTCTCGAAAAACCACTTCTTGCGATCACAACATCATTTAATGCAGGAAGATGATCTGTTTCCTGATCTGCATGGATCACACGTCCATCTAGCATCATTCTCTCTTCAACCTGAAAAGTATCATTTAACAGTCCATCTAGGCCCTCATACAGCTTAGATAACTCAATCTCTGTCAAAAAGCCAAGTGTTCCAAGATTGACTCCAACCATTGGAATATCATGATCTACAACCAATCTGGCTGCATGAAGCATTGTTCCATCTCCACCGAGAACGATCACACATTCTGTATCTTTCGTAATACATTTCATATCTTTCTGAATATGTCTTGTAAACTCACACATCCTATGGCTTTTTCCACCATTTTTCTCAATATAATCCTGAATTTGTTTTGAAATACGAAATCCCGGATCTTTTTGCTCATTCGTTAAAATCAAAAAATTCTTCATGTTATTCCTTATTTTTCGCCAGATCATTATGAGATGCATCTACGATCTTTATAATCTGATCTGCCATAGTATGTCCATTCTCCATTGTCTCCGTTTTTCTCATATGTAATAAATATTCAATATTTCCCTCTGGCCCTTTGATCGGAGAATAATCAAGATGTAGTAATTCAAATCCATTAGACGATGCAAAATCACAAATCTTCTCAATTACCTCTTCATGGACTTTCGGATCTCTTACAACACCCTTTTTCCCAACCTTTTCTCTTCCAGCTTCAAACTGTGGCTTGATCAGTGCAACCACTTCTCCGCCCATATTCAAGATTCGATATACCGCAGGAAGAATCTTCGTAAGGGAAATGAAGGAAACATCAATTGATACAAATGATGCTTTCTCATCAATATCATCTTCTGTCATATAACGCATGTTTGTGCGTTCCATGCAGACAACCCTCTCATCATTTCTTAATTTCCAGTCTAACTGTCCGTGTCCAACGTCCACAGAATAAACTTTCACTGCACCATTTTGCAGCATACAATCTGTGAATCCACCTGTGGAAGCTCCAACGTCCATACAGACTTTATCTTTTAGTACGATATCAAAGTTATTCATGGCTTTCTCAAGTTTCAATCCACCACGACTAACATATTTTAATGTTTTTCCTTTTACTACAATCTCCTGTTTCTCATCAAAAGTAGATCCTGCTTTATCTTCTCTTTGTCCATCGACAAACACGATACCTGACATAATGATCGCTTTCGCTTTTTCTCTGGAAGATGCAAGCCCTTTCTTTACTAATAATACATCTAAACGTTCTTTTTTCATTGTTCTATTCCTTCATCCATTGTCTGATAGAGTCAGCAATACTTTCTCCATCAATCTTAAGCATTTTTCTTAATTCACTCACAGAGCCATGTTCTACAAACTGATCATCAATTCCAAAGCATCTTACTTTCCCTTTATAATCATTTTCACTTAAGAATTCATTGATCATCATTCCAAAACCACCATTTAAAACGCCTTCTTCAACAGTAATGATCTTGTCATATTTTCCTGCCAGATCAAGAATCATTTCTTTGTCAAATGGTTTTATATATCTTGGATTCACAAGTCCAATATTATATCCTTCTTCTCCAAGGATCTTCACTGCTTGATCTGCCTCATCAAAAATATTACCCACACCAATGATCACGGCATCGCTTCCTTCTTTGATTACTTGACCTTTTCCATAGTGTAACTCTTCAAACTGATCTTCATACAAAGAAAGAGCTTCTCCTCTAGAATACTTGATCGCCGTTGGTCCCTTTGCATGATGTAGTGCATCTTTTAACATCTCTTTAAGTTCTCTTCCATTGATCGGTGCCATAACTGTAACATTTGGAATCATAGATAAATATGGGATATCAAAGATTCCCTGATGCGTTTCTCCATCTGCTCCAACAAGACCTGAACGATCGATCCCAAAGATCACTGGATAATTACCAATCGCAACATCATGAAGAACCTGATCAAATCCTCTTTGCAAAAAAGTGGAATAAACTGCAAATACTGGTTTTAATCCTCTAGAAGCCATACCTGCGCAAAATGTTACCGCATGTTGCTCTGCAATTCCTACATCAAAGAATCGATCTGGAAAATGTTCCTTGAATTTACCTAGTCCAGTTCCATCTGGCATAGCTGCCGTTACAGCAACGATCGTTTTATCTTTCTTTGCTTCTTCGATCAATGTCTGGGAAAATACAGCTGTATTAGATGGATTATCTGACTTTTTAAGTACTTCTCCTGTCTTTAGGGAAAACGGGCTGATTCCATGAAATTTCGCTGGATTTTGTTCCGCAGGGCGATAACCTTTTCCTTTCTTTGTTACAACATGAATGATGATTGGCTCATCTAATTGTTTTGCACGATTTAATGTATCCACCATTAAAGGAATATTATGTCCGTCAATCGGTCCAACATATGTAATCCCCATATCTTCAAAATACATTCCCGGAACAAATAACTGTTTGATCAAATCTTTTGATTTCTTAATGATCGTTGTCAGTTCCCTTCCGATCCCCGGAATCTTCATCAAAGACTGCTCTACATTTCCTTTGAATTCAACATATTCTTTCTTTGTTCTGACTTTATTTAAATATGCAGACATTCCACCGACATTTTCTGCAATAGACATCTTATTATCATTTAAAATAACTACAAGATTTTTCTTTTCTTTACGCAATCTTGCCATATTATTTAATGCTTCGTATGCCATTCCTCCAGATAAAGCACCATCTCCGATCACCGCAACGATCGTCTCATCTGTATGATTGATATCTCTTGCCGTAACCATCCCAAGTGCAGCAGATAAAGACATGGAACTGTGTCCACTATGGAATGCATCACAGTTACTTTCTTTTCTCTTTGGGAATCCACTCATACCATGAAATTGTCGCAGATTCTGAAATCCATCCTTTCTGCCTGTCAAAATCTTGTGTACATAGGATTGATGTCCAACATCAAAGATCAACTGATCCTTTGGAAAATCAAGAACAAGATGAAGTGCCATCGTAAGTTCTACGATTCCAAGATTCGATGCCAGATGTCCTCCTGTACGACTGACATTTTTCAACAGAAAACGGCGGATATCTTTCGCCAGAAGTTTATAATCCTCTGGCTGAATCCGTTTTATATCATTTGGATCATTGATATATTCTAACATAATGCTTCCTCTTTCTCTCTGCTTAGTGTGTTCGATGAATTAAAAATCTTGTAAGATTTGTAAGATAACGATTTCCCACATCATATCTTGCTAAAATCTCAATTGCTTTCTTTGAAATTTCTTCTACATCTTTTGCAGATTGTTCCAATCCCTTTAATGTCACGTAAGTCGTCTTGTGATTCTTCTCATCACTTCCGACTGGCTTTCCAATCTCTTCTTCATCTCCAGTAAGATCCAGAATATCATCCTGAATCTGGAATGCAAGTCCAATATATTCCCCACATTCTTCCATCGCCATAACATCTTCTTTCGATGCCCCTGCAAGAACTGCTCCGATCATCATGCAAGCCTCGATCAATGCTGATGTCTTATTCTTATGGATAAACAAAATCTGTTCCATACTAAGCGGTGTTCCCTCTAGCTCAACATCTGCAACCTGTCCACCGATCATTCCATAGATTCCAGGTTTTCTCGCAAGAATCTTCACTGCTTCAACTACATTCATCATCTCATCTTGATCCGCAAGATCAAATGCTTTCGTTGCAACTTCATATGCATAATTAAGCAACGCATCACCCGCAAGGATCGCCATATCTTCTCCATAAACAATATGACATGTCTTTTGTCCTCTTCGATAATCATCATTATCTAATGCTGGCAGATCATCATGGATCAGAGAATATGTGTGGATCATCTCAATCGCCGCCATAAATGGTTTTACGATATCTCCCTCTCCTCCAAACATCTTATAAGTTTCATTGATCAGCATTGGACGAAGACGTTTTCCTCCTGCCTTTACTGTTGTATTCATTGCAGTTAAAACTGTTTTTTGTAATCCTTCTTTGGGTGGCAGATATTGATCTAAAATCTGTTCAATCTGCTCTACCCTTTCATTCATCTCAGCCTTAAAGTTCATGTTCTTCCCCATTTTCTTCTAATATGATCAGTTCTTTTTCTACTTTATCTAAAGAATCTTTGCACTGTTTTACAAGCCCGACACCTTCCGTATACAATTTTACTGCCTCTGGAAGTTTGATCTCTTCTCCGGAAAGCTTTGTAAGAATCTCATCTAACTGCTCAAATCCCTGATCTATATCAAATTTTTTCTTTGCCATATCAAATTTCCTCTTTCTTAACTTTCCTTAATTTCATCCATTCTCTTGATCTGCTCTGCTTTCGTAATGATCGTTCCATCAGAAATCGTCAATGAAATCTGATCTCCTTCCATCACCTTCTTAACACTTGTCACTGGCTCTCCGTTTGATCCTTCGATATATCCAAAACCATTAATAAGTTTCGCCGTCGGAGACAATCCGTGAAGTTCCTTTGTATACAATTCCAGTTTGTGCTGATAGTCAGTCATCTTGTTCTTCATTACTGCATGGATCTGTTCTTCCAATTCTGCTAAATGCATCTTCTGTTCCTGTAATTGAAAACGAGGATCAAAATTAGCAATTGTAATCTGATATTGTTGCAATTTCATCTGATATCTACGAACCACCTGTTTCAATAATGTTCGAAGCGTATATTCTCTATTGATGATTCCTTCCATCACTTCTCTGATATCTGGAACTGCAAGCTCACATGCCGCCGTTGGTGTTGCTGCTCGAAGATCCGCAGCATAATCTGCAATTGTTGTGTCTACCTCATGTCCTGTTCCAGAAATGATCGGTGTCTGTGCTTCATAGATTGCTCTTGCAACCTTCTCCTCATTAAATGCCCATAAATCTTCGATGGATCCACCACCTCTTCCGACAATGATGATATCCACTCCATATTGATCTAATGCTTTAATTCCTGCAACAATGGTATCTGACGCTCCATCTCCCTGCACTTTCGCTGGATATAAAATAAGCTGGACATAAGGATTCCTTCTCTTTGCTGTACTAATGATATCATGGATCGCCGCACCTGTCCTTGCAGTTACCACTCCGATCTTCTTTGGATTCTTAGGAATTGGTTTCTTCTTCTCATGATCAAATAAACCTTCTTCATATAACTTCTGTTTTAACATCTCATAAGCTACATAAAGCTCCCCGATTCCATTGAGGCGGATCTCTTGTGCATAAAGCTGGTAACTTCCTCCACGCTCATACACACTGATATTCCCATCAACTACAACTTCCTGTCCATCTTCTAACTCAAACTTCAGCCCATCATATCTTGCATTCGCAAACATAACACAAGATATCTGGCTTCCTTCATCCTTTAATGAAAAATAAATATGCCCGGAAGAATGGTATTTGCAGTTTGATACCTGTCCTTTGATCGAGATTCTTCTCAGAGCATAATCACTTTGAAACATTCTCTTGATATAAGTATTAATCTGTGTTACAGAAAAAACTTTATTCTTCATTCATATCCTGTCCAATCTTACTTAACACACCATTGATAAATGGAGCTGCTTTCTCGTTGCAGTATTTCTTTGCAAGTTCTACTGCTTCATTGATCGCTACCTTTCTTGGCACCTGTTCATCTAATAAGATTTCATATGTTGCAAGTCTTAAAATAGACAATTCTGCCTTTCCAAGTCTTTCAAGATTCCATGCATTTGTATGAGCTGAAATTTCTTCATCAATCTCATCTAAGTGTTCGATCAGATTCTCTGTCTTTGCTGTAATCTCTTTCTGAGTCTTCTCATTAATACTCTCATGTCCATGAAAATATAACTCTACCTGATCTTCAAATTCTTCCTTTTCACAGAATTCTACACAAAATAAAATTCTAAAAATATGTTCTCTTACCTCACTTCTTTTCATTATGATTCCTTTCTGCGATACAAAGACGGAACTGTTGATCAGTCCCGTCTGACTTTGCTTTTATATTATTTCTACTCTTCTTCTGCTGCCACACCTGCAACACGAACATTGACTTCTTTTACTTTCAATCCCGTCATATTCTCAATGGCAGACTTTACTCGATTCTGAACTTTCTCTGATATCTCTGGAATACTTACTCCATAATCAAGTTCTAATGCAAGATTGACTCTTACATGATGATTCTCTACGACAACTTTGACTCCCTTGGATAAATTGTTAACTCCAAGTTTACTTACCAATTCATTTGTAATATTTCCACACATTCTGGCAACACCTGTCACTTCAGTCGCTGCGATTCCTGCGATCACTGCGATCACATCATCTGCAATTTTCACTTCTCCGAGCACTCCCTGCTCGTTTATCTGGTAACTACTTTTATTCTCCATAGTAAAAGCCTCCTGTATTTCTGCATACTGATATGATTTATTATAGCAAATATGTTATAGTTATTCAAACTTATTTTGTGTTTTCTTTTAAATCTCCTTATATATTTCTATTTTTTAGATTCTTAATCAGATTCTTAAATTATAAAGTTATAATAATTAATTGCTCATAAAAAAGAACTATACATTTTCTGCCAAATCCTTTATAATATTATGCTGTAAAAATAGCAGTATAAAACTGCTCATCATACATTATAAAAAGGAGACGAAAGAAAAATGAATCAAGAGAAAAACAAAGGTGCGGAGTACGATTTTTATGGAAAACTTCCGCTGCAAAAAGCGATTCTCCTTGGTCTGCAGCATGTATTCGCCATGTTCGTAGGAAACTTAACTCCAGTTCTGATCATTACAGGGGCTTGTGGTATTGCTTCCGGAACCGAATTTGCAGACGTTCAGATTGCGCTTTTACAAAATGCTATGTTAATTGCCGGAATTGTCACTCTGATCCAGTTGTATGCAATTGGACCAATCGGTGGAAAAGTTCCAATCATCATGGGAACCAGTTCAGGATTTATCGGTGTCTGCAGCAGTGTTGCTGGAGTCATGGGTGGTGGAATTCTTGGATATGGTGCGATCATGGGTGCTTCCATTATCGGTGGATTATTTGAATCTGTATTAGGATTTATGTTAAAACCACTTCGAAGATTTTTCCCAGCGGTTGTAACCGGTACGGTTGTACTTTCCATTGGATTGTCACTGATCGGTGTTGGTGTCAATTCTTTTGGTGGTGGAAATTCCGCTAATGATTTCGGATCAATTGAGAACTTATTACTTGGAACTATTGTTCTTGTGATCATCATCGCATTAAAGCATGGAACAAAAGGTATGACAAGTGCTTCTTCCGTATTGATTGGAATTATCGCAGGATATATCATTGCGGGAATCATGGGTGTTGTACTTCCTACAACTGCCGTGAATGCAGATGGTGTAGAATACACAAAAGCATGGGTATTAAATTGGGATAAAGTTGCACAAGCCAGCTGGTTTGCCGTTCCAAAATTTATGCCTGTAAAAATTGTTTTTGATGCAAGAGCGATCATTCCTGTACTTATCATGTTTATCGTAACCGCTGTAGAAACAGTCGGAGATATTTCTGGTGTTATCGAAGGTGGTATGGATCGTGAAGCTACAGATTCTGAGCTTTCTGGTGGTGTTGTCTGTGATGGTATCGGATCTACACTCGCAGCATTCTTTGGTGTTTTACCAAATACATCATTCAGCCAGAACGTTGGTCTTGTTACTATGACAAAGATCGTAAACCGTTTTGCACTGGCTACAGGAGCAATCTTCTTAATTCTTTGTGGGTTATTTCCAAAACTTGCTGCCCTGATCTCTATCATGCCACAGAGCGTATTAGGTGGAGCAGCCGTTATGATGTTCTCTTCTATCGTAATCAGTGGTATTCAGCTGATCACAAAAGAGCCAATGGGTATGAGAAATATCACAATCGTATCTGTAGCACTTGGTCTTGGATACGGAATCGGTGCAAACAGTACAGTTCTTTCCGGACTTCCTGAAGGAATTCAGTTAATCTTTGGAGGATCTGGTATCGTACCTGCTGCACTTGTTGCAATTATTTTAAATATTGCGTTGCCAAAAGAAGATTAAATAAACTAATAAAAACAGCACTGCATTGGGAATTTTATTCCTGTACAGTGCTGTTTTTCTATATGCTTTCCTGCGTCTATTATCAGCTCATAACACCAATTTCATCCGGTACGATCACATCAGCTTCTGTGCATGCAAGGATATCTTCTACACTATATCCTTCTGCAAGTTCCCTTAACACGAGACCATCTTTTGTAACTTCAAAATAGCAGCGTTCTGTTACGATATCTGTTACACAATGAACTCCCGTCAAAGGAAGTGTACATTTCTTTAATATCTTAGACTTTCCACTCTTTTCACAATGGTCTGTTGCTACAATGATCTTCTTCACTCCGGCACACAGATCCATGGCACCACCCATTCCTGGCACCATCTTCCCTGGAATCGTCCAGTTAGCGATATTGCCTTCTTGGTCTACCTGAAGTGTACCAAGAACTGCTGCATCAATATGTCCGCCACGTATAAATGCAAAAGACATCTCATGATCATACACGCTTCCACCTTTGATCACAGATGCAGGCTGTCCGCCGGCATCAATAACATCAATATCTACTTTATCCCAGCTTGGGGTTGGTCCACTTCCGACGGTTCCGATCTCTGCTTCCAGCCACAGATCCACACCTTCTGGGAGATAATTTACACACATCAGCGGAACTCCGATACCAAGATTTACAAAATCTCCATCTTTAAAAAACTTTGCACATCGTGATGCGATCAGCTTTCTTCCTGTCAATCCTGCCATATCACTGACCTCCTTCCGCTTTTGCTTTGGCTCGCTGCCACATTGGACACATTGGTCGTTTCTCACCGGTTCTTTCATAGATCATATCGATCACAGGTGCTGGAACATCGATCTCTTCTGGTCCTAGTTCACCCACTTCCACGATCTCTTCGACTTCAACAATCACCATATCAGCAGCCATAGCCATCGTACTGTTTGTTGCTCTGGAATTCATTCGGAATGAAATATTACCTGCAGTATCTGCTTTCGTTGCTTTGATTAAAGCAACATCTGCACGCAATGGTAATTCCAGAAGATATTCTTTGCCATCGATCGTTAGTTTTTGTTTACCTTCTTCTACTTCTGTACCAAGTCCTGTTGGTGTCAGACAGCCACCTAAGCCTGCTCCACCACAACGGATTCTTTCTGCAAAGGTTCCTTGCGGACTAAATTCTATCGCAAGTTCTCCTGCAAACATCTGATCCTTGGCGATCGGGTTCAACCCAATATGTGTTGTGATCAAACTCTTAACTCTGTGATCTTTGATCAGCTTTCCGACTCCTTGATCCGCCATTCCAGCAGATACAGCGATCGCATCAATGTCTTTGATTCCTTTTTCTAACATTCCATCAATGATCTCATCTGCTGCAAATTCTCCATGCCAGTCTCCAAACATGATCGTCTGTCCATCATGAATTCTTGAGAGCGCTTCCTCTCTTGTTACAACTTTTGACTTCAAAGGCGTGACCTCCCTTCTATGTTCATGGTTTGATCCTGGCTTTATTCTCCTTTGAATTCAGCCTTTCTCTTCTCCATAAAAGCTTTGACTCCTTCTATAAAATCAGAAGATGCCGCACATTCACGCTGTGTCGGAATCTCACATTCATCCAGGTATTTCTTATAATCAGCAAGCCCTGCCTGATAAATCTGTTTCTTGATATTCTTATAAGAAAGTAATGGTCCACTAGCAAATTTCTTAGCAAGTTTCATAACGGTATCATCTAATTTCTCCGCTGGAACTACATCATATACCATTCCGGCATCTTTTGCTTCCTGTGCTTTCATTGGTCTTCCTGTAACACACAGTTCCATTGCCTTCTGAATTCCAAGACTCTTAACAAACAGGTACGTTCCACCGGTATCTGGAACTAGTCCAAGATTCACAAATGCCATAATAAACTTCGCATTGTCTGCGCATACAACAAAGTCCCCTGAAAATGCAAGACTTACTCCTGCACCTGCTGCCGCTCCACTTACACTTGAGATCACAAGCTTACTCATACGCTTCAGACCATCGGTTACATTGCCAACTTTACTGATCAAAGAATCCATATTCACTTCTCCACCTTGTTGGATCAGGTTATAGAAGTATCCAATGTCTCCTCCTGCTGAAAATGCCTTTGGCATTCCTTTTAAAACAACAACTTTTACATTCGGGTCATTCTCACAAGTATCTACTACGTACATCAACTCGTCTGCCATCTGATCATCAATTGCATTAAGATTCTTCATATAGTTCATTGTGATGATACCAACTCCATCTTCTACAACGAACTGCAATTTCTCTAGCTTCATAGGCATATCCTCCTTTAAGTTGTTTTGATAAGTATATTGTATCATTTTTTGTACAATTTGTGAAGTTTTTCGACAAAATTAAGGGGGGTTGATGGACCAGGGATACGAACCGTTATCTTTTTACAAGGATGTGCTCTAAGATGTCGTTTCTGCCATAACCCTGATACTTGGGAATTATCTGGCGGAACCGAATACACACCGGAAGAACTTGTTGCAAAGATCCGACGATTTAAACCTTATTTTAAAGAAGATGGTGGTGTTACCTTTTCTGGTGGAGAACCTTTATTACAACCTGATTTTTTAAAAGAGATTTTAAAACTATGCAAGAATGAAGGCATTCACACTTGCATCGACACTGCAGGTTATGGACTTTCTGATTATGATGAGATTTTAAACCATACAGATCTTGTTCTTCTTGATCTGAAACATATCCATAAAACGGATTATGAAAAAATGACAGGAAGATCAATGGATCGTTTTGAAGAATTTTTGAATGCTTTAAAAAAACATCAGACTAAGATATGGATTCGCCATGTCGTTGTTCCAGGAATTACTGACAGCGAAGATCATATGGCTCAGTTAAAAGCTTATATTCAAACGATTCCTAATGTAGAGAAAGTTGAGCTGCTTCCTTATCATTTACTTGGTACCAACAAATATAAAGTTATGGATATTCCTTATTCTTTAGAAGGTGTACCGGCCATGGATAAAAAGAAAACAGAGATGTTACAACAAACCTATTTTGATCATGTTTATTTTATGGAGGAAAAATCATGTTAAACGAATGGAATGGATTCAACGATGGTGTCTGGACAAAAGAAATCAATGTAAGAAATTTTATACAGAAAAACTACACTCTCTATGAAGGAGATGACTCTTTCTTAGCTGATGTATCTCAGAAAACAAAAAAAGTCTGGAATAAATGTGAAGAACTGCTTGCTGAAGAATTGAAAAAAGGAGGCGTTTTAGATGTTGAGACAGATATCATTTCTGGTATCACGAACTTCGCACCTGGATATATTGATAAAGAAAATGAGGTGATCGTTGGACTTCAGACAGATGCACCCCTAAAACGTATTGTCAATCTATATGGCGGTAAACGTATGGCGCACCAGTCACTGGAACAATATGGTTATAAACTAAATGAAGAGATCGACCGCCATTTTAATGAATACAGAAAAACACACAATGAAGGGGTTTTTGATGCCTATCCAAAACGTACTCGTCTTGCAAGAACTGCTGGACTTCTAACAGGACTTCCTGATGCTTATGGACGTGGACGTATTATTGGAGACTACCGTCGTGTTGCTCTTTATGGAATCGACCACTTGATCGAAGAAAAACAAAAAGATTTAGACTTTGAAGATGGACCTATGACAGAAGACCGCATCCGTCTGCGTGAAGAAATTTCTGAGCAGATCCGTGCCCTTTCTAAAATGAAAGAAATGGCTGCATCTTATGGTGTTGATATTTCAAAACCTGCAAAAAATGCGAAAGAAGCTGTTCAGGCGGTTTATATGGGATATCTTGCGGGAACAAAAGAAAATAATGGAGCTGCAACTTCCCTTGGACGTACTTCTACATTCCTTGATATTTATATTGAACGAGATCTTAAAAATGGAGTGATCACAGAAACAGAAGCTCAGGAATTGATCGATCAATTTATCATCAAACTTCGTCTGACAAGACATTTAAGAACTCCTGAATATGACGAGCTATTTGGTGGAGATCCTACGTGGATCACAGAGTCTATCGGTGGAGTTGGTATTAATGGAAAACCTCTGGTTACTAAGAATTCTTTCCGTTATCTTCATACTTTATATAACATTGGAACTGCTCCAGAGCCTAACTTAACTGTTTTATGGTCTGAAAAACTGCCAGACAACTTTAAACATTTTTGCTCTAAAGTTTCTATTGATACGGATTCTATCCAATATGAAAATGATGATGTTATGCGCCCAGTCTATGGGGATGATTATGCGATCGCTTGTTGTGTATCTGCAATGAAGGTTGGAAAACAGACACAGCTGTTCGGAGCCCGCTGCAATCTGGCAAAATCACTGCTTTATGCGATCAATGGAGGAATTGACGAGAAAAAAGGAATCCAGGTTGTTCCTGGAATCGAACCGATCACAGATGACGTTCTTGATTTTGACAAAGTATGGGAAAACTATAAGAAAGTTATGACTTATGTTGCTGAATTATATGTTGATACAGTAAATATCATTCATTTTATGCATGATAAATACGCATATGAAGCCAGCCAGTTTGCTCTTCATGATACAAACTTAGAGCGAATCGCAGCTTATGGAATTGCTGGTCTGTCTATTGCCGCAGACTCTCTATCAGCGATCAAATATGCAACTGTAAAACCAATCCGCAATGAAAATGGTGTAGCAATTGACTTTGAAACCATTGGTGATTTCCCTAAGTATGGAAATGATGACGACCGCGCAGATGATCTTGGAAAAGATCAAGAACAACGAGTACAAAACCTTACAACAATCTTAGACGGATACTTTGTTCAAGGTGCACATCATTTGAATGTAAATGTTATGCATAGAGAAACTTTGATCGATGCTATGGAACATCCAGAAAAATATCCAACACTTACGATCCGTGTTTCTGGATATGCCGTGAACTTTAATCGATTATCACGCGAACAGCAGGAAGAAGTGATTCGTCGTACATTCCATCAGAGTATGTAGATTTTTATGAAACAGCAATGGTGCCTGTTTTTTTGATTGAATCAGGCACCATTACTATTCTTCAAACATTTCTCCCTCTATATCACTTATCTGTTCAATAGGGATGATCGTCTGATCAGTCATAACAACTGTATGTTTATATTTATCAATTTTCTTTACACAACCAGAACAGGTAATATATGCTCCCCCATCTTTCTTAGTATCTGGTACAAAATACGTGATCTCAACCAATTGTTGTGTACCAATAGTTTCAGTGATCAGATATAACTTTTTATTTAATTCTGCTATAACTTCTTCACTCAACACCTGTTTCGCATCTGTTTGTCTTACAGTTTCTTTAATAGCTGCTTGGTGTCCGGTAAGTGCCGCAAAAGGCGAAAATTGTGCTGCTCTGGCATAAAGTGACATACGAGGGTGTTTCTTTGAAGTTGGATGCGGCAGATTGATAATATCATCGTATTTATGATTGTGCTGATCTTTCATAATCTTCCTCCGTTCACACTGAATACTTATTTTCTATGCTTTATGTCCGCCGATCTGCTCATTACGGTCTTTTGCCGTTGCTCCTTCCTGAAGGTTCATTCCTTTCAAGATAGCGTTCTTCCCAAACTTCTTTTTGATTGTGAGCATTGTCTGTTGCATCCGTTTCTCACGCTCTAAAACAGCCTCTTCTTCGGCTTGTTCCTGTTCCTTTACCGTATAATCTGTAAAAAGATCAAGCTGCTCATACGTTTCTTCTTCCTTTGAAAAACTTTCATCCACGAGCTTGTTCGCTGTGATATTGATTCTTCTGATCAGCAGATTTTTATCCACGATCCGATCATATAATTCCATCACTGCATCTGTGATCAGCATGGTAGATGATGTCTGCCTTTTTAGGTTTGTTGTTCCGTGAGCATGTTTGGGAACTTTCCTCCCATACCGATCAATCGTAACAGATCCCTTGTACTTCCTATATCTGTCTGGATCCGTTAGATTTTCTATATCATAACCTACGGTCAATACGATCTGGTCAGTAACAAGTCTCTTATCTACCAGATCAAGTGTCATAAGATCAGTCATTTCTTTTACAACTAACTTTGCCTTATCAAAGTCATAGGGGCAGTGAAGTACTTGCCCGGAGCATACACTGTTGGTTTCCGGTTTGTACGCTTTGACTTGCTCCATAGTACAAGGCTCATAGCCCCAGGCATGATCGATCAGCAGTTCCGCATTGATCCCAAACATCTTATAAAGCAGTTCTTCATTATGGAATTCATTTGGCTTTCCGATGGAACATCTTGCAACATCTCCCATTGAGAAAAGACCGTGTTCTTCCAACTTCTTCGCATAGCCTTTGCCTACTCTCCAGAAATCCGTAAGCGGTCTGTGATTCCATAGCTTCCTACGGTAAGACATTTCGTCTAATTCGGCGATCCTTACGCCATCCTTATCCGGTTTAATATGCTTTGCTACGATATCCATCGCAATCTTGCACAGATACATATTCGTTCCGATTCCGGCGGTTGCTGTAATTCCCGTTGTTTTTAAAACGTCTCGTATCATAGTCATGGCAAGTTCCCTTGCAGTCATCTGATAAGTATTCAGATAATCTGTTGCATCTATAAATACTTCATCAATTGAGTACGGAAAAATATCTTCTGGAGCAATATACTTCAGATAGATATTATAAATCTTGGAACTATATTCCAAATAGTATTCCATACGTGGTGGTGCAACAATATAATCAACCTTCAATGCCGGATTTACATTTAATTCTGTGCTGTCATCCGACGAACCTGTAAATGTTCTGTTTAAAGCTTTCCACCTGCGGGTATTATTGACTTCTTTAATCTTTTGCACGACTTCAAACAAACGTGGTCTGCCTGGTATTCCATAGCTTTTCAGCGATGGAGATACCGCAAGGCAGATCGTCTTCTCCGTCCGGCTTTGATCTGCAACCACAAGATTTGTCGTTAAAGGATCGCGATTTCGCTCCTTACATTCCACAGAAGCATAGAATGATTTGAGGTCGATCGCAATATAAGCCTTTGTCTTTGTCATCGTTCTATGCTCCCCTATTTGCATAATGAATCAACCATCATAGCGAACCACATCATACAAAACATAAATAAAAAACACAATAGTACAGAACCACACCCAACATTTGATTTCCCATCATCGGATGATTCTTCCTTCTCTCGGTTATGCTTCGATGCATCATCTTCTTTCAATTTGTTATAAAGATAATATTCTCTGGCATTGTCTTTCCAATCTTTTTTCCCATTTCGATCATAGTCAAAAAAGGCCATATTGATCACTCCCCATTCCTTAATCTATTCATGTTTTTTCTATTTACTAGAGCTTGGAAAATATGGGCTTAATACTCCAGCTACATTACTGATCGGCATTGTTTGCAGCCATACTTTCCCAGGACCTGTAAGTATTGTGTTAAACACTCCTTCTCCACCAAACAACATATTCTTTACACCCGGAACACTTTTGATCTCCATCGTACAACTTGCTGTCATCGCGGCCAAATGTCCAGTGTCTACAACAATCTGCTCTCCAGCCTCTAATTCATATTCCACAACATGACCATCAAATTCTGCAAACATGATACCATGGCCAGATGCTTTCTGCATAATAAAACCTTCTCCGCCAAATAATCCAGCTCCGATCTTTTTATTAAAGAATGCAGATAACTCAACTCCATTCTCACCGGCAAGATAAGCACTTTTTTGTAATATCATTTCCTGTCCAGGTGCAATTTCAAATGCCTTGATGGATCCCGGGAAGCATGAAGCAAAGGCGATCATCCCTTCTCCGCCTTGTGCGGTATAAACATTCTGGAACATCTTTTCTCCTGAAAACGCTCTTCCAAAGATCTTTCCTATTCCTCCATTCGAAGTTGTTTCCATTTTCATATTTGGAGACATCCAAGACATTCCTCCACCTTCTGTAACCATTTTTTCTCCAGATTCCAGATAACAGATAACTACTGGAAGTGTTTCACCTAAAATTTCATATCTCATAATGTTTTCCTCCTTACTCAACATTTGATTTGTTATTTTTCTTTGCATTTACAATATAAATTCCAACACATACAAGTGCGAGTGCAATCAGACTTCCAATATTAAATGCCTGTTTGACTTCTCCCAATACCAATGCCGACAAGATTACACTGCATAATGGATTTACAAATCCAAAGATTGCTACCTTTGACACATCATTATATGCAAGTAATACAGACCAAAGTGTATAGGCAACTGCAGATACCAATGCAAGATACAACACGACCGTAATTCCACCAACTGTTACATGATCTAAATGTCCACCCATTGCATTTCCGATTAAAAATAATACAATTCCACCAATAAAAAACTGAGTTCCACTTAATATAACTGGTGATACTTTTTTTGAATAGTAATTGATCAATATCGTGGATGTTGCATAGGCTAACTGTGAAATCAAAACGAATCCTTCTCCCATCATCGTAAAGCCGAAATCCAAAGAATTCCCAAGAAGATTGATCACGACAACTCCTGCAAATCCTAAGATGCATCCTGTTAATTTTCTTCCCGTTAGTTTTTCATTTCGTACGATCAAACATGACATTAGGATTGCGATAAAATTTCCTAAACCTGTAATGATTCCACCTTTCACTCCAGATGTATGTGCCACGCCGATATAAAAGAAAAAATACTGTCCAACAGTCTGAGCAAGGCAGACAGGAACTGCATATTTTAGAATCTTTCCATCGGGCAGTGTCACTTTCTTTTCCCGTATAGAAGCAAAAATCAAGACGAAAAGTCCTGCTAACGCAAATCTTATTCCTGCAAATACGATCTGACTGGCTGTGTTTGTCGTATCTACTTGTAACAGTCGATATCCTGTCTTGATCATCGGAATAGCACTTCCCCATAGAATACAGCATAAACTTGCCAGCGCTGCTACAACCCAAGTCTTTGTTAATGTATGATGCTCTGTCTTCATTATCTTTTTATATGTCCTCTCTTGTATAGTACTTTATTTGTATTAATTCTATCATATTTTCATATCTTATCCAATCCATACATTATTGATGTTTTTGTAATGATAACAAAAGACTCAGAAGTCCACGGCTCCTGAGTCCTTTAAAATTATCATATATCTATTGCATTACTGCATTCCGTTTGCTGTCTTATATTTATACAGCATTTCGGCATGATTCTGTTCTTCTACCTGAATGTCTGCCATCAACTTTCTAAGATCACTATCCCCAAACATAAATACATTTGTATTATACTCTCCGGAAACCAATTTCTCTGTTCCAATTGCATCAGTTGCAAGAAATGCATCATGCATCTTATCTTCGGACTGGCTCGCTGCTGTATAGATTGCTCTTGGTTCATAGTCTCTTCCATCACTGTCATTGCAGTCACTTGACGGTACTGTTCCATCTAAGACCTGTGTGAGTGAATCGTAATGTGTCTGCTCTTTTTTGTGTAACTGTTCAAAAAGATTTTTAAGTTCTGGATCGATCGCCTGCTGTGCGTATTTTTGATACTTTTCTATGCAACTTTTCTCCTGTGTTCTTAGGTTTTCAATTGCTGTTCTTTCTGTCTCTTTTAATACCATGATATGAGTTCCTTTCTACTTTGGAAATTTTTATGATGGTATTATCTGCTGTTTGATGCATTTCTATGCAACGAATGGCGAAAATTTAATATTCAATTACATTGAAATTCCATCGTACCATCCGTCTGTAATTCTGCTTGATCAGATAAGTAAAATTCCAAAGTCATAATATTTTTTTCATTCAATTCCAGTTTTTTCACTTGATACTTTACCATTTCACTCATAGAAAATTTACCATCTTCTTTATAGATCGTTGTCAAAATTCCTTCTGTCTTTCCATTGTTGCTTTGTAATCGGATATTTGCAAATCCTCCGGAACTATTTTGCTGTAACAATGTTATCGTTGTTGGTTTTCCAGCTTTTGTTTTTT
The DNA here is from genome assembly GCF_025567365.1 of Anaerostipes amylophilus. NCBI lineage: Bacteria > Bacillati > Bacillota > Clostridia > Lachnospirales > Lachnospiraceae > Anaerostipes > Anaerostipes amylophilus. Next base: position 318,185 of record NZ_JAOQJG010000003.1, on the reverse strand, counting down.
CATAAAATGTTTTCAATTTCTCACCATGACTTGTCTTGGATGGTTTGAATTTTACTGGTGCATTTTTTGTACTATGTTTTTCTTCCCCAATCTGGGCAACAGGATAACCTTTGGATGTTAATGTATCATATAGCATTTGTAAGTCTTTTTTTGTAACTTTATTCTCATTGATTTTTATGTTTTGACAAATGTCTGAAATTTGCTTAACTTCTTTTTGTGCCTGAGCTTTTTCTCGCTTTGTTATCACCAATGGTTCCCACTTCTTTGTCTTATGATCTGTTTGTTTTGTTGTTTCTTTTATATTTGATGATCTACATGCTGTAAGTGTTATGACACTTGCGAGTAACAAAATAGCTAGCATTAATCTACTACATATATTCTTCGGATATTTTCTTTGCTTTTCTAACCACATATTCTTCTGCCCTTTTAAAATTCTTATGAATAATCCCATATTTCATACCCCTGTCGACGTGCGGAATCATATACGGGTATCATATTCTTTTCAAGTATATTATAAAACATCTCTTTTGAATTACCTTTTCGATATAATTCTTGTCCTGCCCAGATAGAATGGAGATTATCTTTATAACAACCCTTAAATCTGTTATAGATTCCCATATCATCATAAATCATTTGATACATCAGATATTGATTTTGTGCAAAATTCTGAAAAAACGGATTCCATTTTGGTAATCGATTACTCTTTGATGAATTTAGTGATGCATCCATCGGCATCAGATTCCAGAGTTCATCGTTCATAACAAATGACCATGGAATAAAATGATCAATATCGTATTTTTTCTTCTTCACAGGTTGTCCAGTAAAGACGTCTCTGATTTCTTGAACTTCCATGATATCTTGCCAGAGATCTCTTACTTTTTTAAGCTTTCGCACCTTTTCTTCTGTTGGGGTCAATTTATATACCAGACCGGGAACTTCTGGATTATTGTTCTGCAGCCATTTTACTTTTTCGTATTGAATCCAACCCAAAATATTGACTGTATGATCTTGGATCATCTTGATCCAGTCTTGTTGGAAATATACTTCTTTTTTTAACTTGCTGCTTGTTCCTAATATGTATGGAAGAGTTAAGACTTCTTTATTAAATTTCTGAATATACGCTGTCATGCGATTTGCGCTATTCCAATTTACTTTTTCATTACTCCTCGTAAAAAAGCCTGCTAATGCTCGGTATGGAACCATATGAGTCAGCTGTTCTTTCGTCGTTTTTAATTCCTTGTTATACTGCTTGATCGCGTTTTTAATCTCTACTTTCGAAGCATTCGCCGATAATTCACTAAGCTCTGTTAGCAAAAGAACTGCTCTCTCCAATCCATCCTTGATCTGTCCGTCCAGTGGCATTCCACTTAAGTGAATATGGAACTCTCTTACAGAATACCATGCATTTGTGATCATCTCATCTATGATTTCATCAAATGTCGATTCTGTTTTTCCCTCAGAGATTAACTGTATGATCGCTTCCAGCCAATAAAATTTATAGCAATAGGATGGACTTTTCATCATTTTAGAAAATCCATCAATATTTAGATTGTTATAATATTTTGGCTCAATTTCTAAGATATTTTTCCCTTGCAAATCAGGATATTCAACCATCGTTCATCACCTCGTCCTTCTCTGACATCTCCTGTTGTCCATATTTCTTTGATCTGTAATTGAGGGATCTGCAAGATAAATTCTTTCAATGAATCTTCTGTAAAATCCGTAAAATAACGCCCATTTCTCTCCCCTTCGAATTCACCATACTTAAATGATGTATAAATGATTCCATTTTCTTTCAATGCTTTGTTCATCTTATGAAATACAAGAAAAAGATCATTTTTTGATAAATGAAGGATTGATGCACATGCCCAGATTCCATCATAAATATTCTGGTCATTTAATTCTTCAAACAACATTTGTTTTACTTTGATTCCTGTATATTTTGAGGCTTCCTTACAAATCTCTTCGGATCCGTCAATCGCCGTTACATTATATTTTCGCTTTAGAAAATATTTTGTATCGCGTCCGGAACCGCACCCAAAATCTAAGATGGATGCGCCCGATGGAAGATAAGATAAAAATTTATTTTGTATGTTTGTAAAGTCTACGGATCTTGTTGCTTGTATGAATGATTTAGTGTATTTGTTATAATAGTTTATGGTTTTGTTGTTCATTGGAAGCCTCTCCAAACTACTTGTATATTATATTGATTTGCCCATTTCATAAGCACGTTCTAATAAGTCCTCTTGTTCTTTCACAAGCCCTGCATCCATAACATTTGTTGCGTATATTCTTCCTTTTACTTTTGAATCATCCAAATGCTCGACAAATCCGTCCAGATCCCCTAAGGATCTTTTTATAATGTCTTCTCCTAATCCTGCAGAAATAATATAATAAACATCTTTGTGTCCTAAATTCTGCCAAATTGGATATGTACGATCAATGAATATTTTCATCTGGGCTGAAATTCCATAAAAATAAACTGGTGTTGCCAAAACTAATACATCTGCCTGTTGATATTCTTTTAAAATATCTCCCATATCATCTCGTTGAACACAAAATCCTCCATTTTTCATACATGCATCACAAGCTATGCAAAAATTAATTTTTTTGTCTGACAGGCGAATCATCTTGACTTGATGACCTGTACTTTTGGCGCCTTCTGCAAATTTATCACATAAAATCTGAGAATTACCCTTTCTTCTTGGACTTGCTGATAAGATTAATACTTTTTTAAATTCTGCTTTTTTCATTTGTACTTTCCTCAATTGATCAATTCTGCTTTTTCCAAACATCCGGTTGATATTAAATGTAACAACTCCTACCATCTGTTTCCTTAATTCTGGATTTCTTAATGTCTGCAAGAATCATTGCGCAAAATTCGTTCCTTTGTTCTAGTTCGATCTCCAACTCTTGCCATGACCGGATTCTTTGTTTTTTCTTCTTTTCCTCCAAGGCTTAAGTAGATATTGCTTTCATACTTTATTTGATGATGTAACACATATTCATCCCATTGTTCGAACCATAAAGAACCGGAGCAGCTTGCAATTGCTGAGAAGATATCCGTTTCATAGGATGTCCATAGAGCAAACAATCCTGCAAGGGAATATCCGATCAGATAAATTTCTCTGTCTACCCCGTAATCTGCTTTTAATTCTGGAATCAAATCATTCATTAACCATTGTAAAGTCTTTGGACCATTTCCTTTAAAATCTTCATCTCCAAAGGCAGCAGGTGACTTCCATGGAGAAAAATCAGCATTCCAATCTATTACCTGAAATGCACAGAAAAGAAAATCCTGATCATTGACTGTCTCCATCAGGCAATCCCACATATGTGCTATTTCATTTCCACGATGAGGGTACATTCCCCATAAAATGATTGGACCACCGGAACCATTTTGCTCTATATAACATGCTTTCTGTTTTATCTGTAATTTCTGCATAAATACATTCATCTCCATAAATTTATCTGCTTTTAATGGATTTATTTTCATGAATTTTGGCTTATTCCCTAGTTGTAGAATCCTCCAGTTCTTCTAACGCGTCCATATAATTATCCATCCATTCCATCTGCCATTGTCTGGGACCTGTTTCTGATATCTGGCTCAACGGATCGATTTCGTCAAACATTCCAAGATTCTCTGCCATATCTAGCGGAAACAAAGTTTCATCTGGGCCGATTATTACCTGATCTCCAATCCCTAGATTCCTGTCATAAGCTGTTAATTCTTCCATTGAAATCTCTTCTGGTTCATCTATAGAATCTTCTTTTACATAAAAAGTTAACATGGGAATTTCTGTTTCTTCTGCTTCTATTTTTACAATCGTAAAAATTGGTATTTCATCCATTGTTTGTAATTCAATCATATCACAATCCCCTTGCAATGATCAATTTCATGCTGTATGATCTGTGCTGTCCATCCAGAATATTTCCCGTGCTGCTCTTTAAAGTCCTGATCCAGATAATCTACTTCTATCTCCTTATATCTCTTACAAGGTCTCACTCCATCCAAAGATAAACATCCTTCTTCTGTCTCAAATACGCCTGATTTCTTTGTAATCTTCGGATTGATCATTGCAAACTGAAATGGCCCAACTGCTACTACGATAATGTTCTTTTTAACGCCGATCATATTTGCTGCCATTCCAACACAATGATCTAAATTAGCTCTTAGTGTATCTAACAGATCAACTACTACCTGCTGATCTGCTTTTGTTGCATCTGTTGATTTCTGTGCTAGAAACAATGGATCTTTCATTATGTCTTTTATCATTTTATTTTTACCTCCTTTATTTCCTTTAAAAATTCTTCTGGAGAAATATATAAATTTTCTAATATTGGTATCAAATATTTAGATGACTTGAGTCTGTCTACTGCCCATGGTTTTGATGTGCAATAGTTTGTCCCATTTGTTGTCTTGTGTATCGTTCATAAATTGATATTCCTGCCTTCCTGTTTCAATTATTGCAGCAATCTAAAAGACCCAGAAGTCCATGGTCCCTGAGTCTTTTAGAAAATACATTATAATGGTCCTAATTGGTATGGGTAACAACCTAATGGTTATAATGCATAATCTTGATTGTTTGCTGTTAAACTAAGCTTTTCTGCTAACTCTTCATTCAATACCATTATTTCAATATTCCAAATTTTTCTAATCTGTAATAACCTGGCTTTTAATTCTGCAGATGGTCCTACTAACCAAGCAACATCTTCAGCATTCTTAATTACCAATACAAACTTTAATTTCATATTTTTCATTTCATCTACAGATTGTAAGCTATCTCCAACCTCTGAAATATCCGGATATCTACCTAAAATAGAAGCTAAATAAATATGTAAAGATGCAATAAATTTTTCTACTAGTGAAGAAAAATAAACTTCAAATTTATGTTCTTTCTCCTCTGTTTCATGCCGTTTCTCCGCATTAGGACAACTTTTCTTTGCTTCTAAAAATATAATACTGTCCTCTTTATATTTTAAAATAAACTCTACTGTCTTAATTCCATCACCAAGATCCCTATAAATTTTAGAATTTTCAATATGAAACAAGTTAGATTCATCAAATTCTCCAAAATTCATTTCCGATTCTGTTATTACTTTCACTATAATACCACCCCAATTTCTTCTCTATAAAGTTGACGAAAAGTATCCATAATCGTATTATGTTCCAGTAATTCAAATTCTTTTGCAATCTCACATTGCACTTTACTCATTTCATCTTTATACAGCGAAATATACTGAACATTACTGTCAGATTTCCGTTTTATTTCAATATACTTAGATAAAAAATAATCATGTGTTGAAACAAAAATCTGTACACCCTCTTTTTCCAGCATAATTAATAATTCTGCCAACACAGGAATATATTTCGGATTAATATTAGCCTCTGGTTCATCCCAAAATAATACAGATCCTTTCTCTAATGTTCCGTTCTTAATAAGCTGCCATAATAGAGCTATCTTACGTAAACCTTCTGCAACTAAATTAAATTCTAATTTTGCTTGTGTACCTGGTTTTAAATAAAAACGATCTTCATGTAAAGTAACTTTTCCACTGCTAATCTGTTGTAAAATCTTTAAATATTTCTTCCTTGCAGCGGAATCTACACCTCTGGAAATATCAATTTTAGCAGCTGCAATAATATCTAAATAGGTGTCATCAAATTCTACATTTCCCATCTTCACTGCTGCATCTAAATTCCATGCATTGGATAAAATTTCTTTTGCTGGAATAAACACACTTGTGAGATCAGACATTTGCTTTTCCCATTTTTCCTCTGTTGTAATCTCTGCATCCCATTTTTTGGTTTTCGTTGAAAATGTCATTCCAATCTTTGCTGTGTCTGATCCTACGGATACTTTTGCTGTATTTTTCCCATTTTTCTTTCTATTTACTAATCGTCCAATACTTGACTGATCTGGTCGAAAAAGCATAGTTGTTTTCTGTGAAAATGATACATCGTGTTTAGAAGCCTGACATGCTGCATAAGCTAATTTCATAACATGAGTCTTTCCCATACCATTCTCGCCTACTAGTATATTTAATCCTTTATTAAATGGAATTTTTATATCATCAAATACCGTAAAATTATCCGCCTCTATATTTGTTAATGGCATTTTCATCACCTCATTTATTATTTTGCTCTAGATTTTTGTGTTAAAAAGTGTATCTAAAGTTACATAATTTGTTGTATTATATCCGTTTTTCTTATATTTTATTTCATATTTTGTAACTATAGATGCATATTTATGATTATACATGATTTATTATTTTTCGTCTATTTATATTCATCTTCATTGAGCAATATTGATCAAATATTTAGATGGCCTGAGTCTGTCTACTGCCCAATCTCAAAAATCATAATGCGTTCTCTCTCACTATTTCCACCAAACAAATCGGAACAATCAATTTCATCGGTAAACATCATCTCATCCACCGTCATCAGATATGTAAGATATTCGTCGGATGGATAATAGAAGAAACATAAAATCTGTCTTGGATGTTCATAGTATGATTCCATGATCCTTGCCATCACTTTTCTCAAAATCTCTACGGAAAATGGATTAAAAAAATAGATGCGGTCTATCTGTTCTGGGAGTTGAAATTCTTCTGCATTCGCTAATGAAAATGATACCCTCTCTTTCGATACGGCTTCTTTCTTATTTTCCATTACTTTCTCATAAATGCGTTCGTCATATTCAACTCCGAGGCAACGGCATCTTGTCTGGTAGGATAAGAAAAAGTCTACCCTTCCTTTACCACAGCCATAATCTAAGAGCATATTGTTCTTCCTTATAAGTCCTGTATTTGCTAATCGTTGCAGTACAGAATATGGAGTTGGTTCGTATGGATAGCGGTATTGATCGGATTGAGAGTCGTCTCTGCCCATGGTTTTGATGTGCAATAGTTTGTCCCATTTGTTGTCTTGTGTATCGTTCATAAATTGATATTCCTGCCTTCTTGTTTCAATTATTGCAGCAATCTAAAAGACCCAGAAGTCCATGGTCCCTGAGTCTTTTAGAAAATACATTTTTAAATCCAATTGCAGTCTCCACCCGTGATAGCAAGGCTTAGTAAAGCATCCATCTTTTCGACTTCTTCTTCACCCTCGATTTTCTGAAGTAACTGCGCAGTATCTAAAATATCTTCCATATTTTCATCTGGTCCAATCTCGTAGTCGATCTCTGCCTCACAGTCTGGACATGGAATCTTCTCCATCATCTGTAATGAGAGGAATCTATTCCCGCATTTTTTACATTCATAATATCCGCATTTTTTTGTTCCATCTGGTACATAATACATTGTTCCTATCTCCTTTTTTTGCTTTATTATCACATATTATACATCTAATCTGGTCTGTTGTCTTAACTTTTTGTGAGACCACAAACCCAATAAGGATTAATATAGTTCCAATGATAGAAATCACTGTTATTTTTTCATGTAAGATTAACACTGAAAGTATTACGGTTATAACAGGGGATACGTAAATATAGATACTTGTCTTGATTGCGCCAATCCATTTTGTCGCAAGATTCCATAACAAAAATTATAATACGTTCTTTCTCACTATTTCCACCGAATTTCTTGAAAAATAGAATATTCATGCTAAAATAAATGATTGAATTATGAAATCATTATAAATGAAACAATCGTCAAAGAAGGTAGTATTATGAAATCAAAACTTAAAAATTTTTCCTTACTTACAATCAGCACACTCATTATGGCTGTCGGAATTTACTTCTTTAAATTTGCAAACAATTTCACATTTGGTGGTATCACAGGTATTGCCGTTTTAGTTGCAAAATTCCTTCCTATTTCTGCCAGTGATTTTTCTTTTGTTGTGAATATTTTATTGCTGATCATTGGATGGATCGTCTTAGGTAAAAGCTTTGCTGAAAAAACAGCTTACAGCACGATTCTTTTATCTGTAAGTTTATCTCTTTTAGAGCGAATTTATCCTATGAGTCATCCACTTACCAATGAGCCATTATTAGAGTTGATCTTTGCAATCTTATTGCCAGCGCTTGGTTCAGCAATCTTATTTAATATTGGAGCTTCTAGTGGTGGTACAGATGTTATCGCTATGATTCTTAAAAAATATACGAGTGTAGATATCGGAAAGGGCTTAATGATCTCTGATCTTATCTTTACTCTCGCAGGATTCCTAGTGTTTAACGTCAAAACAGGACTTTATTCTTTGTTTGGTCTGATCATGCGTTCTGCGTTGATCGACAACTTTATTGAAAGTTTTAACCGTTCTAAATACTTTCATGTTGTAACTTCCAATGCAACATGTATTTGTGATTTTATCCAAAATGATCTACAGCGCGGAGCAACCATTGTGAATGCAACCGGAGCCTTTACAGGGGATGACAAATATATTATCCTGACGGTTCTTAGTCCTTCACAGGCAGTGAAACTTCGAAACTTTATCAAAGAACATGATCCAAAAGCTTTTCTTTTAGTTTCTAATACAAGTGAGATTATCGGAAAAGGCTTCCATTCTGTCTAGGATGGACAGCCTTTTCTCTACTTTCTTCTGGTACAAAATACATTGTTCCTATCTCCTCGTATAATATCTTTTATTGGATTTATTTTACAAAATATTTTTCTTAAATTATCACATACTAAGAAACGAGGAGATTTCAATGCATGAATAATAAGAAGAAGAAACGAGAACTTACAAACGAAGAAATTGATGAAAATATCTTCGAAATGTGCAATATTTGTTCTACCACGGATTGTACTGGATTGATCCAAGTTGTTCCAAGAACAGAAGCCGAGCTTGAATCTTACGAAGAATTGTACCACTTCCGACCACCGTTTTTACCTCGTGATGATGATTAAGTCGTCATCCATTTTCTCCTGTAACAAGATCTTATGGCCTGTTATGACTATAAGGTCTTGTTTCAATGTCCACTTTCTCTTCTAATTAGTCTGACAAAAAATATCATCTCTTATTGATTCTAACATAATTGTTTGTGGTGTAGCATCATAATTTTCATCCATCCAAGCTACAGACTCATCGTCCAAATAATCCATGAAATCAATATATGTATTCTCCTCATCCATTTCGAAAATTCCTTCTTTCTCAAAGCTCAAAACTCTCTGAATCAGCTTATTATCAGGATATGTCTTTTTAAGAAATTCAATGTGCTCTTTTTTAAGTTTAAATCTTATCATACTTATCACTTCTTCCTTTTACTTTTGAATCATCTTTTTTGGCCTGTGAAAGTCCTGTTTCCATCATTGTATCAAATTCTACTTGTGTTAAATTATCTCTGGTGACTAATTTATCTGAAATAATTGTGTTTTTAATTTACATCGTACCATCCGTTCACTTTTCCATGTCGAAAAATTATATAAGAGCCGTCATCATAATACCAATATGACCAGCCATTTGAACTTGTTGCAGTACTGGATGGATTACCCCAATGATGAAGGAATCTATATGTACATTTTAATTGCTTTTTGGTCATACCTGTTTTCATATTTTTGGCATATAAAACTTTATTAAATGCGTTACTACTATCTACACCAACGCATTTATTTTTATAATATGTTTTTATGCTAATTTTACTTCCATACGATGGTTTTTTAATTTTAATTCTATATTTATCTGTTTTGTTATTCATTTTTTTCGTATATGTTTTTTTACCTACTTTAACTTTCAAAACATATCCTTTGTCATAGCTATAAGTTCTTAAAGTTATATACCTAGTATTACGATATACATTATTTCGACTACGTACATCAAAACTAGCATATCCATCTGTACCTTTATATGCTTTTTTAAAATTCCAAACTACTTTTTTTCTTGTTGTTTGTCCGCAATCACTGCACTTGTATTCAAAAATTCCATTTGTTTTCGGCTCTGCCCATTTAATTAATTTTGAATATTCAAATTCATGTGCTTTTCTAAAATATTCTTTACGATTGCACTCGTTACATTCAAATAATTCATAATGATATGTTGCATCACATTTTTTATACTCATAATCGCTATCCCAATCATGTTCACCATATTCATTATACCAATAGCAGTCGTCATCGTCAGCTTTAACATTCACTTGAGTAAATAAAACAACTGATGCTAAAAACATTAGCATAATTAAATTCCTTTTCTTCATACCTTCTTCCCCCTAACTTTGTACAATTTAAAATCGGATTATTTTGTTACACAAGATACTTTATAAACTATCTTTTTTCCCATATTTAACGCATATTTTTGTTTTGCGATATATTGCACTTCCATTTTCTTTTTATATATTGATTCATACATTTTTTTAACATCACATGCATCTGGTCGTTGATCATATATAGAGCATATATTGTCTTCTGTCAAATACTTGTAACTTCCATTTCCCGAATCAAATTTTTCTAATTCTTTTATTTCTTCATCTCTAAGTTTAAAGTTTATCATACTTATCACTTCTTCCCTTAGCCCTCTCAACAGGATATTTCCGCTCATTGATCTTAATCTTCTCTTGTACAATTTCATCTAAATCAAGTTCACAAGCATCTGCCATCAATACACAATAATTCACTACATCTGCTAATTCCTCCTTGATTTTATCTTGTTTTCCTTCATTTGACACATCTGCACCGCTCCATTGAAATACTTCAAGAAGTTCAGCTGCTTCCAGCGAAATTGATATTGCAAGATCTTTCGGATTATGAAATTGTTTCCAATCCCTGTCATCTCTAAATTTTAAAATTTTATTTATCGTCTCTTCTCGCATCTTAATTCTCCACTTCTATGTACTGGCTCAAATATTCTCTTAGATCATCATCACATACATAAAGAAACGTTCCTTTAATGCCTCTTGTCATTAACACATAATAGATATTTTTAATATATTCTAATAATTGTTCATATGTTGTTGACCGTTTACCATTTTGATCAAAATATAACTCTTTACGAACAATGATCTGTTTCGTATTTTTATCGTATCCTATATCTTTACCTAAGATAACAAAAGCATAATTTAAATCATACCCTTGTATCGAATGAATACATCCAACTTCATCGATTGCCTCCGGTGTATGCACCCATCCTTCTGTACAATGATTCCACTTGCGCTTGATTCCTTGAATTTCGATGTTTTTTTTCGTTTGATCTTTTTTACTGATCCATGGCCAGGCATATCCTGCAACCATTCTGGATAATCCTACTTCTGTTTCTTTTCGATACATATCCTTTTCAAATTTTGAAAAATCAAGATATATTTTAAGATCATATTTATCTGATTTATATTTTTCAGTACATGATTCTTCAAATATACTTTTCACAAAATCTATATATGCATTTCCACCTTGTACTCTCATCTGTGTTAATAATGTAAAATAAGAAGTCATACGTTGTTCCAATGAATTCTGCATCTTTTGGTCAAATCGCTGATAATCTATTCCTGATGGACCTACTACCTGCATTGCATCATAGAATAAAATAGTACAATCTGATTGTTTTATAATCCAATCCAATTCATCTGCTTCTGTCGTCAATCCAAGTTTTTCACAATTTTTCTTAAACGAACCCATATAAGATATATTTTTATACTGATGCAAACGATGTGCTTCATCCACCAATAATATATCATATTTTTTCTTTGTAATATCTGATGGTGATAATACCTGTGATGGTCTTAATCCATAAATACTTTTGAAAATGATTTTCATAGTTTTTCTAAGCGATGTCTGTGGAACAACAAATCCTATTTGCTTGTTTTGAAATTCTTCACAGTCCGTTAGATATTTCATTAAGTAAACTGCTACTATCGTTTTTCCACTTCCTGGCATTCCATTTATTACAATTCGATTTGTATCCTCTTCCCTAATCCTCTGAATAATTGTTTCTACTGCATTTCGCTGATTGTCATTTAATTCTTTATACGGGGAGTATTTAAATAAATCAGAGTTCTCAATCTCCTCTAAAGAATGTTTTACCAATTTCTCCCTTTGCAGTTTTCTCCAAAGTAATTCAAATTTCTTATCATATTCCTGTTTTTTATAATATTGTTTATCGGCAATTCCAGAATTTTTATTTGTCACTTGAAAAAGCTCGTCTGCAACAATATATTGTATTAATTTTGATTCATAGTCAAATGTTACTGACTGATTAAATATTTTGGAATAAATAAAATGGACTTTGTCAAAAATCTTTTTTTCTACATTTGAACTATGTTGTGTCATCCTTGTTTTGACATGATTTGACTCTCCAATATATATTTGTTTTCCATTTTCAAGAAGATATAACATTGGCCAATTATCAAGATATTCTTCATTGCTGTAGATATTATTTTTAAAGTCACCTTCTATAATTTTGAACATTGCTACTCCTCCTCACATTTTACATTAGTATCCAGTTTATTTAAACAAGTCCCAAAAACTAAAACTAGTCTTATTATAAACCTTATTGTAAGCAGCCTTCTTAGGATCTTTTACCCATCCTGTCCCCTTCTTTCCATAGCCAGGAATTACTGCTTTTTTCACAGCCCTTTTTGCCTTTCCTTTTGTTCTGGCGCTTATTGATTTTTTAATACTAGGTTTTCTCATTCCAAATTTCATTACACTCTCCCCCTTTGTCTTTATTTAAAATAGCGTTACTATTCTTCTATAGATTTTATCTCCTTTTCTCCATCTTTAAATGTCACAGATCTAATATATTTATCACTCTGCATATCTTTCTCTTCTTCCATCGTATCCAAATTCATTTTATATAATGTGAATTTTTTAGTAGAACTATTTTGTTCTTCTTTTAATTTCGTGTAATAAACTGTTTCGTCATTATATCCTTTCAATATTGCGTTTTTCTTTACTTCTAGAATATCTTTTCCATCATATGATAAAGATATAATCTGTGTACTATTTTGTACCACAATTCGATCTCCTAAATAATATTTTTGAATATTATCTGCTAATTTAACTTTCTTTTTCGTCTTTTTGTTTTCACGATATAAAGTTCCTTTTTTTGACAGTATGATCTTATCTGTCTTTATCACACTATTTTTATCCTTTGAAGATGGAAGTATAACTGTTAATACGCCAAATATAACTATTGTAGATATAATAAATATAACTGTTTCAAAACGTACTTGTTTAATCCAATAAATTACTGCCATAACTGTATAAATTGCCATTAACACTAATGCATATTTCTGCATTTTAGGTTCCCCTACGGCATAGATTAAAACAATAAATAACGTTATAAGAATTGCAACTATCTTTTTAACAAATTTTTTTATACCCATAAACTACTCCTGTATTTCTTGTGGCGCACTAATGGCTGCATTCACTGTATTTCCAATATCACTTACTTTATTAGCATTTGGTGTTAAAATATTTGATACATCATCTAATTTTACATCTGGCACTTTAGGTTTTACCACTTTCGGAGCCGCTGTTGTTGCTGATTTTGAAGCTGCATGATTACTATATGTACTATTATTATGAGATCCGTGGCTGTTGTTATGCGATCCATGGCTACTATGTCCAGATGATGAGACATGACTAGAATGAGAAACATGACTTTCATGGCTTCCATGTATTCCTCCTCCACTTCCTGAACTATGTGAGGAATGTGAACTGTGAGAACTATGTGATCTATGAGCCGCAAAAACTTCATCATACATCATCAAACTTAAAATCAACATCATTGTTCCCATTGCAATAACTTTATTTCGTGTGATATTTCCCTCTTCTTCATATATAAAATCTTCTATTGACTTTTTTATTTCCGGGAATAAATGTTCTTCCATACTTTTTCTCCTTAATATGCTGCTTTAACACATGTTCCTTTTTTCCAATATGTGTTAAAATGTGTCTTTTTAGATTTATAATATGTACATGTACCTTTCGGCTTATTATTTGAAAAGTCACCTTTTAAATATGGATATTCATTCCAACTATAATAATAAGTTCCTTTTCCATTCATCTTATCCTTTTTCCAATTACCCGTATAAGAATCTCCTGTTTCTGACCATTGATAAGTACCCTCGCCACTTTTCAAATCATCTTTTACTGTCCCAATATAGGTATCTCCACCAGAGTATGTAATTTCGCATTCTCCATTAAATTTTCCATTTGCAAGATTTCCCTTATAAGAATCTCCATTTATAAGTTCTGCTTTTACTTTTCCCTCAATTTTTCCATCCTTTATCTGAATTTCAAATACTCCTTGTTCATCTTTTAATATAAGTTCACCATCTTTAAAACAACTATTTTCAAATGTGCCTTTATACGTAGAACCGTTTTGGTAAGTATACTCACCTTTTCCATTTTTCTTACCATTTTCAAAATTCCCACTGTAGATATTTCCTGATTTAGACCTTTGAATTCCACTTCCTTCTAATTTATTATTTATTGTTTCTCCAATAGAAATTTGTGATTTTGTCTCTTGATACTGAACAGAACCTTTTGATATTTCTGCTTGTTCTCCATTTTTCGATGTAATTGCTGTATATGAAAATACAATCATTATCACCGAAAATATAATTCCCGCAATCAGAAATTTCTTTTCTCTCTTTTCCATACTTTCTCCTTTCAAATCCACGTTTTTAAAATGTCTTCTGCATCTGGTTCCTCAAATAATATTTCAAATAGAATGTCTAAAATTCCTTTATATATTTTGCATCGATATACATTGGATTCCCTTGCATAAATACTATTATCTGAAGCATATGATATAACTGGACATACTCCACAATATGGATGATACACGCAGTCGCAACATCCTGGCAAACTTTCTAATACGGATGCCTGACAAGTGACCTTACATACCCTATTCTCCATTAAATCATCGTATGTACTATAATTAACATTTCCTAAGTGGAACATTTGATCTCCCATTTCTGCTACCATTCGACCTTCATCACATGTGTATATATTACCATCATAATAATATGCCATCTGTCCAATTCCTGCTCCGCATGGTGATCTTAATTCCATATAATTTTCTGAATAACCCGTCAAAATTTTCTTTAGAAATATTCTTGCATGACCTTCCGACATTCGAATTCCATTTCGATTATGCTCTAATAAAATTAAAATACATTGTTTATAAAATTTCAAAAATTCTTCCGGTTCATATCCTATTTCCGCCCAATGCTCTTTTGCATATCCTAATGGTGTTAATGGTCGAATAAATAAATGATTTAATCCTAAGTTATGATAAGTTTCTATGATCTTCTCTGCATTTTTCAAACTAATTTTTGTTGTTGTTTCAATTGCACCTACTTGAATATCATTGCTTTGTAACCACTTTATATTTCTGCTAACATAATCATAGGTACCATCCCCGTCTATTTTAGGTCTGTTACTGTTATGAACTTCTTTACAACCATCTAATGAAGTTGAAATTGATACATCATATTTCTTAAAAAATTGTATCATTTCTTCATTCAGAAGGAGTGTATTTGTAACTAGTGAATATTGTATTTGTTTATGATTTTTATTTTGCTCACTGTATTCCACAATATATTTTATTGTTTCAAAATTAAGAAGTGGTTCTCCTCCTTGAAATTCAAATGTTAAATATTCATTTGGTGATTGTAATGCTATATCAACAGCAGCCTTAGCTGTCATCTCTTGCATCTTTCCTTTTTTCTCTTGAGCCGAATCTTGTGCCTGACAGTAAACGCAACACATATTGCATGCATTTGTCATAACAAAAATATGTAGTGAAGTTGCTGAAAACAAATATTGCTTATTATCTCTATATGCATTCGCTACTTTTTCGATAAATACATCCTCATCTATATCATATATGAAAAAACGATCTTTCAATGTTTGTAATATTTCTTTCGATAATAAATCATATCGTTTATTTACCAAATTCAAAAAATCTCTTTTTCCCAATAAAATGTATCTTCCTTGCTCATTTGTTAATAACATTTTATCTTTCCATTGTTTAAAATTAAAATAATTGTTCTTCATAATTTATCCTATCGGTGTTACACTCGGTTTCATAACTTGCTTTGTTGAATAGAAAAATCCGCCACATATATCTTTAACTTTACATTGATCACATTCAGGCATATATCTGATTTTATAATCTGTAATGCTCTTTACTGCAATGTGCCAATATCCACGTTCTACTGCGCAAAGTGGAAAATTATATAATTGTACATCTATTCCATGACTGATCAAACAATCAATTGCAGATTTCATTTTTTTAAACACTATTGGATAATCAACCCATAATTCGTCTTTATGAACTGCTGCACATCCCATCATTTCCATTGCAATAAAATTCACACAAAATACTCCCTGATATTGTTGAACAATATATTTCGCAATATTCAATAAGTCTGACAAATTCTTTTTTGAAACAACAATGCGGATTTCAACCTTTTGCTGACACATTAATAAATTTTTTATTCCTTGATCTGTTTGCTCAAAACTTCCTTTTGTCCTTGTAATCTGATCATGTAACATTGCATTTGATGCATGTAGTGGAATTGCCCAGCGAATTCCGTATGGTAAATGTGGCAATAACTGTATTAAAAAATCAAAATCCGCTGCTGATCTCCCATTTGTTAATAATTGAAATCCTGAATTTTGAAATTTCATTTTTAATTTATCCATTATTTCGAAAAAAGCTTGTCCAACTAGCGTTGGCTCACCACCTGTTACATTAACATATTCAACATTCTCTGGTAATTCTTTTATCTGTTGAAATATTTCTTCAATCCGCCCATTATCTGACTTTCTTCTAACTGTCTCTGACAACGGACACATGATACAATTAGAATTACAACGATTTGTAACAAAAATATCTACGTCCTTTAAATACTCTTCTCTATTTTGTTCTTTATCTTCTACTTTCATTATCTTAAAATCCTTATTATAAATAGTAACAAGATTCCAGCTACAATAAATATTGCAAACGGGATCTTTCTAACAATAATAATTGTATCTTCTCCGTATTTACTACTTTCCCATCGTTTTATAGCATTCATTTCATCTTCAGTTATTCTATATCTCATATCTTCGCCACCTTGTTTCGGTAATCCTTTCACTCTGGACGGAAGAAATTTAGCTAACGTAACATATGATAATACCATTCCTTTTTCAACATTTTTTGTAGGAATCTCCTGATAATTATACCCACTCATAATATGACGTAAAAATAAAGCTAAAAATAAAACTGTATAACTTTTCCACTGTATATTCCCCGGTACATAAAATTTTATGGTCAGAATAATATCAATTGCAAATGCTATTATAATTAATCCGATTTTTTTTAACCACTGAACATTTTGAATCCAGATTACCAGAAATATATTCATGATCATAAATATTACCTGATTACTGAAATAAAAATTTTTAAAAATCAATCGGATTACCTGACTGAACAAATTTAAATATATAAAACTTACAATGTAACTCTTTATAAATACAAATATAAATTGTCGATTTATCGTTCTATATTGAATTTTTTGTGCTTGCTTTAATTTTTGTATTATCGTATCCCCTAACACATACACATATGCTAATAAAAAAATTAAAATAAAACCATATATTCCCGGTGCAATTACTTGCTTCCCAAAATCATAGAATCTTGCTGGAAATAAAAACATTAATACTATTAATAATTTACTATCTCCTGCTGCCCAAAAATGAATCATATACAATGCAACTGCTAAAATTGACATGATGATTAAATTGCTTATATATACTTGAAGAAATCCATATGCAAATCTGGAATAATATACTATGTTAATAAAAAATCCAATTATTCCTGCCTGCAATAGCCTTTTATTCTGAATAATTCCATGTTTTATATCTGTCACCGTTACATAGAATCCTAAAATTCCTATAATAGAAATCAATAATGTTTCACAAATAATCATTACATACCTCTGCCCTGATTCCATAATTGGATCAAATAGTTTTCAAACTCTTTTTTTGTTCGAGCAATTCCATATTTGCAATTATCAAACTCACAAATCCAATATTTTTCATCTTCTATTACAGAAATATCAGTTAACCTTTTATAAACCATTATTGCTTGACCTATATAGCTGTAAGAGTATAATTCTTTATTTAATACTAATTTATTCTTCATTTGCATCATACCAATCTGTTAATATATCATTTGCATTATATTTATTTTGAGGAATTTCTTCTTCCTTGACTAAATTTACAATCGTTGAAGACAATGCTCTCGCCACTATCATTTCTCGTATATTTTTTGTATCTTTTGTTACCATATATCTTGCTTGCTGTACAATCAATTCATTTTCAAAACGATTTAATAATGTTTCTTCTGATTGATTGGTTTTTGACTGCATAGAAATCAAATAATTTTCTGTATCAACATCTAGATGTAGGTATGCACAATCGGTAAACATATATGCTGCTTTCATTACTACTTCCTTAGCATATAGTTCTTTTGCATATTTTTTTACTATTGCCATTGTATAATCTCTCTCCTATTTTTATCGTTTATTTATGTAATATAGTATATCATAGTGTACGTATACTATCTAGATATACATAGTCCTATTTTATTTTTATCCCTCCAAAAATCTTCCTTCAATTTTTTCTGATTCATTCCAATTTAAAATTTCTGCTTTCCAAAATCTAACAACTTTTTTATTTACGCAATATTGCATATTTAAAATCTGATTTGACAATCTATATATTTTATCTTCATTCTGAATCCATTCATCCGTTATATTAGCATCAAAACTATCCTCAATAAAACATTTCGGTAACCTTTTATTCTCTTTTACAGAAATCTTTTTTAATTTTTTATATTCCTCTAATACATACTTACATTCAATATGATTTTTAATCATCATTTCAAAATTTTTATATACATGTCGTGATCCCTTATCTTCTGCATAATAAGGCGTTATTTTACCATCATATGGATTAATATATAAATGGCATAGTGATAACTCTATATACATATTATCTACATCAATAATTGCACCGTGAATTTTACCTGACCCATTTAGTTGTTTAATAGTAAACGCACAATAGCACGTACCTAGACAAACAAAAGATCATTTTTTCATGACCTCTTGTTTGTCTTTTTGATCTCTTTTGGTAACTTTTCTGACCACAGAAGTAAGTCATCTAAAAATGAACGATCGGTATCTTCCATATGTTTTGGAATCTCTGTCAGCAAATGTTCAAAATATTCATATGGTTTCAGATCATTTGCTTTGGCTGTTTCTGCAATACTATAGATGATCGCTGAATTCTCAGCTCCACGGATCGTATCGATCAATTGCCAGTTCTTTCTCCCAATACAGAATCCACAGATCGCACGTTCACTTGCATTGTTATCCATCGGCACTTCCCCATTTTCCAGAAATGCCCGCAGATACTTTTCCTGATTTAACAGATATGTCACTGCTCTGGCAAGTTTTCCCTGTATCCCGACCGGAACCTGATGCTGTTTTGCGTATGCAAACAAAGCATCTACCAGTGGCTTGATCACCAACTGACGCTGCTTTAATCTTTCTTCGGTTTTCAGATCCTTAAGCTTCCCTTCTTCCCGATAGATCGCTTGGATCTGTTTCATTACCAGATATCCCCACGACTTGGATCTGACAGCTTGGGGGGATGATCTTTAATGCCTCGTCAAAATATCTTCTGGCGTGCACCCAGCATCCTGCGATCGTTACATGTTCCAGTGTCTTTTCAGCACTATGATATACCTGATATCCGTCTGTTACACAGATTCCTTCATAATCTTTCAGAAATCTTATAGGATGTGATGCATTTCTTGTCTTCTGATATTCGTAAAGTACGATATGATGTATGCTGCTGATCCCTCCAGAACGATATACCCATATATAGCTCTTACTTCCGGCTGGTCGTCCGTCCTTGTTTACTTCCACTGGCGTTTCATCCGCACCTATCACATCGAAATCATAGATCTTCCGATGCAGATGATCATAAAATACAGAAAGATATTCTTCACTTAACCGTATCATCCAGTTTGCCATGTTAGCACGGCTGATTGCCAGTCTATAACGTTCGAATTCTTTTTCCAGTCGATACAATGGAACGGCATTGACATATTTTCCGTTCATGACCGCTGCTCCAAGAGATGGTGACACAAGACTTCCATGCAGCAACGCCTTTGGATGCGGTGCTCTTACCATATGTTCATCTTTTTTATCTGCATAGACTCCGATACGATGTTCCTCGATCTCAACTTTTGCCGGAACAAAACGCTTCTGGGTAATATTTATATTTTACTATTGTTTCTGTAATCTCTAACAATTCAAGTGTTAACATTTCTCACTCACATCCTAACTTTTACATAATTTCTCATACTCTATATCCATATTCTTTGCATAATGAATGAAATTTATAAGAGTTCGTAGTCTATTCTGTTAAAATTTATTCTTAAAGTATCAAACTTTCCCCAATATCTTTACGTGGACACCCCAATATTTCCTCACCAAATACATTATCATTTTTTAATTTTATTATACAAACAAAATCTTCATCTTTTTTTATAACTTTTTTTAATTCGTTGGACAAAAGTATCATATTAGATGGTGTAATTTCACCCCTAAAAACTGAATATTGAAAATGCGATAAATATTTTTTGCATATTTTAAATACTTTTTGGACTCTTTTTTCATTTACATCATAAAATAAAAATGCATAATTATAATTTTTAACTACATTCACTTATTATACACCCTCTTTCAATGAAAATGGAACGAATTCCTGATCTTCTAAAATATATTTTATCAATTTATAACAATCTAATTTAATTGCCGTACGATAGGTCACCTTACGTTTCAGTTTCGGATGCATAAACGTTGTATCCATTCTTTTTTCAAATGCTTCAATAAATATTTTTCTACCTTCATCATTTAACAAGCAATAATTGACGCTTTTTTCAAAATGTTTCTCTACTTGTATTCTTCGATTATTAACTAACTCAAAAATCGTTTTGAATACAATAATTGGTTTAAATACCTCACTTATATCTAAGCTTAATGAAAATCTCCTTTCAGCCGGTTCATGTAGAAAACTAATTCTTTGATCTAAATGTGTTCTATAAATTGCTGATACAGTTTTAGCATATAAAAGTGTATTTCCAAATGAAATCAATGCATTCATCGGATTATCTGGTGGCCTTTTTACTCGTTTATTCATAATAAAATCTTCTGGTAAGAAGTACTTAAATGTGGCATAAAATTTAGCCCATGCTTGTCCTTCATAGCTCATAAGCTCTTCTATTGTTTGAGATTTCAAAATATTTTCTACAAAGTCCTTTCGCAACCAATCAATTGTTTCTTTTACTTCCTTTTTATTATGTTTATAATAATGATATAAAATTTCTGCTATATTATCTCCAATTACTTTCACAATAGCCTGTGCGATTTTTAATCGATCTGTTTGATACTTATTTACTTGGGCAACTAACAATCTCCCACTTAAATATTGATCTTTTGGATAAAAAGTTCCACTATACATACCATAATAATTAAAAAAATGTACAATTACATGATTTTGACTTAAAAAATCCAACAATTTTGAATTCAATGATACTTCATTTAAACAAAATAATTCCTTTGTATTTTCAATTGGAATGTATACATTTTTACCATTTTTTCGAAAGCATATAGAATTGTCTTTCCTTGATAATTCTCCCATTGACATAATATATCTTGTACTTCCCATATTACCCCTTCTTTCATATGTAACAATACTCATAATATGCACATTTTTTACATCCACTTTTATTAAGACGTTCTGGTATGTCTTGACAATTTAAAAGTTTTTCTATTGATTCAATAATTTTCTTTAATTCATTTTCCCTCTTCTCTGTTAATTCCAAAATTACTACTTTTTTATTAGATTTGTTTTTTTCAACAAATTCTAGTTTCCCTTTTCGATAAATTCCTTTATTTTTTAAAACACTTAGGTAATATAATAATTGCCATTTTGCTGCTTCTACATCAGCATCTGATTTTTTTACCTCTGTTAAATACTCTTTTGTTAATTTATCTAATTTAATATTTTCAATTGCTATTTCACTGTTCGAACTTTGTAATCGTTCTTCATGAATTGCCTTTCCAATTTGTACGATTTCACTATTATCTTCAAGATTCAACCTATTTCCATGTAAATAACACTGTCTTTTACAATGGAAATAATAATTGATTAATGTTCCATTAACTCTCATAGACTCCTCCTTAAAATTAGAAATTAATCAAATGTGCTTATAAATTTATGTTATTGTTTAACAAGATTAGGAGTCTCAGGGATTCATCTCTGGGACTTATTTCAAAACATCTCATGTTATTGTTTAACGGAAGAAGCCAATGCTACTAATGTTGCTTTATTCTATTTCAAAACATCTCATGTTATTGTTTAACATTTCACGTTCAATAAAGCTAACAAGTTCACTCTTATTTCAAAACATCTCATGTTATTGTTTAACGGGAGAACGTGGACAAGAACGTACTGATCCAATATTGATTTCAAAACATCTCATGTTATTGTTTAACGAAAGTCTCAGATGCCAATAAGAGGCGTTTACTATTTCAAAACATCTCATGTTATTGTTTGACCATGTACCAGGCAACACACGATGCAGTGATGTTGAATTTCAAAACATCTCATGTTATTGTTTAACCGTCCACGAAGCTCCTTTTTTAACTACTTCTACTTATTTCAAAACATCTCATGTTATTGTTTAACAAAATATCATCTGGAAGATTGAATGTATTATATATATTTCAAAACATCTCATGTTATTGTTTAACGTGATTAGAACAGATAAACTTCGTGGAATTATATCATTTCAAAACATCTCATGTTATTGTTTAACCAGGCAGCAGGACCAACCAAATTATATTTGTATGAATTTCAAAACATCTCATGTTATTGTTTAACTTATTAATTTAGGGAATTGTCGGGTCCTATCTAGATTTCAAAACATCTCATGTTATTGTTTAACCTGTTCAAAGCATTTCTTTTCATAAATTTTTCTTTATTTCAAAACATCTCATGTTATTGTTTAACTGGGAGCAGGTGGCAGACCGCCTAAATATAAAAGTGATTTCAAAACATCTCATGTTATTGTTTAACTATCTTTAGATAAGAAAAAAGGAGTTATGTAATTAATTTCAAAACATCTCATGTTATTGTTTAACCTCCATTTTCTTTTCCTCAAATTCACACTCATTTTGATTTCAAAACATCTCATGTTATTGTTTAACTTTAATGTTCCTGTCGAATGTGAAAGTCCGGATTTATTTCAAAACATCTCATGTTATTGTTTAACAATATGACTTATACTTTTACAGGTAATAAGTTATCATTTCAAAACATCTCATGTTATTGTTTAACATTATCTTGCTGATACTTTACCATTTTATGGGTTAAATTTCAAAACATCTCATGTTATTGTTTAACTCACGCTTGTGAACTGGATCTTGCTTAACAATGGGATTTCAAAACATCTCATGTTATTGTTTAACTCATCAGCGGTCAATTTTTTAAACGGACTCTCCCAATTTCAAAACATCTCATGTTATTGTTTAACGATAACGGCAAGAGATTGATAAGAGACAGATATTATTTCAAAACATCTCATGTTATTGTTTAACGGATATTGGTTCTGGGATGCAGAAAAGCAATCAATTAATTTCAAAACATCTCATGTTATTGTTTAACGAGATTGAAACGTAAGCGTCTGAATAATAATAATATTTCAAAACATCTCATGTTATTGTTTAACTAATATCACTCCTTAATCATTCAGTTTATTATCTTATTTCAAAACATCTCATGTTATTGTTTAACTCTGCATATCTTGCAACGCTTTTTGCGTAGATCCTATTTCAAAACATCTCATGTTATTGTTTAACAGAAGTTGTTGCTTATTAAAAAGTAACGGCTTTTTATTTCAAAACATCTCATGTTATTGTTTAACATCAGGACGATTATTTAATAGCAGAAGGAATCGAATATTTCAAAACATCTCATGTTATTGTTTAACGAAATTGCAGATCAAATCAGCGATTTTTATGGCGATTTCAAAACATCTCATGTTATTGTTTAACCAACGATTTTACGTCATTTTTTAATGGTCTTTTTAAAAAAACAACGATTTTATGTACCTTTCCATTATTTTTTCCAAGTGCCCCCTCAATTTACTGTTTTTCTAAAAAGGTACATATTTCAGCCATTTCTAACACTTTTTCTGGAAATCACTTGGTAAAATTTTGTACTTTTAAATATCAATAAATAATCCTCCTGATTGTTCCAACAACTTTTTGTTTAACTTTCCGTTTTCAAAATATTGTTCTCCATCATAGATACATCGAAGTTCTCCTAAAATATCATTATATATTAAATCTGAATTTTTTTTGATTCTATATGTAAAATATTTAAGATTGCTTCGAGCAACCGAAAGTTTTATCTGCTTTTTTGCATATTCCATATCTGAATCTTCCAATATATTTTTGTATTCATTCCAAACTTCTTCGCCATCTAAAACAGTTCCATCTTCTAATTCAAGTCTACGACACAAAACAATATCCATGCTCCAACTATTATCATCTATCAATTGCATTCTTTTCGCAATTTCAGAAAAGTTTAACTTATTAATATTATTCCAAAAATCTTCTATTCCTTTTCCATCAGTATTTTCGTTTAAGTTTTTACGGAGTAGTTTAAAAACCTGATTATAATAATCATAAAAATGTTTATTCTCCAAGATTTGCTGCATATTTCTTTCACATAATGTAAATTCACGATTTTTACGAAAATCCTTTTGATAAATTTTTTCCCATGAATCTATATAGAAAAAATACGCCATTCCTTTTCTTTTACATGAACGATTAATACGACCTAAAAACTGTTCTTCACTATCAAGTAAGGAAATATTTTTATAACCAACATCCATATCAATATCAACACCTGCTTCTATTACCTGCGTTGCCACTAAAATCAGGTCTTTCATTTCTCCATTTTTTATTGGATTTAATATTTTTTCACGTTCATAAATAGAATCATCTCCTGTAATACATTTTACATCACATTCTATTTCTTTTGATTCTATCAGCATTTGATAAAAAGTATAAGCTGAATCTTTTTTGATAAATTCAACCAATATTTTTTGTTGTTTTTCCTTATTCTCAATAATGTGTTGTAACAATTTCTCATATGTTATTTTATCATCTTCTAATAACTCATAAGATATCTTGACTCGGTTCTTAAAAATCGGATGTTCAAAATATAAATTTCGATTTTGCATTAAATGAACTACTTGATTTTTCTCGTCTGTTAACACTTCTAAATTAGGCAATGTTGCTGACATAATGATAATTTTCATACCCATTAACGAAGCACAATATTTTAACATTGTAATAATCTCTGTCCAAATATAATTACGATAACTCTGAATTTCATCCAGAACAATTACAGAATCTGTTAGCTGATAAAATCCAAAAATATCTTCTTTTTTTGATCCAAATAAAACATTAAAAAAACTCACATGCGTTGATAAAATCATTGGGTAATTCAAAAATTGTCGATCCAATAACGCTTCTTGATAATAATTCGTAGAATCTTCATTTTTAATATTTTCTTTTACTGTAATCGGTGTCAATGAGTTTACCACAACAATTTGATCCTGTAATTTCTTATCTTTGAAAAGCTCACTCAATGTTTTCATATTTTGTTCAACAAGCGTATTAAATGGGTAAATATAAAATAACTTCTTTCCATGTTCACCCATTAAATGAAAACTCAATTGTAATGCTGTATTACTTTTTCCACTTCCTGTTGGAGCTTCTAAGAAAAACAGCTCATTATCTAAATGTTTATTTAATTCTTTTTCTGCATCAAGAAATAATTCACTTCGAAGTTCATTCATATCTGTAATAGATTCAAGATGTTTGTCTTTCTCTAAATATTTTGTATGTTCATAGTTGCGAATACTCTTTGAAATATCTGAATTCTTATATGATTCTTCATATTCTGCAATTGATAATCCATCTGCCAAATCATCTTTTTTCATATCTTGCATAAATTCCGTTGTCGCATGATAATCACTTGCTACAAGTAATGAATATGCAAGTCTGTAATAAAAATATTTTTGTATGCTCTCTTCTTTTTCAAAGTTCTTCTTTGCACTATAATGTTTCTTAAAAACATTGAAAATATTCTTTTCATTCTGTTTTTGTATCTTTGGAAATTTATTCTGATCAGACAAAAAATGAATCAATTCTCTTTTTTCTGGACTGTCCGTACACTCTGCATAACTGTTAAGTGACTCTAAATCGCTATGATGCCTGGATATAATATAAGCATGTTCCCAGATTATGACCATCATTTTCTTTTTCTCTTTTTTATCAAATGCGTCTTCTTTTTCTAATAAATCAAAAAAGTAATCCAGATATAGAATAGAAGATAAAAAAGAATGTTCTGTACCAGAAAGTCCTTTCAAACTTTCTGGTATAGAATCATCATTATTTTTCATCTTTTTTCGTTGAAAATTCGGGTTACATTTTCCAATATCATGAAATATGATCATCTGCCATAACAACTTAATCATCCACCGATAAACAGCTTTTTTGTTTTTAAACTCCAATGCTTCACTAAATCTTCGTACCACACAATCAAGTTCTTTTTGATAAAATATTCTTTCAAAATAATATTTGCAACGATTCGTATGTTCTTCTAACGTCTCATAAATCGTAATACAATCTTTTTCTTTCATATGTGCATAAACAGGATAGTTAAACGAAGCAACATCTTCTAACTCAATAAAAGGTAATATGTTTTTCTCCATCTTCATAAATTTCTGTAAAAGCCTCCTCAACTGGTGCATTCGTTAATATAAACTTCTTTAATTCATGATGATTTGTTTCTAAATTCAATGTTAATGGTAAATATTCCTCATATTTAAAATCCATTTCATCTTGATCAAAATCTAATGATTCACTAAGACTTAAACTCTGAATCGTAAGATTCTCAGCATCAACATTTTTAACTTCCACATATTCGGCTTTTTCTATTGTTGCCGGATGATCATTTTTCCCTAAATACGGAATATATACACACTGGCTATGGATGATCATGTTCGCTAATTTCTGACTTTCATCATTATTCAACATAATATAAATCGTCCAAGATGGACCTTCAAGCCATTGTTCTTTTACAATCAAATTTCCACCTTGTTCCTGAGATGCATAACCTACAGAATTATTAAATTGTTGAAATTTCTTATTAAAATATCCATTCTCAGAATTTGGGACAATTGAAATTTTTACATCTTTTAGCTTCTCATAATATTCTGGAAAGTCTGTTATTTCATAACCATATCCTTTATATCCTAAAATTGCTCCAAACATTCCAAGTAATGCTGGCTTATGAATATTTCCATAAGTAAAATAGCAAACTGAATTTACCATCGGTACCTTAAAAAATGCTGTTTTCCCCGAAAGGATAAATTTTAGTGCTTTCATATATTACACCTCTTTTCGTGTAACAATATGATAATATTTTGCTCCTTCTAAATCATCTGCAATTTCTGTTGTACTTGGATTATAGTAGATTTCAATTGCCTTAATCTGCTCTTTTAATGTTGCTAATACTTCTCCTGCAGAGATATGAATCGTATTCTTGTTTTCACCTTTTTCAAAAGTTATATACTGTGTTAAATTTGGTAAATATAAATGAGGTTCTGTTTCAACAAACATCGCAAACTCATTTTCACATCCTTCTTTTGCGTTCGTTGAATAAGAAGTGGCAGAAACTAAGGCTGTTTCTTTAAATTTATTATAATCATCCTCTGTATAACCTTCAGTAACTCCAAGTTCCATATATTCTCTATATGCAGCTGGATTTATTACAAAGGGGTAGAAATAATGCGCTTCATCAGTTACAATCTTTGTTCCTAATGTAGAATTTTTTGCCTCTCCTTTTTCTTCAGTTGCTTTAGTTGCATCTCTGAAAGGCGAAAGAATTGGCTGTTCCTGTGGTTCACATTCTTCGTATTTATTAAATCCCTGTCCAAACTGTACTGCTCCTGTAATCGATATATTAACAGATGCTTCTGCAAAAGTTGCTCCAAAATTCTTAACATCAACAGCTTGAAATAAATTTTCCAAAACTTCTTTGACATCCGTATTCTTTTTTAAATCTTCTACCTGAAATAACTGTTCATATCTTTCTTTTAAACTTCTTGGAATTAATGAAGTGGCACCTTTTTTACCTTTTTCAAAACGTAAGGACTTAATGTATAATACCTTATCTCCCTGATCATCCCACATTTTTTTCATTGGGTATTTTAAAGCTTTATCACTTCCAAATATTTCTCCACTAGTAATTGTTTTTGGATATCCTGAAAAATCTGCATTCCAGTTTGCCATAATTGCTGAAATTCCTAATACACCATAAACTCTTTTATCCATTGTTCATTCCTCCTATTCATTATCCTCATCGTCCGTTTTCTTTTCATACATTAATGATGATGCTGTAAAACCTGCCATGATCAATTCATGTTTTATTTCTTTTGGTTCATACTCCATTACATGAGATAAAAGTTGTGCATTTCTGCCTCCATTAATGTGAATAATTTGATAGTTATATTTCTTATACATCCGCAGTAATCGTTGTTTTATAACTTTTGAATTCTTTGCATTAAAAAATGGATTTACATAAGACTCTGTTTTATTATTCGCTTTACTTAAATGCAACAAATAAGAAACTGCCTGTCCTACAGCATACGAATATTCCTCATCTGATATAAAATCCCATTCCACATCTTTTGCTACATTAATATGTTCTCTCAGTTGATTTCTAATCTCACTCATATGAACTCCTACCTCCTGATCATCTAGATACTCCAAAAGTGACCATCTTAAATTAAATTTTCTTTGTGCATCAAATGTTTCATCATTTAAGATTGAATTTTTAATTAAAGCTAACGATACATCATCCAATATTTTTACCAATTGATTTTGTTCTCCACGCCAAAACCAATTTGCTAAAATATTTCTACTTTTTAAAATAGATTGCTTTAAACAATCATCATAAATGTTCATATCTTTTGCATCTGTAAAGAAATTATTTTTTAATTTCCCTTCAAAAAATATGCCATTGATCAAATCCATAATTACCCATTGGTCTTCTATCGCTTCATCATAGTGAATCTTAGATTTTTCTATTCTTTCCTCAGGGATCTCAATATAGTTTTTTAAAACAAGTCCCGGTTCCAACTTTGTTTTATAATGAGTAATCACATCCGCTTCACAAATCTCAGCACCAGCTTTCCCCATTCTACATCTTAAATAATATCCACTCACTATATCTTCTGGCTTATCTTTATTTGTATACGAGCAAATTTTCTTATCTATATTATCCACATAAATGTGAAATCGTTTTTTTGATACTTGTCCAAAAAGATAATCAAAAAACTTTGATTGCAATAATGCACTTTCTTGGTTTAACAAATATGGAACTTTCACTTTTCTTGTCTTATTTTCCAAATATGGCTTTTTACTGTTCATTCCCATATTATCATTTGGCAAACCAACAATTCCTTTTTCAAACTCCATATTAAAATTATTATTATTGTAAATATTCGGAATTAAATATCTTTCACTTTCAATTTTATAAATTTCTTTTGTTTTCTCTTCTTCTTGATACACAAAAAATAATTTTACATAATTCTTTTTCTCAAGATTTATGCCTTTCCAAATATCTTCTTTATTGGCTAATATGAACTTCTCTATTTTATCTATTACTTTAATGTCAGGCTGCCCCAGCCTTTCTTCTGCAACATGATATAATGCTCTTGCTTGTGGTTTTTTTTCATATTTTTTGTTTGGGTTTCTTAAAATTTCATAATATTGTTGAATAATTTCTTCTGATAATTTTCCTGATGTGACACTTTCTTTCTTGACTGCCAACGATAGATAGTTGTTTGAATGAATTACTTTTTTAGGATCTATTGGTTTATTCATTTCGAGTAGTTTACTTTTATAATCTAATTCTTGAATCAACAAATAATCCGTATCATTGCTTATATCTACAGTATTTGTTTTTTTGTTAAAAATGACATCTACGGGATCTTTTATTACCCAACCATCATCTTTCATTACAATTAACCGATAGGTACCGTCTTTAGGAATATAGGCATCTGTTATAATGCGGTCTCCTTTTTCTTGTAACATAATCTGGAATACTTCCATTGCTTCTTGTAACATAAAGAATCTTCCCTCCCTTCCCTATAAATATTTGTAATTCACAAATCCGAGTCCCCTTGCGTTATTACAGCCCAAGCCTACTCCCAATGCAAAATAAGCCAATTCTTGTGACAATTGTTCATTTGATATTCTAAAGCTCAATTTGTCCCCTAACAAATTGATATTTTTATATGAAACTTTAATTGGCACTCTATTATTAAATTTCATTACATCATACAACAAAATATCCTCACTAATATTTTGTCCCATAAATTGTTTATATTTTTTAATTAGATTAATCTTAATTATTTTTTCAAATTCAGGAACTGTCATGTTTCCTCTCCAATACCCCTCATCCGTCTTAACTACAATTGGTGTAATAGAATAAAGTTCTTCAATATGCTTTTTAGGAATAATTCTTAACTTTCCACCAATTCCTAGAAGTTCTTTTGATGTATGAGCATATAATTTCTCAGAGAAAAATTCTGCTAATTCTTGTTTTACGGTTCTGATTCTTAGAGTATAAACCTTACCTTCTTTATAAATACCATCTTTTTCAATTGGCCATGGTGCATCTGTTACATAGTATTTATAACCTTTATTTTCATGATATTGTAAAAATTCTTGATCTTTTGCAAGTACACTGTCTAAAAAGTAATTTATTTTTTCTGCTATTGTTTTATGATTTATGCTTTTTAGAAATTTGAGCTTGCATTGGTATTCAAATACCAGCATCAGCATCCCTCCATTCACTGTTTTCTTTGGTTGATTCGTTGTGATACATTACATGTTACGGTTTAAGATAAGAAATATTACCTTTTCTTGTATAAATTTCAATACATTTATGTTATTGTTTATACATAATAATACTCTTTCTTTTCTTATTTGTCAAATAGCTTTTAATAATTACCTTTTCTTTTATAATGATTAATATTCTTTTTTAGATAAAAATAAGTATGTAGCACCGACTATTTTATACCTTCGTTAAATGTTATTTAGACATCTTATGTTATTGTTTAACATGTGACTGTCATGCATTGCATGATGGTAAGTAAAATTTCAAAACATCTCATGTTATTGTTTAACTTAAACTACCTGAAAAGGTCACAAAGTATTATCTATTTCAAAACATCTCATGTTATTGTTTAACTCAATCAAAATCATTAATTCTTCTTTTGTATATTGATTTCAAAACATCTCATGTTATTGTTTAACAGCACGCACTATGAAAGAAGCAGGAATCAAGGCTCTATTTCAAAACATCTCATGTTATTGTTTAACTGGGCATTGCTAACGGTAACGGTGGGGCAGTATTATTTCAAAACATCTCATGTTATTGTTTAACAAATATATAGCCGTTGTTGCTCCACATAGTCCAAGATTTCAAAACATCTCATGTTATTGTTTAACAAAACTAAAGATGGTTGGATTAAACTGTCTTACACAAATTTCAAAACATCTCATGTTATTGTTTAACTGATCCAGCCCCAAAGACAACCATACTTGCTCCAAGATTTCAAAACATCTCATGTTATTGTTTAACATTGATACGTTTTTCTAATGGAACTTCTGTTGCAATATTTCAAAACATCTCATGTTATTGTTTAACCCGTCAGTTTTCATCATCCCAATTAACTCATTATTATTTCAAAACATCTCATGTTATTGTTTAACTCATACATAGCGTTGCCCCTTTTTATAAAAATAATTATTTCAAAACATCTCATGTTATTGTTTAACAATATACAGTTCTAGAGCGTGAGCAACTGCATTCAATTTCAAAACATCTCATGTTATTGTTTAACCGACTGGCAGGATTACTGAGGAACAGTATAATGAGTATTTCAAAACATCTCATGTTATTGTTTAACCTGACTTGCATCGAATGTCTCCGATCGCAGTCAAATTTCAAAACATCTCATGTTATTGTTTAACGCAGAGTCTTGGTGTGCAATGTAATTGGCGTTGATAATTTCAAAACATCTCATGTTATTGTTTAACTGGTAAAGAATTGTGGCTACAGTTAGATAAAACAAAATTTCAAAACATCTCATGTTATTGTTTAACGCTACAATCCCAGAACTTTTTAGTACATTATGGGAATTTCAAAACATCTCATGTTATTGTTTAACGGATAGTGTGGATAAGGCTTCTTGTTGCTCTTTTGGATTTCAAAACATCTCATGTTATTGTTTAACAATGGTAGAGGCATACGGTAAAGGCGAATTATCCAAATTTCAAAACATCTCATGTTATTGTTTAACTAAATTGGTTTGGGAGTGCCCAAACTGTGGTAATCGATTTCAAAACATCTCATGTTATTGTTTAACCTTTATTGATGTAAAGTACACCATTCTGAACTGTATTTCAAAACATCTCATGTTATTGTTTAACTAATAGATGGAACTGATTATGCCAGTTATTCAATATTTCAAAACATCTCATGTTATTGTTTAACATTTCATCAAAACTCGATAGTGTTACAACAAAGGTATTTCAAAACATCTCATGTTATTGTTTAACTTTTTACCCCTCTTTTCTAAATATATTAATTCAATATTTCAAAACATCTCATGTTATTGTTTAACGTCCTCAGAATATCCAAAGGTTAATAAAATCATCTAATTTCAAAACATCTCATGTTATTGTTTAACTTTTGATAACGACTTATAATAAGGATTTTTCCTTTATTTCAAAACATCTCATGTTATTGTTTAACTGTAAATTCCTCGTTCCTGGCCAAATTTAACTAAAATTTCAAAACATCTCATGTTATTGTTTAACCATCTTCGTAGATGCGGATTCTGTTCCTTTTGCTGCATTTCAAAACATCTCATGTTATTGTTTAACCGAACAAGAAGCACAGACATTTGCTTCGGAACTTTATTTCAAAACATCTCATGTTATTGTTTAACGGCAGAGGACCCAGACTACTATGCAACCTTATTAAAATTTCAAAACATCTCATGTTATTGTTTAACGGTAGAAAGACTTTTTCAGCAGCCCTAAAAATCAAATTTCAAAACATCTCATGTTATTGTTTAACCGATACGAACCCATATATAGGAGATTAACTATGAGATTTCAAAACATCTCATGTTATTGTTTAACATGTACCATGTTAAAGTGTAAGATTGGGGGATGAATATTTCAAAACATCTCATGTTATTGTTTAACTTCTTTTTCTGCGTCCCAGTACCAGAACCCACCCCAATTTCAAAACATCTCATGTTATTGTTTAACTCTCGGGGACGGGGGCACCTGTGGCGTTCTTTGCCATTTCAAAACATCTCATGTTATTGTTTAACTGTAAAATCTGTATCTGGATTTAAAAGCATAATTGGATTTCAAAACATCTCATGTTATTGTTTAACGATATCACACTGCAGACAGCGTTTGGGTTTGAATACAATTTCAAAACATCTCATGTTATTGTTTAACTTTCCGTACATCACAACAATTTCGATCGAATAATTGATTTCAAAACATCTCATGTTATTGTTTAACTAGTAGCAAGGTCAATCTTATCTGAAGCAAAAATATTTCAAAACATCTCATGTTATTGTTTAACCAACGAAAAATCGTTATTTTTAAATAGATTTTTTACAAAAAAGAACGATTTTATAAGCTTTTTCAATATTTTTACCAACCCCCTTACTAATTTTAACCTTTCTTGAAAAACAACGTATTCTAGCCGTTTTTACTACTTTTTCAAAAAATCACTTGGTAAAATATCAAAAACTTCATTTCCCCATGTTTCTTAACACTTCCTATTATGAATCCAATCAATCAAATATGCAACCCTAATATACAAATCCATATATAAACATAAAATTCTCTCTGAACAATATTCCAAAATTACCCAAGAACATCATCCAGAGAGAACCCAAACCCTCTATTCCATATACACTTCTACTCCTCCGTCTTAATCGAACTAATCACCACATCCCCCAACTGACACCCCACTTTCCTCATAACAATATCCTCAATCTGACTCCTCTCAACTTTCGACAGATCCTTCTTATTCACCAACACATCCACCTTCCCATTCGTAATCGTAACAATACTATTCAAAAATCCCTTAGCCCCCAGCAGATTCTCCGCTGCAGTCTCCATCTCCATTTGTTCTGACAGCATTGCCAACTTATCCACTGCATCCTGTTTCACACTATCTTTCACTGTCTGATCCTTAATAATCTCCTCCAGTGTATCCTTCGCCTTGCTATGTGTCTGCTCCCTCTCTAATTTCGCTTTCGCCACATAATTACCAACCTGAGCATTTGTAAGCACCGCTTCTCCAACATCAGTCACGTCATCGGTTACTGCTGCCGCACTTTCTTTTGCCACATTCTTTGAAACTGTCTTCGTCTTACTATTCTTCGTCCCAGCCGGATCGTATTTCTGACTATAATTTACATACCCTGCAACAGCAATCACGACCGCTAGGGTCATGATGATCATCTGATTTTTCTGAAATACTTTTTTCATTGTTAGGAATCCTCCATTTTTAAGACTTTCACTTTATAAGATGAAATATGAAATAACACAGAAACTGCTTCAACGATCTGATTCTTTATAATATCATTCCCACCACCCTGGGCGACGACGACCACTCCTTCGACGACTGGTTCTACTTCTTTGATCACGTATGGAACTTTCTTTCCGTCTTCTTCGACTAAAACGGTCTGTTCATCCTCTTTGACTGTTTTTTCTTTTTCACTGCTGCTTTGTTCGTAGGGACTGTCTTTATTTACGACAGCTTCTTTGGATGAATTAACGGTGATCATCACTTTTACTTTTCCGACTCCTTCTACATGTTTTAATGCATTAACCAATCGTTTTTCCTGCTTTTTCACATAGAGATCAGTAGAATCTTCTTTTGCTGTGGTTTCAGTGCTTTGTGTGTTCTTCTTTGTCTTCCCGGATGGGATACTTACGATGATCAGGCTGATGCCAAGAAGTAAGATCAGGCAAAGTTTTGGAATGCCTATATTTTCGATCAGATGTTGTAGTTTTTCCCTCTCTATCATATTTCTTCTACTCACTTATATTTATATTAGATTCCTTCATATTATAGAAGTTTGAAATTGCGGTTTTTAGTTTCTTTGTATGACGAAGCTTGTCTGTTTTGATGTCGATCTTTTCGATAGTTCCTTTTTCATTTACCTTTGGATCAACCTCTAATACTTTGAGATCGTAATGTGAAAATAACGTTGTGATCTGTTCTTTGATCTGATTTTGTTTTTCCTCTTTTGCACCATCCAAAAATGCAGGGTTATTTTCTCCTTTGACTGCTGTTGAGATTGCCTGTGTCACGATATCTTCGTTGGATAAATAATAGGATATTGGCTGCATCATCAGGGAGATGAGCATAAATCCTGTTATTAACCGAAGGTATGGACGGTAGATGCTTTTGTCGCAGAGCTGATCGATCAGTGTTGTTAAGATCAGAAAAAATATGATCATTTTCAGATAATCCATAATCCTTACCCCGCATAATAATTAACGTTGGTTGAGAATGCGATCAATGCCACGGATAGGATAAATAACAGTGCCATCGTAAAGATCATCGAAAGCATTAATTTCCCGCTTTGAATGACTGCATCCATCGCTCCGGTGATCCTTTTGTCGGATATGGGCTGGATCATGATCCCTGCCAGCAAATAGGTAAGAACAACTGCTGTGATCTCTATAACTGGTGGGACGATGATCACGATCAGTACAAGGATTCCAACGGCTCCGATGCTATTTTTGATCACAACTGCCGAACCGATGACCATGGTCATGGCTGAATTTAAACCACTTCCGATTCCTGGAATGGCACTCATTCCTTTTTGGAGAACTGTATTTTTCATGGAATCAACGGCTGGCAGGATCATCGACTGGATCAGCTGGACTCCTAACAGTACGCTTAAGAATCCTTTGAGTAGAAACTTGATCACACCTTCGAGTGTTTTGCACAGTCTTGAGAAATGTTCTTCTTTTGATATATGGTTGATGATCTTTAGGACAAATAAGATCTTGATCATCGGAAGTAATACAACATTTGTAAGGGTTGTCATTGCATAGATCAGCAGAAGATAAAATTCATAAACTGTCGTTGATGTCGTGATCCCGGAAGTTGAGACAACAGCCAGTGAATATGCCATGATCATTCCTTTCATATAATCTGCCATTAAGGTAACGAGCTGCGTCACTGTTTTGTTTAAATAAAAAAAGGAATGTACCATGACACCGCATAGGATCACATAAGTAATATAAAATGCACTATTGGCTGTGCTTTGCTGAAAAAAGGAATCGGACAGATTTTTAAAGATGGCTGCGGTAAATGCGATCAGAAGGATTTCTCTGATCAGGTCTTTTTGGATCAACATACGGTTTAAAAAGACCTCTTTCATTTTGGCTTTGATCGTATGCAGAACACCTTTTACATTTCCGTGGATCAGCTGTTTTACTAATTGTGTATAAGATACATCGATTTCTTTCTCTTTTAAGGTGTTTTCCACATTGGTAAACATGTCTTCATTGAGTTTTGTTTCTTTGGCGGAAATATCATTTGTTTTTGTAAGGATCAGTACGAATAGCAGAATTAATAGAAACATTCTTTGTCTCATGTGCCATTTCCTAATAATTTCTGAATTGTTTCTAGCAGTGATTCAAAGACTGGAAGTCCAACGATCAGGATTGCTAGTTTCCCTGCAAACTCGATCTGTTTTGCAATCGATGCCTGTCCTGCGTCTTTGCATATGTTGGATGCAAACTCGCAGATGAAGGAGATACCGATCAGTTTTAAAAGAATCTGGAAATAACTTTTTGGGATTTTGGAATAGGATCGGATCGTCTCAAAAACTGCTAAAATCTCTTCCATTTGTTTTAATCCATACATTGCCAGAAGAATGCTTGAGATCACTGCGATCAAGATGGCAATCTCTGGACGGATGGTTTTGATCTTCATGGCAATCAGACTTGCAACGATCCCAAAGACTGCAACTTTTATCATCTTAGTATCCGCCTCCAATCTCTAGGATATCGTAAAAAGTGTCTGGACGCTTTCAAACAGATCATAGATATATGGGATCACCCAGCCAAGAACAAGGATCAGTCCTGCAAGTGTGATCAAAAAAGCCTGTTCGTCTCTTCCGGAATGTTTTAACACCTGCACAAGGATCGTTACAAGAATTCCGACGGCTGCGATGCGAAAAATGATATTGACACTCATAACTCCCTCCTTGTCATAAAATGATCGCGATGTATTTTATAATAAAATGATCACGATCAAGACACTTAGTGATATTCCAAGACTTCGATACATTTTACAGTTTTTTACTACTTGATCTTTCATCAGAAAAATCTGGTCATCGAGCTGTTCGATCGTTAACAGGATTGTTTTTTCCTGCATCTGCTGATCCAGGTATCCGATCGTTTCTCCCATATTTTTTAAGATTTCATAAAACTTCGGTTCGTAGATCACCTGTTTTAATTTCTTTTCAGCTGCCTGCTGCCATACTTTAGCAAAGGATTCTTCGCTATGTGTCTCTAACTGTTTTGCCACGTTTTTTAGGAATGGCTGGTATTCTTTTTCTGTTTTTGTTGATATTTTTAATACCGCTTCTGGAAGCGGGGTAAATCCATAGCGGATCTCTCCTTGCAGAAGGTATAACATTCGTTTGATCGCAATTCCCTGTTCTAGACGTTTTTGTTCTTTTGCGGCTTTGTGAAATCCAAATCCGATCCCTGCGAAAATGACGATCAGTGATCCTAATACTTTGATCAATTTAGTACCACCCCGTTTTCATCCATGATCTTTGTGATATATCCTGGTTGGTCTCGCTGTTCTAAGATCACGTAGCGTTGGAACATTTTTTTGTTGATGATCTCTCGCATATAGGGATTCTTAGATAAGGATTCCTTATTCTTTCCATGAGCGGTTGCTAAAATGCTGCATCCGCGGTAGGCACAGAAAAATAAAGCTTCAACATCTTCTTTGCTTCCGATCTCATCCACAGCGATCACATCAGGTGCCATGGATCGGATCAGCATATTCATACCCTGCCCTTTTTCACATGCATCCATGATATCGGTCTGGATACCGAGATCATTTTGGGCAACACCTTGATAACATGCTCCGATCTCGCTTCGCTCATCGACAACACCAACTGTCTGTCCTTCATCGGAGATTTTTCTTATCATATCCCGAAGTAATGTTGTCTTCCCACAGCCTGGCGGAGAGATGATCAAGGTTGGGATGAGTTTTCCCATTCTGGTACACATAGAATAAAGGGCGTCTGCGCATCCTTTCACTTCGTGTGCAACGCGGATATTTAAACCGGAAATATGTCGAATTGTTTTGACTTTGTCATGGTCCATCACAACCGTTCCACAGATTCCAACACGGTGTCCACCTCTTATTGTTAAAAAGCCTTGTTTTAGCTGTTCGATATAGGCATACATCGAATAGCTGCTGATATATTCCATGGCTTGTCTGATCTCTTGTGACGTTACGATATGTAATTGTTCTTTTCTTGTTGTGATCTTTCCCTGTTCGGATAAATAACAGGCTTTCGACTTGTATTTTAAAATGACTGGCTTTTGAATACGCAGGCGGATTTCCTGAAGGTCGTCCCAGTTGATGTCTGCCTGCTTTATGATGGTTCTGATATGTAATGGAAGGATTCCTAAGATTTCTTCCTCTTTCATAAATTTAAAAACACCTCCCCATTTTGGTATAATCCAAATATATGTGATAGAAGGTGTTTTTATGAATGTTGTTTTATTTTTCTTCGTTTATTTTTTCTTTTGATAATATGGTGCGATCTGATCAAATGATTGTCTTAACTGATACTGGAAGTTATTTTGTTTGACGATATTTGTCTTCTGGGTGACAAACTTGTCTAACTTCTGCATGTACTCTTCTTCTGTGACGGTTCCTTCTGCCACGTAGGTTAATCCTTTTTCCCAGCTTGCAGTTAAGGTTGGGTTTAGGAGTGATCCAATGGATGCACTGACAACGTTTACGATCATCTCTCCAGTTAACGTTGGAGTTACGATCTGTGTCTTTTTATTTAATGCGATGTATTTATTGGACACAAGTTTCTTTACGATCTCTGCTCTTGTCGCACTTGTTCCGATTCCGCTTCCTTTGATCTGTTCTCTTAAATCTTCATCTTCAATGAGCTGTCCTGCATTTTCCATGGCAAGGATCAAAGAACCTGAGTTGTATCGTTTTGGTGCGGATGTTGTTCCATCTTTGATCTTGTATTCTTTGACTGGTAGTTTCATACCTTTCTTTAACGATGAGATTGCATTGATCTGTTCTTCTGTTAATGCAACTTCTTTTTTCTGGCCGCCCATTCCAGTCACTTTTAAGTATCCTGGGTCTTTTAGCATCTTAAAGTTTGCAAAGAATGCTTCACCTTTGGTCTGTGTCTCTAATTTGATCTTCAAATATACTGCTGGCGGCATAAAGATGCTTAGGAATCTTCTGGCAATCACATCGTAGACTTTCTGTCCCATCTCTGAGATTCTTGATAAGCTGTTCACTGCCTGTCCGGTTGGAATGATCGCATAATGGTCGGTGATCTTTTTGTCATCCACATATTTGGATTTGATCATTCCCTGATATTTCTTGCCTTGCATGATCTCATTTGCAAAGCCTGATAATGGAGCGTAGTTATTTAAACCTCCGATATTTTTATAAATCTCTTTAGCGACTGCACTTGATAAGACTCTGGCATCGGTTCTTGGGTATGTAACCAGTTTCTTTTCATATAGGTCCTGGACAACTTTTAATGTCTCATCTGGACTTAATTTGAATCGTTTAGAACATTCATTCTGTAATTCTGCAAGATTATATAATAATGGCGGATTCTTCTTTTCCTGTCGTTTGGAGGATGATACAACGATTGTCTCATTGTTGCTGCCATCTTCTAAATATTTGATAAATTCCTGTGCATCTTTCTTATCCAAGAATCCATTGTCTTTATATAACTTGTTAGATTCAAAGTATTTTGATCCTTTGACCGCTTTCCATTCCGCTTCTACCTGAAATCCCCGACAGTCAAAGTGTCCTAAGATTCTGTAAAACGGTGTTGGCACAAAGGTACGGATCTCTCGTTCTCTCTTGACGATCATTCCGAGAACACAGGTCATCACTCGTCCGACTGCTACCACTAAACTTCGTTTCTGATTTAAATAGTTACCGAGTGTCCAGCCATATTTGAGTGTCAGGACTCTGGAGAAGTTGATTCCCATCAGATAGTCTTCTTTGGCTCGCAGGTATGCGGCGGCTGCTAGGTTGTCGTATTCACTTAAGTCTTTCGCTTCTTTTACCCCGCGGATCACTTCTTCTTTTGTCTGGGAATCAATCCAGACACGTTTTTTCTTCTTGTCTTTGCTGACATTGGCCTGCTGGTCTACCAGACGGTAGATGTATTCTCCCTCTCGTCCGGAGTCAGTGCAGACGTAGATCGTATCGATATCTTCTCGGTTTAGGAGAGATGATACGATATCAAATTGTTTCTGGACTCCTGGGATGGTTTCGTATTTGAATGTCTCTGGAATAAATGGAATGGTTTCTAAGTCCCATTTCTTTAACGCAGGATCGTACTGGTCTGGGTAGGACATGGTGACTAAGTGTCCGACACACCATGTGATAACTGCCTTGTCTCCTTCCATATATCCGTCTCTGTTTTTTGCATTTATGTTAAGTGCCGCTGCAAATTCTCTGGCGACACTTGGTTTTTCTGTGATAAATAGTGCTTTCAAAAAAATACCTCTTTCTAAAAGTTTTACATAATATTATATCATATTGTTTTGAAACATGATATAATGAATTTTGATTTATGGGATTTTAAAGGATAGGTCCCATTTTAACTTTATATGGAAAGGATGATATAAATGTTTTTAAATGAAGCAACAAAACTTCGTGCACAGACGATTATCAAAGGTCTGGAAAAGAGAAATATGGAGGGTGTCTTCTGCGAGACAAAGGAAGATGCACTTGCGAAAGCTTTAAGTTACATAGAAGAAGGTTCTTCTGTTACTTGGGGTGGTTCCATGAGTATTTCTGAAATCGGTTTAATGGATGCAGTGAAGAATGGTAACTATGAAATCATTGACCGTTCTGTTGCAAAAAATTATGACGAGCAGCGTGAGATCTTTTCTAAAGCAGTATTAGCTGATTACTATCTAATGAGTTCCAATGCGATCACGCTTGATGGTGAACTGATCAATATTGATGGTACTGGTAACCGTGTTGCATGTTTAACTTATGGACCTAAGAATGTGATCATGATCGTTGGTATGAATAAGGTTGTCAATGATGTAGAAGATGGTATAAAGAGAGTCCGCAACTTTGCCAGTCCTCCAAACACTCTTCGTCTTGGACTTAAAACTCCTTGTTCTATGACTGGTCGTTGTGGTGACTGCTATGGTGACACTTGCATCTGCAGCCAGATTGTTGTAACACGTCGTCAGAGTGCTGCAATGAGAGGCCGTATTAAAATCATTCTTGTAGGAGAATCTTTAGGATATTAGATTTTTCTTAATAACTACATAAAGAGAGAACTTTTATGAAATCTAAAAAAAATTATATTTATTTTTTGTTATTCGCTGTTTTTATGATACTCGTCCATGTTTATATAAAACCTGTTTTCGGAGATGAAATTCATTTTCGGGCAAAACTGATCAGCTATCATTATGATATTTTATCGCTTCTTAAATGGCGATGGATGAATTGGAGTTCGCGTTTTATTCTCGAATTTCCAATGTATCTTATGGCAGTCCTGCCTTCTATTTTATGGAAGATCATTGACTGCATCTGTTTTATAGCAGTATTTTATATGATATCCATATATACAGATGAGAAATTATTTTTGCTGACTTGTATTTGTTCTTATCCGCTGATCCATCTTGCTTCTGCTGGATGGATCGCAACAACGACAAACTATTTGTGGCCGTTTACAGCTGGACTTGCTGCTTTTTATTTGTTTATGAAACTTGTCAGTCAAGCTGACTTAAACGT
The DNA here is from genome assembly GCF_025567365.1 of Anaerostipes amylophilus. Taxonomy (NCBI): domain Bacteria; kingdom Bacillati; phylum Bacillota; class Clostridia; order Lachnospirales; family Lachnospiraceae; genus Anaerostipes; species Anaerostipes amylophilus. The sequence goes on along the minus strand of NZ_JAOQJG010000003.1, from coordinate 275,972 downwards.
TCCACAATTTCTTTTATATTCGTTGTTATTGATATATGCCACAAACAGTGAACTTATTTCCTGTCTGTTTTTATTGGCGGTTTTGTTATTCTTTGTTTATGATCACCTATTTTATTATAGACGCCGACTGATCAAAAATCGAAAGGTTATCATCTGGTCTCTTCTGCTATCGATCGCAGGAATCGTTAATGTATTGATCTGCCCAGGGAATCAAAATCGAATTGCAAAAGAGATTACACAGTGGATGCCTGATTATGCACAATTATCATTTTTCAGGAAATTGCAGCTTTGTGTTGTATCAACGATTCAACATTTTACTTCTATTCCAAATATGATCTTTCTATTGTTAGGTTTTCTTATTGCATGTATCATAATTTCGGATCAGCGTTTCAATCTGTTATATAAACTGATCGGCACAGTTCCTTTTGTCATCAGCTTATTATTGACCGCATATTATGGCTGGTTTAACATTTTGAAAAAACATAATCTAAATTATGTGCTTCCAGAAGTAACAATGAAATCATCCTCTCAGATTCTTATGCAGATGATTCTTTTTGTATTATCTGTAATCTATCTTATCTGTATGTTGATTTCTATTTTTTACATCTTCCGTGATGACACAAAATATGGAGTGAAACAATATGAGCAAAGTTTCTGTCTCGTTAGTATTTACTTTGGTGGACTGATCTCGCGTTTTACATTATTATTCTCTCCTACGATGCTTGCATCTGGAACACGTATTTATTTTATTTTCTATATGGCACAAATATGGATCTTATCAAAATTATTTGAAAAAATAAAAAGTCAGCCACTTCGTATTTTATGCTATATCATATGCATTGCAGGAATCATAGTCAATCTTATTATGCTTTATATGTTACAGCGAAAATACATCTGATGCTTTAGATTCTGAATAAAAAGTAAGCACTGATATGGTATATATTACCTGTCAGTGCTTGTTTTTTTATAACAATCATAGTAAAATCAAACTAGATTATGACATATTTCGACATTTATTATAACAATTTTGATTTTATGAGGTTTTTCTATGATTTATGATATTTATGATGCATCCATACATTCTTATCCTGCCGGCAGACTTAGTGATGGTGTTTCTTTTGATCGAAAGATTCTTGAAATCCGACAGATCCCTGGTGGATTTTTATTTCCGCGTATAAGTTGTCATTTTGAATTTATCTATCTTCTCTCTGGCACTATGGAATTTCGTATCCGCCAAAAGGCTTTCTTGGTATCTTCCGGTGAGGGATTTTTTATCAACATGAATGAGATTTATTCGGCTTGTACTTATCAATCTTATGACTGCCACTTTGTCATTTATCGTGTTTCACCATCCGTCTTATTTCAGACCGAAAACAATCCTTTGTATCAGAAATATATCCGACCCCTGATCGATCAGCCTTCTTTTGGATACCAGACACTTGTACCAAAAATTCCTTGGCAGAAATATATTCTTGAAATGATTCGTAAAATGAATGATATCTGTGACCGTCCTGTTGATGGTTATGAACTGAAGATCAACCATTTTGTAAACGAGATCTTTTATTATATCTTTCATAATGTGAATCTCTCCAAAGAACTGTCCTTAAAAGAATCCAGAGATTTGGAACGTATGAAAGATGTGATGATATATCTCAATAAATCGATCGACCAAAAGCATACACTCGCTGATATTGCTTCTTACTGCCATCTAAGCAATAGTGAATGCTGCCGACTCTTTCAAAGAAATGTTCATCTAAGTCCTGTGGATTATCTGAATCAGCTTCGTATTCATATGAGCTTGTCTGAGATCATCAAACATGAGAAAAAGATAACAGATATCGCTAAGATGTATGGTTTCTCTGGCAGCAGTTATTTCTCTGAAATGTTTAAAAAGACCCTCGGCATAACGCCAAGAGCCTTTTATAAATCTGTTCTTCAGCAACAAACTCTTTCTTCTAACGCTGATCCCATTCACGGAAGGCGATGAATTTCGTCTTCCAAAGAAGGCTCAATGCTGGTGTTAATGCCCAGATCATCTTTGTCTCTTCTTGCATGATCAGATCGATCTTTAATATCCCCGCATACTGAATTACCAGTAGTAACGTAAAGATCACTAGTAATCCATATGCAACAGAATAAGAATTATGCACTTTCTGCCCGATCTTCTCACTAAAGTAAAAACGATCCAGCGTCAGAGAAATGATCGAGATCACTGATAAAATGATATTGATCGTATAAAATGTATGCATATCCATATGATTAAACCAAGTTGCCAAAACTCCTAGAAAGATTATGATCTGTGCATACCATAATACTTTTTCCTGTTTTTCATATTGATTTCTCATCGATTGAAACCTCTTTTTCTTTCTTTTAATAATGAATAAATACAGGATCTCCGATCTTCGTCAGGTTATATACAGATCTTGCATCTGATAATGTTAAGTTAACACATCCATGAGATCCATTCGTCTTATAATACGTTGGTGACCAGCTTCCCCAGTCTCCTCTGCTGCTGTAATGATATCCTGTTCCTGTCCACATGATCCTTGTCCAGTATCTTGTTGGAACACTGTAATCCGCACCTGTTAATGTCTTTGTAAGTTTCTTCTCTTTGATGTCATAAACACCAGTTCTTGTGATACGATCTGGTGTTGCTTTTCCAGTGATACAGGTTGTGCTGAATACAAGTTTTCCTTTCTTGTAGACGAAAACTTCCTGTGCTGACAGATCAACTTCACTGTAGTTTTGTGTATCCCAGTCATTTTGCTTGTTCGTATAATCCATACGATATCCTTTGTGGCTGTAGACTGGTTTTAAGCTTGTAAGTAAAGCCTGTTCATTCTCCTTGGAAGGGTCTTTCTCATAGGCTTTGATCGCAGATTCTTCTGGTGCTTTCTTTAACGCTTTCATTGTCTGTGCGATAACTTTATCATAATCAATACGCCATCCATAGTCTCCACCACTGACTTTGATTTTCTTACCTGAATGTGTCTTAAATGTTCTGGCAATTCCCTGTGTCTTATATTTTAAGCAAAAACTTTCCAGCCATTTTTCAACTTTTGCTTGGCTTAATTTTACTGTTCGTTTCTTTGTGTTCACTGTGATACAATCTTTTAATGCATCTGGTCCTAATGTTTCCTTTACACCATTTCCCATATCCCACTGGATAAAATGAAAAAGGTATTCGTTATAAGTTGTCTGCATTTGTTTTAACTGCTCATCATCATGATATAAACCTGGTTTCACATAGACATCTGGATTGTTTTTCTCATCTGTTAAATTCAATGTTTTACTTAAGGATTCTACAGATCTCTTTGTTGCATTATAGAATTCTTTTCGATTGAGATAGTTTCCTTTGTCTTCTTTCTGAATCACACCATACTTCTTATTGGTATCATATGTAATTGTTGCATCAACCGGTTTTGTAATCTTATAAGAATCATTGCCTTTTACTAATACAGACTGTTTTAATTTTTTATTTAATTTCTTCTCTGATAATGTTACAGCTGTAACATTTGTCTTTGATCCACCAAAGAATGCTGAGAATACACTTTTCTTGTGCTGCGCATCATATGCTTCTTTGACTTTTTCTTCAGAAGTAAAAGCAAGATCAATCTCTTTTCCTGAAATCATTTCCTGCCCTTTATTTCTTCCCTTGATCTTTAACTTGTAAGAATCAATGGATTTCTTTACTTTCTTCACTGATTCTTCGTATGTCATTCCTGACACATCAACCTTGTTAAATGTACTCCCCGGATACCAACGGTTCTGATAATGGGCATGGACACCGATAGCGGCTGCTATTAAAACAACCGCTACGACACCTCCTATGATTCCCCCTTGTTTCTTTGTAATCCTCATTTTAATTTTTGCCTCCAAATCCAACACTATGATGGATTATTCATAGATTGGATATTTTTTTGTTAATCCTAATACTAATTCGTTTGCTTCATCAAGCTTCTTATCTAATAATGTCAGACGGATAGCTTTTGCGATCACTTTCATATCGTCTTCTTTCAGTCCACGTGTTGTAACAGCTGGTGTTCCAAGACGTAATCCTGATGTTACAAATGGAGATTTTGGATCGTTTGGTACTGTGTTCTTGTTACATGTGATATGTACAGAATCAAGTACTTTTTCAGCTTCTTTTCCTGTCAGACCATATTTCTTAAGGTCTACTAACATTAAGTGGTTGTCTGTTCCTCCAGATACGATATCGAATCCTTCTTCGATCAGTGCATTTGCAAGAGTATCTGCATTCTTCACAACCTGTTTCATATAATCTTTAAATGATGGATCTAATGCTTCTTTAAATGCTACAGCTTTACCAGCAATTACGTGCATTAATGGTCCACCCTGGATTCCTGGGAAGATTGCTTTGTTGAAGTTATATTTTTCGTTCACTTCGTTGCTGCACATGATCATTCCACCACGAGGTCCTCTTAATGTCTTATGTGTAGTAGTTGTTGTTACATGAGCATAAGGGATTGGACTCTGGTGTAATCCTGTTGCAACTAATCCTGCGATATGAGCCATATCTACCATTAAAACAGCTCCAACTTTGTCAGCGATCTCACGGAAACGTTTGAAGTTGATCTCCCTTGCATATGCGCTTGCACCAGCGATGATCATCTTTGGTTTGCATTCTAATGCAATTCTTTCTACTTCATCATAATCGATGAATCCTTCTTCGTTTACTCCGTATGGTACGCAGTGATAGTTTTTACCAGACATGTTGACTGGGCTTCCGTGTGTTAAATGTCCACCATGGTCTAAGCTCATTCCCATGTATGTATCTCCGACATTTAATACTGCGAAAAATACTGCCATGTTAGCCTGTGCTCCAGAATGGGGCTGTACATTTACATATTCACATCCAAATAATTCTTTGGCACGTTCTCTTGCAAGATCTTCTACAACGTCTACATACTGGCATCCACCATAGTAACGTTTTCCTGGATATCCTTCTGCATATTTGTTTGTTAAATGACTTCCCATTGCAGCCATAACAGCTTTTGAAACAAGGTTTTCAGATGCAATCAACTCAAGATTTGTTCTCTGTCTTGTTAATTCGTTTTCCATTGCTTCTGCTAATTCTGGATCGTAGTTTTTTACTTCGCTAAAATCAAACATAGTTTTCTCCTTTATATGTTATGTAAAATAATATTATGTCTCGTATGTTATGTCTATCTGTCTGATCTTTTTATTGATCGTTTGATTTATCTGATTATTCCTGGAACTGTTCTTTTAACGCTTCCACTGCACGTTCTACGCGGCTTTGTTTGATCAAAACTGTGATCTTGATCTCTGATGTATAGATTAAGTGGATGTTGATTCCACGGTTATATAATGCTTCAAACATCTTAGATGCTGCTCCACTATTAGACATCATTCCTGCTCCGACGATGGATACGATTCCAACTTCTTTGTCACTAATGATCTCATCATAATCTGCTTCATCAAATGCTTTCTTTAATGTTTCAACGGCATGATCTGCTTCATCCTGTGCTACAACAAAAGAGATGTCTTTGTTCTCTCCTCGTCCGATAGACTGAAGGATCAGTTCCACGTTGATTTTTTCTTCTGCAATGGCACCAAAAACTTTGGCTGCGATTCCAGGCTGGTTTTTGATTCCTTTGATTGCGATCAGTGCAACTTCAGAGTTAGACTGAACACCGCTAAATAACATTTTCTCCATCTGATTATTCCTCCTCTGGTGTTGAAAGTTCAATTCCAAGTTCTTCTAACTGTAATGTATCAACCGGTCCTGGAGCCTGTGTCATCAGACAAGATGCATCTTTAACTTTCGGGAAGGCGATGACATCACGAATACTGTCTTCTCCTGTTAACCACATAACAAGACGGTCAAGACCATAAGCTAAACCAGCATGTGGTGGTACTCCATATTTAAATGCATCTAATAAGAATCCGAAGCGGTTGTGTGCATCTTCTTTTGTAAATCCAAGAGCTTCAAACATCTTCTCCTGAATATCATCCTGATGGATACGGATAGATCCACCACCAAGTTCTGTACCATTTAATACGATATCGTATGCTTTCGCACGGACATCTCCTGGTCTTTCATCGATGAATTCAAGATCTTCTTCAAATGGCATTGTAAATGGATGATGCATTGCTGTGTAACGGTTCTGTTCGTCGCTCCACTCAAGTAATGGGAATTCTGTTACCCATAAGAACTTGTACTGGGATTTATCGATCATATCGTACTGTTTTGCAATGTGAAGTCTTAAATTACCAAGAACATCAAAGACAACTTTATCTTTGTCTGCAGCAAATAATAATAAGTCTCCTGCTTCTCCATCCATTGCTTTGATCAGTGCATCCATCTCTTCTTCTTTCATGAATTTGGCGAAGGATGATTTCACTGTTCCATCACTCTTTAACTGAATGTATGCCAGACCTTTAGCTCCGAAGTCTTTTGCGTAATCAACGAATCCGTCGATCTTCTTACGTCCAAGATCTCCTAAACCTTTGGCATTTAATCCTCTGACTGATCCACCATTTTCTAATGCTCCTTTAAATACCATAAAGTCGCATCCAGCTACTGTCTCGGATACATTTGTAAGTTCCATTCCGAAACGCATATCTGGTTTGTCAGATCCAAAGCGGTCCATTGCTTCTTTGTATGTCATGCGAAGCATAGGAAGCTGTACATCAATATCTAATACTTCTTTAAAAATCTTCTTTAACAGACGTTCGTTTACATCGATGACATCATCAACGTCAACAAATGAAAGTTCCATATCGATCTGTGTAAACTCTGGCTGACGGTCTGCACGTAAATCTTCATCACGGAAACATTTCGCGATCTGATAGTAACGATCAAATCCAGAGCACATTAACAGCTGTTTAAATAACTGTGGTGACTGTGGAAGTCCATAAAATTCTCCTGGATGTACACGACTTGGTACAAGGTAATCTCTTGCCCCTTCTGGTGTACTCTTTCCTAAGATTGGTGTCTCGATCTCTAAGAATCCTTCATCACCTAAGAAATTACGCACCATTCTTGTTACATCATTACGAATGCGTAAGTTTCTCTGAAGATTTGGTCTTCTAAGATCAAGATAACGATATTTTAAACGAAGTTCATCTTTGACTGTCTGATTCTCGTCAATTGGAAATGGAGGAGTTTCTGATTCTGATAAGATACGCAGTGTATGTACCTTGATCTCGATATCTCCTGTCTTTAAATTCTCGTTGATCGCTGCACTTCTCTTCTCTACAGTACCTACTGCTGCAACGACATACTCACTTCTTAGAGAGTTTGCCTTATTATAGTCTTCCTCGGATAATACTTCCTGATCAAAGACTAACTGTAAGATTCCTGAACGGTCTCTTAAGTCTACAAAAATAAGACTTCCTAAATTTCTTCGTTTCTGTACCCATCCCATGACAGTGACTTCTGTTCCGATAAGTTTGTTGCTTACCTCTGTACATCGGTGGGATCTGGCTAAACCTGACATTGATTCTGCCATGATATAATTTCCTCCTTCATCCTTTTCACTTTGTACGAAAGGCAGAGCCCAATCTCTGGTTCTGCCTTGTATATTCTTTTATGAATCTTTTCTTACAAGGATCTGTTCGATCTCTGCAGCGTAAAGTACATGATAATCCTCATTAGGATACCACTGTTCATCTAAAGATTTATCAACAAATCCTGCTGGATCCATTGGCTGAGAATATAATTTTTTACAGATCAGTACGATCTTTGCTTCCTCAAAAAATGGAATCCCATTCGCATCTGTTGGTGTCAGACGTGTCTTTGCGATCTTGTCTTCATCTCTTCCTGATACGCTTCCAAGATAGCTTAAATCCTTCTTGAATGTATCATCATAGAAAGATAATGTAAATGATTCTGACTGATCAATGAATTCTTTTGTATATCTTTGTGGTCTTAGAACTGTCACAGCAACATTCTTTCCCCACATAACACCGAAACCACCCCATGAGGCAGTCATTGTGTTTACTTTTCCTTCTTGATTCTTTGCAGTAACAAGCATCCATTCCTTACCGATCAGACGAAATACGCTCTGGTCGAAGTCTTCTGGTGCCACGATTGCATATTCACTCATGCATTATTACCTCCTTTCCTGTAATCATTACTCATTATATATGATTTTGTCAAAAATGTCACGAACTAGTACAAGAAAGCATAATTTTATTTTAAACAATCTGCAATCTTATCAAGAGAAACTGTTGTAATCTCTCTTGTTTCCATATTTTTAACATTTCCTTCATTCTTGGCAATCTCATCATCACCAATAATAATTGTATTCTTGGCATTCAGCTTATTTGCATATTTCATCTGAGCTTTTACGCTTCTTCCAAGATAATCTGTTTCTACAACAAATCCCTGATTGCGAAGATCTACAACGATCTGGTAAGCTTTCGCTTTTGCTTCCTGTCCAAGAATCCCTACATAAAGATCAATATCTCTTGTGCATGGGAGATCAACACCTTCTTCTTCTAAGAAATATAGAATTCTTTCTACACCCATACCAAATCCAACAGATGGCATAGATATTTTTCCATCAATCTCATGAACAAGATTATCGTAACGTCCACCACCACATAATGTAAATCCATCTTCATTTACAAATTCAAAGACTGTCTTTGTATAGTAGTCAAGTCCACGAACGATCTCTGTGTCAACTTCATATGGAATATTCAGTGCTTCTAACAAGCTCTTTAATTCTTCAAAGTGTGCCTTACATTCATCGTCTAAGTAGTCGATCGTTCTTGGCGCATCTTTAACAATTTCCTTACATTCTGGTACTTTACAGTCGATAACACGTAATGGATTCTTTTCCATACGTTCTCTACATGTAGGACATAAATGTTCTTCATGCTCTTTTAAATAAGATAATAAGGCTTTATTATACTCCTTACGGCAGTGTTCGCAGCCAATGCTGTTGATGTGTAATTTTGCATCTTTTAATCCAATCTTTTTAATGAAAGTAGATACTAATGTGATCAGTTCTACTTCAGCTAATGGGCTTTCTGCTCCAACGAACTCAACTCCAAACTGATGGTGCTGTCTTAATCTCCCGCTCTGTGGTTTTTCATAACGGAAAGCTGGTGTGATATAAAACATCTTGATTGGCTGTGGTTCATTTGCAAGTCCATTCTGTAAATATGCACGGATCGCTCCTGCGGTTCCTTCTGGTTTTAAGGAAATACTTCTGTGTCCTTTATCTTCAAATGTATACATCTCTTTCTGAACCACATCCGTTGTTTCTCCAACACCTCTCTGGAAAAGTTCTGTATGTTCGAATACTGGTGTGATGATCTCGTGAATATTATAGGATGCGCATAATTCTTTAAACATATTCTCTAAATATGTGCGCTGGTCCATGTCTTTTCCAAACCAGTCTTTTGTTCCTCTTGGTGCCTGTGTAATCATTGTTGTTCCTCCTCAAATAAATCATCCAGATTGCCTTTTCCTATCACAGTTTCCATAACTCCATCAGAAAATGCAACTCTCTGGAATGCTAAAAATACTTTCATATCAAAATTCTTTACTTCATCGATCATGATATCGAGTGCAGTCTCAACATCAAATCCTTCCCTGTAATCACGATTTGAGATCAATGCGCCGAAAATATCGCATACATGCATGATCCTTCCAACCAATGGAATCTGCTTTCCGACCAGATTATGTGGATAACCAGTACCATCGTAGTGTTCATGATGATATAATACAGCATCTAAGACTGTCTGATCATAATCATAATCTGCAAGGATCGCATATCCGATCGATGGATGCATTCTCATATACCTTGTTTCATCAACGGCCAGAATTTCGTCCTCCACTTTCTCATTCATATAGAAATTAAGTCTTACTTTTCCAAGATCATGTACCATCCCTGCAACTGCAAGATCGTGGCATATCCCTTCTGAAAGTCCCAATTCCTTTCCAACAAGATAAGCTAAATTACTGACAATGATCCCATGACTTAATGTTTCTTTTATATCTGCATGGATCGGTGTCTCGATATCTGTTCGTCCATAACTGATTGCCATAATAAAACTCCTGTTTAGATCATCTTTAATTCTTTTCTATGAATGATCTCATCAATTCGTGTAATATACTGCTTAATATCCTTAAGATTCTCGATGCGGTCCACCTGATGATCTTCTTGATGTACGATCTTTGAAGATGTTCCTGCACCAACTGCTATGATATCATGTAATTCTTCCATAATCAAAATATTGTAAAGACATTCTTTTCCTTTTTTTGAAAAACCGACATTCTCAAGGTTCCCTGGAATATTCTTCTGTCGATATAAATAATATGGTTCCATCTGCATATCTCTTGCACACCTGGCTGCGTAAGATACCATCTCTTCGGTTGCTCCAAAATGATATGTATCTTTCATACGGTTTAATCTTGATGATCGTTTCACCGCAAGTGCATGAACCGTTAAACTTTCTGGATCGAGTTTCTTGATCTCTTCTAATGTATAGGAAAGTTCTTCCATTCCTTCCTCTGGAAGTCCGCAGATCATATCCATATTGATATTGTTAATTCCTGCCTGTCTTGCCATTCTAAACTTCTCTTTGATATCTTTGGATACATGATTCCTTCCGATCAGTTTTAATGTTTTATCATTCATTGACTGTGGATTGATGCTGATCCTCGTAACTCCGTATTTCTTTAAAATTTTTAATTTCTCAAGATTTAAACTATCCGGTCTTCCTGCTTCCACTGTGATTTCTTTTATCTTTGACAGCGGAAATCTTTTGTTGATCTCACATAACAAATATTCCAGATCCTGCTCATTTAATGATGTCGGTGTTCCACCTCCGATATACATTGTCTGGAGTTCTTTGTACGCATACGCCTGCTTTACAAAATCAAGTTCTTTAAATAATGCATCTAAGTAATCCTGTACAATATTCTCGTACTGATCGATCGAATACGATGTAAATGAACAGTACAGACATGTACTTGGGCAAAATGGTATTCCTACATATAAACTGTATCCTTCTTTGTATGGAAATGTTTTTAAAAGTTTTCTCTCTTTTTGTACAGTTTCTGTACAAAGACTTGCTTTCTCCTTGGAAGCCAGATAATCTTTCTGAAACTTATGAATGATTTCTTCGCTGCTTTCTCCTTTTTTATATCCATCAAAAGCAATCTTTGTCGGACGGATTCCAGTTAATGTCCCCCATGGTAGCTGTTTATTCAATGCCTTGGAAAATAACTGATAAATTCCTCGTTTCAGCTGATTTTTGAAAAGCTTTTTATCTTCGTAATCGCCAAAGAGCTGAATCTCATCTTCTAATTCACCTTTCTTGTACAGTTTCATATCGATTTCTTGATCTTTATATTGAACTTCCAATATAAAATCGTAGATAGAATCAACGTGATCCGTCAATTCTATCTTCTCTCCGAGCATAAATGCCAATATTAAACTTCTGATATCATATTCATAAATTGTCTTGTTTTGAATTAATCCAATCATAATCTATTGCAGAAACGGATTACTTCTGCTTTCCTCCTCAATCGTTGTTGGTGGTGTATGACCGGATAATACTTTGGTCCATGGCGGCAAAACAAATAATTTCTCTCTGATCGCTGTTAAAAGATCATTCAGATTACCTGTTGGAAAATCAGTTCTTCCAATGCTCATCTGGAATAATGTATCTCCTGAGATCAGCCATCCATAATCTGCAAAATAATAACAAACACCGCCTTTTGTATGTCCTGGAACATGAATACATTTTACCTTTGTTCCCAGTACATCAATGATCTCTCCATCTTTCACCAGATGATTTGCCTTTAAGGAAAGATTCATTCCCATCATAGATCCAAGATTCAGATCAGGACTTGCAAGTACTTCTGCCTCACTTTCGTAAAGATAGACATTAAGATCTGGTTTTTGCTCCATCAGATATGGGAGTGCCATCACATGGTCAAAATGTCCATGAGTCAGGCATACACCTGCAAGTTCCATGCCATCCTCTTTTAATGTATCCATAATGCGTTCTCCTTGATCACCTGGATCAAACACGAACGCCTGATTTGTTTTTGTATTCTCAACGATATAACAATTTGTCTGCATTTGTCCAAGACAGATCGTTACCATCTTAAGTGGTCTGTCTAGTCGTAATGTTGTTTCACTCATATTATCACCTATCCTGCTGTTCTTTCGATATCGATCACACCTTCCACATTCCTGATCTTGGTAATGATACGATTCAGCTGCTCTACGCCTGTGATATCAAATGACATACTAAGCGTTGCTCTTCCTTTCTTATTGTTTGATACATTGATCGTAATGATATCAATATCAAGTTCTAAGAAAATCTTAGAAACTTCTGCCAGAAGGCCTTTCCGATTATTCGCATAGATATTAATCTCTGTTGTATATGTCTGCGTTGTATCAGCTTCACTTACCTGCCATTCTGCTTCGATCAAACGTGCCCTGTCTGATTCTGGCATATTCAGCAGATTAATACAATCTGTTCTATGAATAGAAATTCCACGTCCTCTTGTAATAAATCCAACAATTTCATCTCCAGGTACTGGGTTACAGCATTTTGAGAAACGAACAGCAACATCGTTAGCACCTCGTACCACAATCCCACCTTTTGATTTCTTATCTTTCTTCTTCTCTGGATTTGCCGCTGCTGCCTGTGCTGCTTCTGTCGTTTTCTTTAAGACCTGTTCATCTGTGATCTTCTGTTTCTTGATCTTACGGTCTTCTTCCTGCATCTTATTGATGACCTGACCTTCTTTTAATCCACCATGTCCGACTGCTGCGCATACAGAATCCCAGTCTTTAAAGCCGTACTTTAATTCAACTTTCTTAATATATTCCGGCTTCATCAATTCAGAAAGTCTGATACTTTTACTTTTACAATATTTTTCAAGAAGTTCCTTACCCCTTACGATATTCTCTTCTTTAAACTGTCGTTTAAACCACTGATTGATCTTACTTCTTGCCTGTGCTGATTTTACAAGACCTAACCAATCTCGGCTCGGTCCTTTCGAGTTCTGGGATGTAATGATTTCTACACGGTCACCATTTTGCAAATGATAATCAAATGGAACCTGTCTTCCATTAACTCTCGCACCAACCATCTTATTACCAACCGCACTATGGATGGAATAAGCAAAATCGATTGGTGTGGAACCATTTGCAAGGTTTTTAACGTCACCATTTGGTGTAAAACAATATACCTGTTCTGCAAAAAGGTCTAAGTTTGTCTTAAGCAGACTTAAAAATTCCTTGTTATCATCCATGTCACGCTGCCATTCCAGCACTTCTCTTAACCAACTTAATTTCTCTTCTTCTTTGTTAAGTCCCTTGGTATTATTATTCTCTTTATACTTCCAATGAGCTGCAATACCATATTCAGCCACACGATGCATCTCAAAAGTACGGATCTGAATCTCAAATGGATGTCCTTCTGGTCCGATCAGTGTTGTATGCAGTGACTGATACATATTTGGTTTTGGCATTGCAATATAGTCTTTGAATCTTCCTGGAATTGGTTTATACATCTCATGAATGATTCCAAGAGCTGCATAGCAGTCCTTGACGGTATCAACTTTAATTCTTACTGCAAATAGATCATAAATCTGATCGATCGTCTTATGCTGGTTGACCATCTTCTTATAAATGCTGAACATGTGTTTTACACGTCCATCAATCTCTGCCTTTATTCCTGCACGATCAATATGACCTTTCACTTCTTCTACGATCTCCTGGATAAAAGCTTCTCTTTCTTCTTTTGCAGAATTTAACGATTTCTCTAAATCTTCATATACATCTGGCTTTAAATAACATAGTGCAAGATCATCTAATTCGACCTTAATCTTTGAAATACCAAGACGATGTGCGATTGGTGCATAGATATCCATCGTTTCTCTTGATTTCTCTTTTTGCTTCTCTGGGCGCATAAACTGCATCGTACGCATATTATGCAGACGATCCGCTAATTTGATCAGAATCACTCGGATATCTTTCGCCATTGCAAGAAACATCTTTCGTAAGTTCTCCGCCTGAACTTCAATCTTATCCTTGGAATAACTCAACTGTCCTAACTTCGTAACACCATCAACTAACTGGGCAACTTCTTCTCCAAAGTCTCTGACAATATCCTCATGGGTCGTTTCCGTATCTTCTACAACATCATGAAGCAGCCCTGCCATAATCGTTTCTTTGTCAAGTTCTAATTCTGCAAGTATGATCGCAACACAAATAGGATGAATGATATAAGGCTCTCCAGACTTTCGTTTCTGCTTCTCATGTGCCTTGTATGCAACTTTGTAGGCACGCTCTACAGCCTCAATATCTTCTTCATCATAAATGCTTTGCATGGTTGTGATCAGCTGTCGTTTCAGTTCTTCAGGCGGAGTGAAGCTTTCCGGACTGCTGATATCCTTTTTTACACGATTTATGTTTGTTCTGCTTTCTTGTTTCATGCACGGATACCTCTTTGTCTCTTTTGCTTATTTTTTTAGTTTAGATTCACAGTAAACACAACGATATACCTGATGTTCTCTATCTGTTAATTTAAACACATGATCGATCTCTTGTTCTACAGATGTGATACATCTTGGATTCTTGCATCTTGCAATATTTACGATCTTTTCAGGAAGTTCTACTTTATGCTTGGATTTTACACTGCCATTTTCAATAACACATACAGTAACTTCTGGATCGATGTATCCTAAAACATCAAAGTTCACTTCAAATGCGTCTGAAATCTTGATGATATCTTTCTTTCCCATCTTGTTGCTTTTTACATTCTTAATAATTGCAACGCTACAGTCTAACTGATCTAGTCCAAGACTGTTATAAATCTGCATTCCGCGGCCTGCACGAATATGATCTAATACAATTCCATTCTTAATGCTATCAATGTTCATCTGCACTTACCCCCAGTAATTCCATGATCAATGCCATTCTTACATGTTTCCCATTCAATACCTGTTTAAAATAGCAGGCTCTTGGATCGTTATCGACTTTTACAGAAATCTCATTTACACGAGGCAATGGATGTAAAATCGAAAGATCTTCTTTGGCGATCTTTAATTTATCCATATCTAAAATATAGCTGTCTTTTAATCTGACATAATCGGCTTCGTTGAAGAAACGTTCTCTCTGTACTCTTGTCATATAAAGAATATCTAACTGAGGCATCACATCTTCCATCTTATCAACTTCTGTAAATGTGATCCCTTTCTTCTCAAAGACATCTTTCTTAATATATTCAGGAATCTGAAGTTCTTCTGGAGAAATTAAAATATAATTAATTCCTTCATATCTTGATAATGCTTTGATCAGGGAATGTACTGTTCTTCCAAACTTTAAGTCTCCGCAAAATCCAATCGTGAAATTGTTAAGACGTCCTTTTTCTCTTCTGATCGTTAAAAGGTCTGTTAATGTCTGTGTTGGATGATTGTGTCCCCCATCACCCGCGTTAATGACTGGAATGTTTACATACTGTGATGCTACAAATGGTGCACCTTCCTTTGGATGACGCATCGCAATGATATCTGCGTAACATTCAATAACTCTTGCTGTGTCTGCCACACTTTCTCCTTTGGATGCAGATGAAGAATCTGCGGAAGAAAATCCAAGAACACTTCCTCCTAATTCAAGCATCGCTGCCTCGAAACTTAATCTTGTTCTTGTACTTGGTTCAAAGAACAAAGTTGCTAATTTCTTGTGTTTGCATACTTCCTGATATTTTTCAGGATTCTTTGCGATGTCATCAGCGCGGTCTAATAATCTGTCAATATCTTCCACACTTAAATCCATCGGATCAATCAAATGTTTCATTACATATTCCTCCTAATGGTTTGTCCTTTCTTCAATTCTACATTTTTAGACACCTAGTGTCAATTCTTTACTTCTGATTTTAGGCGAAGAACACCTTTATCTACCATAAATACTGGACGATAGGATAATTTCGATTTACGAAGTCCTTCTTCTCCGACATCATCCTCTCTGTTTACATATTTAAAATTCTCCATCTCGTGAATGACAAACTGCTGATTGATCATTGGATATGCTCCTTGGATATCTGCAAAAGCTTTTTCAATATGAACGATAAACGTATCTTCATTTGATGCGCGTTCTCCAATGGAAAATCCTACGATCTTACCTTCTGCACGCAAAACGCCTCCTACGAGCCCTAATTCTTTATAATTGATCACACTGTTTTTCGATACACAGATCTCATCATGTTTCTCAATATCTTCTGGATCACAGTTTTGTAACTTCCATTCCATCAACATTGCTAGTACTTCTAACTGATTTTCATCAGAAAGCGGTTCATATGACCATTCATGATTTTCCTTAAAACGATTGATGTGATTTCTCTTTCCATGAAGTTTCTTGCCAGATAATGTTGCTAGTTTTTCTCTGTCATAAATATATTCTGAGATATCTCTGTCATATTCAATTTCATAAATATCTCCAAACATTTTCCGAAATTCATCTTCCATTTCATGAGTTACCCCATGCAATACAAATGGAATCTGTTTTTCTTTACAATCGTCCATCAGAGACTGTAATACCTTTTTCTTATCTCCCTTTCCGATCGGGTAGCAGAAAGAACCGCCTTCTTCATCTGTATGCGATACAAAGAGTCCTTCGATGATCGCATATTTTACCTGATAATATGCACTCCATAAAATAATATTGGCTGTTGCGTAATCACAGCTTCTTGTATCATCTGCCAGGATACATCGGTCAATTTCTTCTTTATCTTCAATTGTTGGTGTCTTAAACTCCATCTTTGCTAACTCCATTCTAGTGTTTTCTAGTATTACTTGTGATATGGCTGGTGATTTAAAATCCGGTAAGCACGATAAATCTGTTCTAGTATGATCGTACCTGTTAGTGATCCACTTTGTGTAAAGGAAGATACATGAAATGGTTTTGTCTCTTCAGATTCTAAATCTCCAATATAAAAATGAAACTTTGAAATTCCCTGCACAGAGCTTTCATTGATCAGTTGTGCAAGTTCCGGACTTGTCATACTGTCTTTTCCTGGTATGATATGATAATGCTCTCCCGCTTCTTTTAATATTTTCTCTACTTGTTTTGCATTCTTTTTATACACTACAGAAACTTTCGCATATGCCCCGAGACGCTTTAGATATTCTCCCATTGCTTCTTGGTACGTCTTAGAATCTTGCGATTTCTTCTGTAGAATATAGATTTCAAATTTCATCATATATTTTAATTTCCTTCAAAAAATTGTTTTAATTTTTTATCTTGTTTTAAGGCCTGATCATATTTTTTATTGATCTGCTTTGTCAACTTTTTAATCTCTTTGCTGTTTTGGCTTTCTTTTTTTGCATCTGTGATCTCATCCGTATCATGTTTTTGATTATTGTAGATACAAAAAGTATCTCCCTTCTTCATTACATAATACGATGTCATTCCTGGTGCCAATGTTGCAATCTTCTTAATCTTCATCTTATATGTCACATAAACAATAAATGATTCATCATCTGCTCCTTTTTTTACAAGATATGTAAGATCATCGTATTTTTTCACATACTGATGGATAGCTTTTTGATTTTTCTCCAACTCATTCGTATCTTCTACCATAGATTTCAAATTTGTAAGATCATTTTTCTGAACCAGCTTATAATATGTTTTCATAAAATCCTCCACTGTTTTTTTCTCAGCATCAGGATCTTTCTTTTTTGCTTTCACTGCATCATTGGTTTCCTTGATCACGTTTTGTGCGGTATTCTTCTGTGTTGTTTGTTGAAAAATCTTTTCATTGGTAAGTCGTTCTTGCCTTATCTGATCTAATTTTACATAAGCTAAAAAAGCTGCTACAAAAAATAAAATCCAACTTGTAATGATAACAACAACTGTAGATTTTCTAAGCTTCACGAACATCCCTCCAATCCACCTACAGCAAATTTACAGTATATTATACCTTATCGAGCGGAGCGAGTCCAGTCCAAAGGACTATGAATTCACGAATGCCCTGCGGGTATACCTTATCGAGCGGAGCGAGTCCAGTCCAACCCAAAATAACTCTTGCTATTTTTTTCAATATATTGTAATATAATAAAGCTTATGTACCAGTAACTCAGTGGATAGAGTGGCAGCCTCCGAAGCTGTTGGCCGCGGGTTCGACTCCCGCCTGGTGCGTATTTTAATAAATAAAATATATTATAGAAATTAAATATTGTCTTTTAAGAGACTATAGATTTTACTGTTTCTGATCGTTAAACAGCAAAGTCTATTGTCTCTTTTTTATTGTTAAGGAGGAAAATTATTTTATGGATCAGACGTATATGAAAGAAAAACCAATTTTACCATTATTATTATCAATGGCGCTGCCAATGGTAATCTCCATGTTTGTAAACTCATTGTATAACATCATTGACAGTATCTTCGTTGCAAAAATCAGTGAAGATGCAATGAACGCTTTATCTCTTGTATATCCAGTGCAAAATCTGATCAACTCAGTTGCGGTTGGATTTGGCGTTGGAATTAATGCAGTGATTGCAATGTGTCTTGGCGCAGGGAAAGCAAAAGAAGCCAATAAAGCAGCAACACAAGGATTGTTTCTAAATACTATTCATGGAATCATTTTTACGATTGTTGGATTAATGATCATGCCATCATTTTTGGCAATGTTTACAAAAGATCAGACTGTTATCAAAATGGGATTACAATATTCAACCATTGCATTAATGTTTTCAACTATTATTATGGTAAGTATTTCTTTTGAGAAGATTTTTCAGGCAGTTGGAAATATGGTGACCACAATGATTGCTTTGATGACCGGTTGTATTGTAAATATTGTATTAGACCCACTTTTAATCTTTGGAATCGGTTTCTTTCCGAAACTTGGAATTCAAGGTGCGGCACTTGCAACTGGAATTGGACAGAGCAGTACATTGATCATCTATTTATTCGTTTATCTATTTCGTCCAATTCATGTAAAGATCAGAAAAGATTGTTTAAAACCAGAAGCTGCATGTATTAAAAGATTATATACCATCGGAATTCCAGCAACTTTAAATATGGCATTACCATCTTTCTTAGTGTCTGCTTTAAATGCGATTTTAGCATCATTTTCACAGACTTATGTTGTTGTTCTTGGTGTTTATTACAAATTACAGACATTCTTATATCTGACAGCGAATGGAATGATTCAGGGAATGCGCCCGATTATGAGTTATAATTATGGAGCAAAGGAACCAGCACGTGTCCGTAAGATCTATCTTATGACATTTGAGATTGTTGTTGGAATCATGGCTGTTGGAACTGTCATTTGTTTTACGATACCGCAGACGCTTATGAGTATGTTTACAAACAATCCTGAAACATTAACAGAAGGCACGATCGCACTTCGCATTATTTGTGCAGGATTTGTAGCTTCTTCCGTTTCCGTTGTTTCCGCAGGTGCATTTGAAGCATTAGGAAAAGGTATTCAGTCTTTTATGATCTCATTTTTACGTTATGTTGTTGTGATCATTCCTGCAGCATTTATATTAAGTAAAACAGTTGGAGTACATGGTGTATGGCATGCATTCTGGGTTGCTGAAATCATTACCGCACTCATTGCTTTTATCCTTTACTATAAACTTATTGGTAGATCAGGAAAGAACACCGCTACAGTACAGCTTCTTTAAATTTTGACAGATTCTTAAAAAATGCTTACAATAAACAAAAAGAAAAGGAGCGTAAATTATGGGACATATATCAACGATTGAAGTTCGTTATGCAGAAACAGATCAGATGGGGATTGCTCATCATAGTAACTATGCAGTTTGGTTTGAAGTAGCCAGAACTGATTTTATTAAAGCCGCTGGCATTTCTTATACAGATGTAGAAAAAGAAGGAATCATCACTCCATTAACAAGCCTTGAATGCAAATATAAAAAAGCAGCTTTCTATGAGGATCAGTTACAGATTCATGTAAATCTTACCAAGCTGTCTCCTGTTCGTCTAGAGTTTTCTTATAAGGTTACAAGAGGTGATGATCTGATTGCTACTGGGAAGACAACACATGGTATGGTGACAAAAGATCTAAAACCGATCAATGTAAAAAAAGAACACCCGGAAATTTACCGAATGTTCGAAAATGCTTTAGATTAAAGATAGCTTAACTGCTCAATTAAGATCAGGCGCATTAATTGATGTGGAAATGTCATTTTACTAAAACTTAATTTTAATTTCCCTTTGGATATAACTTTAGGTGATAATCCAAGGGAACCGCCAATAATAAATGTAATATTATTTATGGACTCCTTGTTCCACTGATTCCATTTCTTCTGGAATTGTTCTGTGGAATAAGGAGTTCCTTCTATACAGAGAGAAATTACAAAAGATCCTTCTGGAATCTTATCAAGAATTCTCTGTCCTTCAATTTCCTTGATCTTTGCTTCTTCTTTTTCACTGGCGTTATCTGGTGTTTTCTCGTCAGGAAGTTCTATAATTTCAAAATCATATTTCTTGCGGATAATCTTTGTGTAGTGATCGATCAATTCTCTTAAATATGCTTCTTTAATTTTTCCGACGCAGATCATTTGGATTTTCATATGTTTTTAATACCTTTCTTTATAAATTGATCAACAATTCCCAATAGCCTTTATGACTAGTGCCGATTCGTCTAATTGCCTGCTGTTTTTTCATCTTGTCACATAAGTCTTTTATATCGTTTTCATCAATTTCAAGATATTCACATGGCTCATCATCAACACCAAAAACAATACGTCCTCCTCTTCCATTTGCAAAAGCCACTACTGTTTTCATATATTTTTCGCTCTTTTTAGGCATTTCAACTTTATATTCAATGTTTATTGACTCTCCTGAAAACAACTTATTTTTCAATATGACTTCTCCTATCATTGTTCATTCAAACTATACTTAATACTATATAAATATATTCAGAATCATATCATACAATTTTAATATTTACAATATAATTTTCTCATTCTAAATAAAAGTGTAGCACATTTCCAGAAATCCATCAAACAATAAAGCAGCCCTGCATCTATACAAGAAACTTGGATTTATCCAGCTTGGTATAATTCCAAAGGGATTCCATATTTTTTCTTTTACCTTACTTTGATCCACTCCTGATCTTCTTTCTTCTCGAAGCTTCCATCTCCGATTCCTAATGCAGATTTCGCTAACATATCTGCATAATCGTTATATTTATCATTGGAATGTCCTTTGACTTTTACAAACTTAATCTGAACATGCTGTTTCATTTCTTCATAAATTCTCTGATAAGCCTGTGTTCCTTCTTTTTTTGCTGCCCACTCACCTGTACACCATTTCTGGATTCCTTCATAATCATAGTGAATTGCAAGTTTTTTGTAGCCATTTTCTTTTGCAAAACGCATGGCTGCTTCGGAACCTTTGATCTCGCCTGCTACATTACGCATCGTTGCCAGTTCTTCATCTATGTATGGATATGCAAAATAGCGTTCTTTTCCGTCATGCATCAAAACCATTCCATAGGAAAATCTCTTCTGGGAATGATCATAACTTCCGTCCACATATGCAACTAATGTGTCTTCATCAATCTGCATCAATTCGTTTGCATCGGGATTTAAAAACTCTTCCGCTTCTGCTTTTGTTTTAAATCCTTTGTATCTTGCATTTGGAAATCCCATCACCTGTGCTTTGCATGCATCCCATGACATGTAGATTCCTGGTTTTCTTCCTTTTTTTACTGCATAAAATTTTCCTGCCATATTTTTTCCTCTTTATTTCTTTGTATTTAAAGTGATAACTACATATTCGGAATGTCCGCCTGTACGGATTGGATATCCCCAGCCGCCGATTCCGAAACTTACAATTACCTGATAATCTCCATCTTGTCGGTATCCATAATTTAACTCATTCACACCGATCAGCTCTCCAAGCTGTCCTGTCGGCCAGATCTGTCCAGCATGGGTATGTCCGGATAAAGAAAGATCAATACTGCTCCAAGCCCATATAACATCCATCCCCATCTAACACAGCAAAGTGTCAGGATCAATGAAATAATATTGCTTATTTTCTCCTCCTTATTTTAGAAAAGAAAAAATCCTGCAACGCAGGATTTCTTCTCAAATTTATATTTCTAGTCGTTATCTCTTTCTCCGAATAAAATAACCAGACGAAGTAAACTAAGGATTGCCGCTGTTGCACTTGCCACATAAGTGAGTGCTGCTGCAGTTAATACCTTCCTTGTCTGTGCTACTTCATCACCATACATGATTCCTGTATTGCCAAGGATCTTTAAAGCTCTTGCTGAAGCGTTAAATTCAACTGGAAGTGTTACCAGCTGAAAGATAACTGCCAATGAGAATAACAAAATTCCGATATTCAGCAGTGTCTGGTTCATTCCAAGAACAACACCACCGATAATAAACAACCAAGATAAATTAGATCCTAAATTCACGGCTGGAACCATCGCTCCACGAATCTTTAATGGTGTATATCCTTGCTGATGTTGTACGGCATGCCCACATTCATGAGCTGCAACGCCGATCGCTGCAATGGAATCAGATCCATAAGTTGCATCGGATAATCGTAGTACCTTATTCTTTGGATCATAATGATCCGTAAGATTACCACTGACTCGTTCTACAGAAACATCGTAGATTCCTGCCTGATTTAAAATACGTTGCGCCGCCTGCGAACCTGTTAATCCACAATGGCAACGAACTCTTGAATATCTTCGGAATGTTGAATTCATCTTAGAAGATGCAATCATTGTAATGATCACCCCGACGATGATCAAAATATACGTTGGGTCGAAATAATAACCATATGGGTACATAAATATCTCCCTTCTTTCTCTATAACATGTAGAAGATTATATCGTTCCTTCTACATGAAATCAAGGCAGTTTAGAAATATTTTATTTCTTTTTATAATCATTTTATTGAACGATTGATTCTTTGTCTTTTTATAACAAAGAAGCTCTTAATTCTTCTCCAGATTTGGCACTTAAATATGCTGGTGCGATATCAAATACAGTCTTGCATCCGCTCTGTCCTTCTTTGGAAAGTTTGTATGCAGCTCTTGCATATGCAACTAAAACGCTTGATGTAAATTCTGGGTTAGAATCTAATTTTAAGCTGTATTCGATAATGTGTTTGTTTTCTTTTTCCCATCCTGTGCATCCGCTTCTTAATACGAATCCACCATGAGGGATCTTGCTGTGATCACGATCTAATTCTTCCTGACTGATGAAATGTACTGTTGTGTCATAGTCTGAGAAGTAGTTCGGCATTGTTTTGATCTCTTCTTCTACTTTCTTCGCATCTGCACCTTCTTCAAGGACTACAAAACATTCTCTTGTATGTTTCTGTCTTGTTGTAAGTTCTGGATCTTCTCCATTACGAACTGCTTCTAAGGCTGCTTCTACAGGAATTGTGTACTGTTTACCATCTTTGACACCTTCTACACGACGAATTGCATCAGAATGTCCCTGGCTGACACCTTTTCCCCAGAATGTGTAATCCTTTCCTTCTGGAAGGATTGCGTTTGCATACATTCTATTTAAAGAGAACATTCCTGGATCCCAACCTACAGAGATGATTCCAATATGTTCATTTTCTTTTGCTGCTTTATCTACATTTGCAAAATGTTCTGGAATTCTTGCGTGTGTATCAAAGCTATCTACTACGTTAAATAATTTTGCATATTCTGGTGTTTGAACAGGAAGATCTGTTGCACTTCCTCCACATAACATTAAAACGTCAATCTTATCTTTCCAATCTTCTACATCTTTGACATTACATACAGCTGCACCTTCTGTTAAAATGCTGACTGTCGCTGGATCTCTTCTTGTAAATACAGCTACAAGCTCCAAATCGTCATTCTGTTTGATCGCGCATTCAATTCCGCGTCCAAGGTTACCATAACCCATAATACCAATTCTAATCATTGATCTTTCTCCTTTTTGACTTTATTAGATTCAGTATATCATTAATGAGTTTTTCATTCAACGTATTCTTTCTGTCATTTTTTTGCTATAATAACTTTAAAAATTCCCGATAATTCTTACTTTTCGGGTCAGTTTAACAGAAATGAGGAATTTTATCATGTCATTCACCGGCATTTTCAAAGCAAAAGATGGAATCGTCGCTGTCGTCGATTCAAAAGCATCCAAAACAGAAGATGGTCAGTCTTACGAAGATCTTCATAGGAATCCAGAAAAACTATTTATATTCCAAAACGGAATCGCTACAACTTTTGGAGCAAACCAGATCCTAGTACAAAACCCCTTTGAATTTTCCTCAAAAGTTATTGCAATTGAGGATCTCGTTTATGAATATCTACATTTAAAAAATATGTTAGATGCCTCATTCTTCCAATCTCTACTCGTAAAAATGACATCCAATCCAGCCAACACGGAACCAGTGAACTTCCTGATCGGGCGAAAAATCCGGCAAGAAGAATATCTATTAGAACACCATCAAGTACGCTATTGCGCTTACGCCCAAAGACTAGGAACTCCAATGGAACATTTCTTTACTGGTGGTGATGAAAAATATCGGAAACACTTTGATAGCCTTCCCTACCTTTCACAGATCACATCTGTTGATGTATTACAGAAAACAGTGGCGAACGAATTGGATGAATTAATTCAATATTATGACAACCAAACTGAATACAATCCTGTTGGAAAGCCTGTGAAATCCTATATTTTAAGATAAAATGCGAATGGGTCTCAGAATAGAATACATACAGATCATCCAACACACAACCTACAGTTTAATTTTCGCAAAAGCCTCCGCAAATGCATTATTAATTGGCTGTTCTGCCTCTTTCTGCTGTTTCTTCAAATACCGGTTCACTTCCTTCTTACTCATTCCAGAACCCTGTTTTTCTTTTCTCTGTTTAAATGCAGACAGTTTTTCCTTATATCCGCAAACGCATACAAACTTCTGTCCTTCACCTTCTCCGACCATTTCCATTTTCTTATGACATACTGGACATCTTGCATTTGTGATTCTTGAAATTGTCTTTTTATACCCACAGGTGCGATCCTGACATACCAGACGTTTTCCATGTTTCCCATTGACTTCTAATAAGAATTTTCCACATTCTGGGCAACGATGTCTTGTCACATTATCATGTCTGAATTTTCCATCGGATGTTTTAATATCTTTGATCAATGCCTGTGTATAATCTGAGATTTCTCTCATAAATTTCTGATCATTTTGTTTTCCTTTCGAAATTGCTGTCAGTTTCTTTTCCCAGTCAGCGGTTAGTTCTGCTTTTTTAAGATCTTCTGGAACAAGTTCTAATAACTGCTTTCCTTTGGATGTGATGTGAATTTCATTTCCTTTCTTTTCAAGAAGGTAACTGTTAAATAGTTTATCAATGATATCTGCTCTTGTTGCAACCGTTCCAAGACCTTTTTTATCCATCTGATCAATTAATGTTCCTTCAGTATAACGTCCTGGTGGATTGGTTGTTCCTTCTGTCATAGAGATCGTACCAACAGAATATTCTTTTCCTTTGACTGGAATATTTCCTGCTTTGATCATATCTTTTGATCCTGTTTCTTCTTCGTAAAGTTCTCTCCATCCAATTTGTTTGATATTCTCTGCTTTTGCACGGAATAACTCCCCATTTACACTTGCTTTTACAGAAAGTTGTTCGGAAATTGCTGGTTCAGATAAAACAGCTAAAAATCTTGCAACAACCATATCGTAGATCTTTCGTTCATCAGAGCTGAAACTTGTCAAAGATGCATACTGTTCTGTTGGAATGATCGCATGATGATCGGATACTTTCTTATTGTTGATAAAACGACTGCTTGCTTTAATCTCTTTTCTTAATAATGCCGCTGCTGCCTTTTTGTATGATCCATTCTGACACGCTTTGATCCTGTCTTTTAATGTCTCTGTCATATCATTGGTTAAATATCTGGAATCTGTTCTTGGATACGTCAATACTTTGTGATGCTCATAAAGGCTCTGCATGATATTTAATGTCTGTTTTGGTGAGAATCCATAGCGTTTGCTGGCTTCTTTCTGCAGTGTTGTCAGATCGTAAAGTTCTGGTGCATAATTCTTCTTCTCTTTTTTGGAAACTTCTGTGATCACAAGATCATGACCTCTTAATTTCTTTCCAAGTTCCTCTGCCCATTTCTTATCGGAAATTCTCTGGTTCCCTTTTTGATTTTCCCATGTGAAATTCATTCCTGTTGCAAAAATCTTATATCCATAATATTTCTGAGGTTTGAAATTTCGAATTTCCTGCTCACGATTCATGATCATTGCCAGCGTTGGTGTCTGCACACGTCCGCAAGATAACTGTGCGTTATATTTACATGTCAAAGCTCTTGTCGCATTGATTCCAACTAACCAGTCTGCTTCTGCCCTTGATCTTGCCGCACGAAAGAGATTGTCATATTCTTTTCCCTGTTTTAAATGTGCAAAACCATCTTTGATCGCTTTATCTGTTACCGAAGATATCCACAAACGATAGATCGGTTTCTTATTTCCTGACATCTGTAAGATCCATCTGGCAACCAGTTCTCCTTCTCTTCCAGCATCAGTTGCAATGATCACGTCTTTGATGTCATTTCGAAGAAGTAGTTTCTTCACTATCTGAAACTGTTTGGATGTCTTTTTTAACACAGTCAATTTCCAGTGTTTGGGCATCATTGGAAGGACATCCATATTCCATTCTTTATACTTTTTTCCATACTGCTCCGGATCTGCCAAAGACACTA
This sequence comes from Anaerostipes amylophilus, assembly GCF_025567365.1. NCBI lineage: Bacteria > Bacillati > Bacillota > Clostridia > Lachnospirales > Lachnospiraceae > Anaerostipes > Anaerostipes amylophilus. The sequence goes on along the minus strand of NZ_JAOQJG010000003.1, from coordinate 249,257 downwards.
AATGTCCTAATGCCCATGTTACAATATAATCATTTCCTTCGATATAACTATGCGTTTCATTTTTACAGCCAAGAACTCTCGCAATATCACGCCCAACCGAAGGCTTCTCCGCTAATACTAATCGTTTCATTTTATTCTTTAAACCTTTCTAAAATTATCATCTCAAATTTATCGTCCCGACCATTTTAACATATTTTGTGATATACTGAAACAAAGATATTTTATCGTACTTTTAAAGAATTGAGGTATTTACATATGAAATTAATGATCGCATCCGATATTCACGGATCTGCTTATTATTGTAGACAATTAATGGAAGCTTATAAAAAAGAACAGCCTGATAAATTACTTCTCTTAGGAGATTTACTTTATCACGGACCAAGAAACGACCTTCCAAAAGACTACGCGCCAAAACAAGTCATCGAAATGCTAAATTCCATCAGTGACCAGTTGATCTGTGTGAGAGGAAACTGCGAAGCCGAAGTCGACCAGATGGTACTAAACTTTCCTGTATTAAGTGAATCCTGTATTCTATACATCGACGAACAAACAATCTACGCAACCCACGGACACATAAACTCACCAGCGAATCCTCCAAAATTACATAAAGGAGATATTCTGTTAACTGGGCATACACATATTCCAGCTTGGGAAGAATATGATAACTTTTTGTATTTAAATCCAGGATCTGTGTCAATTCCTAAAGAAGAATCTGAACATGGCTATATGATTTATGAAGATAAAAAGTTTTTATGGAAAACTTTAGAAGGTGACATATATCATACCCTTTAATTCTTTTCGTTTCTCAAATAAATATACCTAAATAGTATCTATAACCTTCGCGTATGTTATAAAAATAAAAAAATAGATGGTACATGAAATTCATGTTTCGCGTACCATCTATTTTTTTATTTTTGTAACATACTCAAAGATTATAAATATTATTCACTTTTTTTACTTTTAGGAAGTACTAAACTCAAAATTAATGACACTACAAAGACTCCCGCAACTGCATTCCCATTAAAGATATCCCCAACTTCCTTCGGAAATGCTGCAAAAAAGTTTCCAGATGTCTGAGTCAGTCCAACTCCGATACAAAATGCTAAAGATACAATCACCATTGTACGATCATCAAACTCACATTCTTTTAACATCTTGATTCCTTCATACATGATAGATCCAAACATCATAACCGTACATCCACCAAGCACTGCCTGTGGGAGAGAATTAAAAAACGCTCCCAGTGGTGGAAATAACGATGCTAGGATTAAAATCAATGCTCCCATTAAGATTGTAAATCGATTAATAACTCCTGTCATTGTGACAAGTCCAACATTCTGGCTGAATGATGTTAATGGAAGACATCCAAAACAACCAGAAATCGCACTGGAAAATCCATCAGCTGCTAATGATCCCTGTAATTCTTCCATTTCAATATCTCTTCCAAGTGCTCCAGTACAGATGGCTGTTGTCGCACCCGTTGTCTCTGCTGCTGATACAAGGAATACGATCGCAATCGTAAAAAATGCTCCAAGATCAAAGACTGGTTTAAGGCTTGTAAAGAATACAAGTTTCGGAATACTTACAACGCCAACCTGTGCGATTGTTTTTGAAATTCCAGAGAAATCAACCAGTGGTGCAATTCCTGCAACGGTAAAGATCACAGAAAGAAGGTATCCTAAGACCAGTCCGACTAATACATTTAAGTTCTTATATACACCTTTTAAGATGTATCTGGCTGCAAGACAGACGATCAGTGTAAATGCTCCGATAAAAAGATGATACCATGATCCAAAATCTTTGGCTCCATCTCCGCCTCCCCAGGAATTCATTCCTACGGATAGTAAGGATAATCCGATCGCGATAACAACACAGGCCGAAACAACAGGTGTTAAAAATCGTTTCCAGTATCTGGCACTTAAACCTACGATTCCTTCAAAAATACCTCCGGCAATGACCGCTCCTACCATTCCTTCATATCCAAGATCTGGATTTGTACAAATCATCAATAAACTTCCAAGGAAAGTAAAACTGACTCCCATAACGATCGGAAGCCTCGATCCGATCTTCCAGATTGGGTATAACTGAAGACACGTACCGATTCCTGCAACAAACATCGCACATTGTAATAACTGTGTGATTTCTGCTCCAGTCAAATGATGATTCGTTCCATGTACAAATGCTGCACTACAGACGATCAGTACTGGTGCAAGATTGGATACAAACATTGCCAGCACATGCTGCAGTCCAAATGGGATTGCTTTAGATAATGGAACTCTTCCATTCAACTTGTAAATATTGTCTGCACTGACATTTTGATTCTGATTTTCCATATAAATCTTAATCCTCTTTTTCTTTCTTAACCCTTAATAATATCATCGATCGTATCAAATGGGATTCCTTCATTTTCCCCATTGTCTTTATGCACATGCACAATATCATCTTCTTCCAGACATCTTGCAAATTCAATCTGCATAAAAATACCTTTGATTTCTCTTCCATTTAATGTCTTTACGATCACATGATCATTTTGTGAAAGAAAAAGTTCTTCTTCATTTCCTGCTTCATTTTGTTTTACCAGTTTGACTCCTGGTAATACGTTTGTAAATTCCATAAAAGTTGCTCCTTATCTTATAATTTCAGAAAAAACTTCATCAATTGTTCTTTGGCTTTGTTATATGGCATATAGCGGATTGGAATGTCGATCTTGTCTGATTTTTTTATGATGCTTTTTTCATGTGTAAAAGTATCAAAGCTTTTCTTTCCGTGATAAGTTCCCATTCCGCTGTTAGAAACTCCTCCAAATCCTAGATATGGAGTTGCAAGGTGGATGATCGTATCATTGATACAGCCGCCGCCAAAAGACAACTGTGAAAGTACATCTTGTTCTACTTTATCATTTTCTGTAAATAAATACAATGCCAACGGTTTGTTATGATCTCTGATATAAATGATCGCATCTGCTAATTTGTCATATGTCATCACTGGAAGTATTGGTCCAAAAATTTCTTCCTGCATAACATTTGATTTTTCTTTTACATTCACAAGAATCGTTGGTGCGATCTTTTTTAATCTCATATCGCCATAACCGCCTTCTACGATCTTTTCATGTTTCATAAGATCCATAATCCGCTGATAATGTCTTGTGTTGATCATAGATGGATAATCCTTATTAGACAAAGGATGTTTCCCGATCATTTTGTTGATCCAGTATTTTAAGTAAAAGATCAGCTCACTTTCTGCTTTTTTATCTACCAAAATATAATCTGGTGCAACACATGTTTGCCCACTGTTTAGAAATTTTCCAAAAACAATTCGCTTTGCTGCCAGTTTGATATCTGCACTTTCTTCTACGATACAAGGACTTTTTCCACCCAATTCTAAGGTTACCGGTGTTAAATGTTTCGATGCTTTTTCCATCACGATCTTGCCGACTTGTTCTCCTCCAGTATAGAAAATATGATCAAATGACTGTTCCAGAAGTTTTTCACTGATCTCTACACCTCCATTGATCACAGCAACGTAATGAGATGGAAAAACTTCACCAATCATCTTCTTTAAAAGATTCGCACAATGCGGTGCATGTTCCGATGGCTTTAAGACACTGCAATTTCCTGCAGCAATCGCTCCAATGAGTGGTTGCAGGGATAAAAGAATTGGATAATTCCATGGTGCAATGATCAGAACCTTTCCAAGGGGTTCTTTGATCTTAAAACTTTTGGATGGGAACTGGGCAAGTGGTGTTTTTACCTGTTCTGGTTTCATCCATCTTTTCAGATTTTTCTTTATATAAGAAAGTTCACTTTTTACCATACCAATCTCTGTCATATAGGACTCAAAGCATGATTTTCCTAAATCTTTATACAATGCATGTTCGATTTCTTTTTCATGTTTTTTGATTGCATATTCCAGACGTAAAAGTGCTTTCTTTCGAAATTCATAATCCTTTGTCTTTTGGCTTTGAAAAAAATGTTCTTGTCTTTTTAACATCTGATTGATCTCCATGGTTTTCTGTATATTTGTAAATACACTTATCATTTAAAAATAGATTCTTCCTGAAAATGCTACATGAGCAAGTTCATAAAATGTGCTATTCTTTGGACAGATTGGCTTATACAGTGGATCTGCCACAATGATCTTTGCGTTTTTCAGTTCTTCTTCCATTGCTTCTTCTCCAAGTACTACTTTATCCTTCTCTCCAATCAAAGCTTCACATTCTTTTAATGGGCATAGCACACGCGTTGAGTGTCCATAGTGTTTTTCAATCCCTGCTGCAAGTGATCCCATAGTGACAGGCTCTCCGATCAGAGTGATCTTGGCTTCCTTGGGCATACGTTTTTGTAAATATACAGCTTTTTGATTTTCCTTCTTTGTAACTGCAAGCTCCAATGCATTACAAATATCTTCTGTCAACCATTCATTTGGTGTCCCGATCACATAAGGAATTTTGTATGTTTTCCAAAGAATCTTTGCTGCACGACGCCCCACTGCTGATACAACTAAATTTACATCTGCTTGTGCTGATCTTTGCAGTGTTTCTAAGTCATCTCCCATTGCCCATGAGGACATCACTTCCCATCCGCATTTTTGCAGATTTTGTTTTAATATTTCTACATTTTCCTGTGGCCCAAAATCAAGAGGGGTTACTCCTAACAGATTTACAGCTTTTGAAGTAGAATCTTTTTGATCTTGTTTCTCTGGATCTTTTACAAAACGTTTTGCGATTTCTTCCAATGCGATCCCTGCTCCATACACATAATCATTCATGCCATTCGTTGGCACTGAAAATGTTGGAATCCCGGTTTCTGCCTCGATCACATGGGCAATTGCAGGGAAATCTGTTCCATTCATAAATGGAATTGGTGAACCTGCTAATGCGATAAATTTTGGATGCAGTTGTTTGGCTGCATGCTCAATATCATCAATAAATTTTTGATCATTTCCCATGATCGCATCGATTTCCGTCAGACCAGAAATAAAAATCAAGCTATCCTGATCGTACCAGCGAAGTTCATCATGAGTATTGTAGGTGGAGTTGCATCCAGAAGGATCGTGCATCACTGTCATGCCACCTAATTCATACAATGCAGAACACACGCCTGACACGTCAGCTGTATAAATTGGTATAATTCGATAAGATTGTCTCATAAGCAGCACTCGCACCCCCATCCCTTTTGTATTACTAATTTTTGTGTATCTTTTTCCTTAAGATATGCATCCATCATAAGTTCGGTCGTTCGTCTGATTCCATCAAATCCATATAATCCTTCTCCCTGTACAAGATTGACAAAATGGCGGCTTTTGCTAAAATATGCGGCTTTCTGTCCGATCGCAAGTACTTCTTCACTGCCGCCTCTTGGCAATACACGCATCTTTACTTGGATCGTTGCAATGAGCTCAAGTTCTGGTGCATGTTTTTGAAGCCAGATAAAATCGTCCTTTTCTTCTGGATTGATCGCATCCAGATAGACTGATTTTACACAAAATCCATGGGTAATGAGCAATTTTGCCAGTCCAAGAGGTCTTGGATGGTATAGATAATCCAATGTGATCGGCATATCTTTGATCAAATCTTTTGCTTTGGCAAGTGCTTGTTCACATGATTGTCTTTCTTGTTTTCGTTCATCTTCTGTAAGTTCTGGTAAACCAAGAGTATCTGTAAGCTTCTTTAACTGTTCTTCTATTTCATCATAATCAAAACTTCCAGGAAGATACAAGCACTCGCGTCCAAGACGCCTTGCCTGTGTCTCCATTCCGTATTTTCCAGCTGGGTAGCAGTTTATAAACAGTTTTCCCTTGCTCATTTCCATCATATCCTGCCAATTTTTACATTTTGGCAACTCAAATATTCTATAATTATATTTCTTTAATAAACGTTTAATATCGCTGCTTTCATCTAGAGCAAAATCACTTCCCAATACAGATACTGTTTTATCATATGGTTTACACTCTATAAGAGGATCATACATTGCTTTTCGAAGCTTCTGATCTGGAGTTAATCCATGTTTTTGCATGATTGGGTCCATATAGCAGCGAATAAAACAGATATCAGGGAAACGTTTCTCTAATTCGCTATAAATATAGTCAAGATTACTTCCAACAAAATGGTGAAGACAAACCGTAAAGAGTAAAACAGCTTTGGGATGATCGTCTCGTTTCTTTAATACATCTGTCACACCTTCGATGGTAATATCTTCCAGATTCCCATTTAAGATATTTTGCTCCTCTACGATCACAAAGGAAAAACGGTCTGCTGCATTCATTTCCGCTGCAGTGAGGACGACACCTCGCATACAGTTATCTGCACAGACATAGATCTGAATGGATTCTGGAAGTTGCATTCCTGTGTGTACGATATTCCAGTTCCCGTGCACTGGAGAATTATATTCAAGTTCTGAAGCAAACGGAGCTGGGAATGATGCATCTTTTATTTTTACCATCGCATCTTTTGGATCAATGGTTTCACCTACACGACGTAACATTAGATTTCCTCCCCGCATATGCGATATATCTGCCTTGCAAGCACACGATATTCCTCTGCCATTTCACTTTCTGGATAACACTCCAGCAATGTTTTTTTCTGTTCCTCTGCTAAGATTACCTGCTCACTATGTGATAATGTGCCAACAATTGTTGTTTGAAAATCATCTGCCAGCTCTTCTACTTTTTCTTCTTCTCTAGGAACGTCTCTGCGATTTAGAATAAAGCCTCCAAGTTCAGCATATCCACGATTTTTGAAGTTATCCACTGCCATGGCTATATTGGCTGCTGCATGAATTGCCATATTTTCTCCGGATGTAATGATAAATACTTTATCTGCGTAACCGCCTCGCATCGGCATGGAAAATCCGCCGCATACGACATCTCCTAATACATCGTATAAAACCACATCTGGCTTGTATACATCATATGCACCAAGCTCTTTTAATTTTTCAAGAGCCGTGATGATCCCACGCCCGGCACATCCAAGTCCCGGTGTCGGTCCTCCAGCTTCCACACAGATCACGCCGTTATAACCAATGCGTATCATATCATCAAGTTTCAATGCCTGTTTTTTCCTATTATATAGATCAAGCACTGCCGGAACAGCTTCTCCATGACAGAGTAATATCGTAGAATCCGCTTTTGGATCACAGCCGATCTGCATGACCTTAAGTCCCATTTCTGACAATGCTGCTGCCACATTGGAAACGGTCGTTGATTTTCCAATTCCACCTTTTCCATATACTGCTATCCTGATCACTTACATCTTCCTCCTATTTAACAGATTCTAGGTAAAAGCTCTCCTCCCGGCTGTGGAAGTAATGCCTGTGTACCGATCTCTGTCTCCATGATAACTCTTCCAGCTTCTTCTTCCATAACTTCACCAATGATTGCTGCATTTGCTGAATATGGACATTTTTTCAATGTTTCCACGATTGCTTCTGCCTCTTTCTTTGATGCCATGATAACAAGTCTTCCTTCACATGCCAGATATAATGGTTCTAATCCAAGCATGCCGCAAACTCCTTTTACTTCTGGCTGTACTGGAACCGCTTCTGCATTTAAACGGATTCCTACATTGCTCTGGCCTGCGATCTCATATAAGACAGTTCCTACACCACCTCTTGTCGCATCGCGGATAACATGCAAATCATGTGTTGTATCCATCACTGCTTTGACTGTATTCCATAAAGGTGCACAATCGCTCGTCACATCTGCGTCAATTCCAAAATCTTCTCTCTCTAACAAGATTGTACATCCATGTCGTCCGATATCACCTGTTACAATGATCGCGTCTCCCGGTTTTGCCAGTTCTCCACCGACTGTTACACCTTCTTCGATCTGGCCCATTCCAGTCGTTGTGATAAAGACTCCATCAACCTGTCCTTTTCCTGCAACTTTTGTATCTCCTGATACGATATGCACTCCGGCTTCTTTTGCTGTTTTTTCCATCGCTGTAGCGATCTCTTCAAGTTTCTCCATTGGATATCCTTCTTCGATCACAAAAGCACAGGTAAGGTACAATGGTTTAGCTCCCATACATGCAAGGTCATTTACAGTTCCACAGATAGAAAGTTTCCCGATATTTCCTCCTGGGAAAAATGCTGGTGATACGATAAATCCATCGGTTGATACTGCCATTTTTCCTGCTGGTGGGACTAAGACTGCTGCATCATCTGCTGTCAGATCATCATTTGCAAAATGTGCTTTAAATACTTCATCGATCAATTCAGATGTCTGTTTTCCACCGGCACCATGTGCCATCGTTACTGTTTTATTTTCCATGTTGTTTTTTCCTTCTTTCCTATTTAAACACTGGTAATTCTTTGTACAATTATGAATACTGATAGTATGCAGAACAGGCTCCCTCTCCAGATACCATACAGGCTCCGACTGGATGCTGTGGTGTACAACCTTTTCCAAATACTTTGCAATCAGATGGTTTGCATTTTCCCTGAAGTACATCCCCACAACGGCATGCTGGGTTTGGTTTTCCTTCGATCTTTGGCATCTGGTATTTGATCCTTGCATCGAAATCCTGCCATTCTTTTCTTAATTTCATTCCGGATTTAGGGATAATACCAAGTCCTCTCCATTCACAGTCACATGCTTCCATCATCTCATCGACAAGTACCTGAGCTTCCTTGCTTCCATCCCGTGTTACCACACGTGGATAGCAGTTTACAAAAAATGGCTTTCCTTCCTGGAATTTTACGAGTGAAACCGCCAGTGCTGTTAACAATTCTTTTGCTGTAAATCCAGCCACAACTCCGCTGATTCCTTCTTTGGTCAAATCCTCACACAAACGTGTTCCTGTGATCGCATTAACATGTCCCGGATATAAAAATACATCGGCACTGTTCTTTAATTTTTCATAAGCTTGAGGCATCGTTTTGTTTGCAACCAAAATAGAATAATTATCAAGATGATCTTCTCTGGCTGCCTTGACAGAAAGACATCCTGCTGGTGTTGTTGTTTCAAATCCAACAGATAAAAATGTCACCTGTTCTTCACTATGTTCTTTAGCATATTTTTCAGCATCTGCTGGTGAATACACGACATGAATCTTCGCGCCTTGTTCTCTGGCTCCTGCAAGACTCATCTTTGTTCCAGGTACTCGTACCAGATCGCCAAATGTACAGATCGTTACATCTTTTTCTAATGCAAGGTATATCGCCTCATCGATAAAACTAACTGGTGTGACACAAACTGGACAGCCCGGTCCTGAAATCAGTTCTACCTGTTTGGGAAGAAGTTTACGGATTCCAAGCCTGAAAATCTCGTGTGTATGCGTTCCGCACACCTCCATGATCCGCACTTTCGGACCATCATAAGTTTCTATGATCTCTCTGGCTGTTTTCATGATAAGAATTCCTCCATTAACTCTTCTGTCTCGTTATCATCTTCATCCGTAATCTTTGCAATTGCTACACCTGCATGAACCATAACATAATCCCCTGGTTCTAAATCTTCTAACAATTGGGCAGAAATCTCTCTTTTAGCCCCATCTGCATCGATCACTGCTGTTCCATTATTTATTTTTACTACTTTCGCTGATAAACCTACACACATTATTATATCCTCCTATTATTTTGTAACTGATACATTCCATATGCCGCCTGTCCGATCGCGATTCCTCCATCATTTGGTGGAATCATACGATGTCGCAATACGGTAAATCCTTCCTGTGCCAATTGTTCTTCTGTCAAACGCAGCAATAAACGGTTTTGGAATACTCCACCGCTCAGGGCTACCTTATCTCTGCCGCTTTTTTCTTTTGCTTTGATACAAGCGGCGGTAATCTGTTGCGCTAATATCTCATGAAACAGATATGCAAGTTTGTTGCTGTCTTCCCCTTGTAGTTTTGCTTCTGTGATCTTTTCTACAAGCATCTTTGTATTTAAGATCAACCGTTCTTCTGTTTCATATATTAATATATCTACTAATTCATTTTGTTCCTGTAAAATATTTTGTTGTTCATATGCTTCTGCTGCAAACTGTAACGCTGTCGATGCTTCTCCTTCAAACCCTGATTTCAATCTAATTCCAAGGATCGCACTGACTGCATCAAACAGTCGTCCAACGCTTGTTGAAACTACCGCATTGATCTTACGATCTGCCATAGTAAACTGAACTTTGCTTTCCTGTTCGCTACAAAGACCAAGTTTCTCTATGATCTCCCATGCTTTTTTGCGGTCTTTCGTATAACCATAGATCATGGATACCGCAATACGCCATCCTTCTTTTGCAGAAGCATCTCCACCAATCTGTAAAAATGGAGTGATACTTCCAAATCTTTCAAAGCTTTCATAATCTGCAAGCAAGATTTCTCCACCCCAGATCGTGCCGTCTGTTCCATATCCGGTTCCATCAAATGAAACTCCAATAACTGGATCTTCACAGTCATTTTCTGTCATACAGGATAAGATATGTGCATAATGATGCTGCACTCGGATAATCGGATAGCCTAGCTCTTCTGCCACAACCGTAGAATTGTATTTTGGATGCAGATCACAGACTACAGCCTGTGGTTCTACTTCCAACAATGTTTGAAAACGATGGATCGTTTCTTGCAATGCTTTTACGGTTCTTAAATCTTCTAAATCCCCTACATATGGTGACTGATAAAATCTGCTGTCCACGCCGATACAAAATGTATTCTTTAATTCGCCGCCAACCGCCAGCACCTGGCCTTTCCAATCCGTGGATGTCATAAATGGCAATGGTGCATAACCTCTGGATCGACGGATCATATATGGTTCATTTTTGTAAAAATCCATAACCGTATCATCAGAACGAATTCTAATCTTTCGGTTATGCGACAACATTGCATCACATAAATTGGATAATTCAGAAATCGCTTCGTCGTCCTCACGGCAGATTGGTGCACCAGAAGTATTTCCACTGGTCATGACCAAAAGTTCTGGCATTTTGATTTCATCATCGTATTGAAAGATCAATAACTGTACTGGTGCATATGGAAGCATCACACCAACTTTTGGATTTCCTGGTGCTACGGAAGATGCTAATTTTCCATCATTTTCTTTATCTAATAACAAGATTGGTTTTTGATGTCCTGTAAGAATCGCTTCCTGTTCCTTTGTCACGACACATTCCTGTTTCACAACTTTTTCGTCTTTCGCCATCACTGCAAAAGGCTTTGCTGGGCGTTTCTTTAAGATTCTCAGACGTTTGACTGCTTCTTCATTTGTCGCATCACAGCACAGATGAAAACCTCCGATTCCTTTGATCGCTACGATCTTTCCTTCACTGATCATCTTTCGTGTATATATAATTGCATCTCGTCCTCGTTCTTTTCTGCCGATCAAATAGACTTCTGGTCCGCATTCATTACAGCACACCGGCTGTGCATCAAAACGTCTGGATTTCTCGTCTGTGTATTCCTTTGCGCACTCTGGGCACATCGGAAATTCTTTCATACTTGTACGTTCTCTGTCATATGGCAGTGCATCCAGAATCGTAAGCCTTGGACCGCAACAGGTGCAGTTGATAAATGGATGCAGATATCGTCTGTCTTTTGGATCAAACAACTCTTTTTTACATTCATCACAGATTGCGATATCTGGGGAAACAAAGATTTCTCCTTTTGTTTTTTCACTCTCAATGATATCAAATGTTTCAAAATGCAGTTCGTTCTCTTCCGTAATGTCTTCTATATTTATTTTCAAAATAGCTGCTCGTTTTGGTGGATTTTCTTTTAATCCATTTAAAAATCCTTCGATCTTCTCTTTTTTACCTTGCGCATAAATTTCCACATATGGTCCCTTATTACAGACCGTTCCATAAATTCCATGTGCTGTCGCTTGACGGCTGACTGTTGGTCTAAATCCAACACCCTGAACAATACCATATACGCGAATGCGCCATGTCATTTCACTTTTATACACTCTTTTCTCCTATCGTATCGTGCTAATCTTCTGATCCTCTTGCCTCTGCCAAATGCCCTGATACTGCAAAATGTATTGTATCAATAAAATTTCCGTCAAATTTTGGTGTCATTCGTTTCATACATGGATCTGCATAAATGACATCATACGCTTCCTTTTCCACAAGATTGATATAATCATCTTCATCACGTAAATGCAGATCCGTGTCTTTGCGAAGTTCTGGTTTCATCATAAACCAGCTTGTAACTGTTACTTGTGCATCGGGTGCTTTTTTTAATATTTCTTCACGAATTGCACATCCGATCACCTGCTGTTGTACGATCAGTATCTTTTTCCCATGATAATCCATATCACAAACCAGTTCATCGACTAGTGGATAACCCATTTCATATGGTGTCCCATACGTTCGTTCCAAATACTGAGCTGCTTTTATGGCAGCTGGCGATACAACGATATTTTTTTCTACATTAGAAACTGATTTTACATCATCAAGTCCATTTCCCATCCCATAACAAACCGCTGTTTTCCCTTCTTTTGCAAAATGTTCTCTGATACGGTCTGCTGCATGCAGATCACTGACATCCTGTGGGGTCATTCCAAGAATACCGATTCGATCCTTTACCACTTCTTCTTTTTGACCTGCAAATGTAAGAAATAACTCCATCCATGCCTTTTCTTCACCCTCATCATACAATGCCATTCCATCTGTATCCACAGTCATGATCGGAAGATCTACTTTTTTCTCTGTCATACGTTTTAACGCATGGTAATCTGTTCCGATCACTGCTGGAACTGGTGTCCCGATGATCGCTGCAAACTTTGCATCCAATTTTGTCACTGCATCCGCAAGTTTCGCTACCAACTTATCATCACGTCCAAGGATTGCGTCCATGTCACGAAGTCCCGCACTAAATAATGCACTTTTACTCTCAAACCATCGTGGCTCATCAAATCCACAGATATTTCCGGTACAACCACCAGCATCGCAAATGGCGATAATTCCACCAAATTCATATAATACAGACACCGCTCCTGACTGATCTGGTGCAAATGGTGTCAGATATTTTCTTAGTCCTCTCATGTTACACCTCCATCAATTCCTCAAATAGTCTGCGTACACCTGCATATCCAAATGGCTGTCGTTCTTCGTTCCAGAGTACATTTGGACATTCTTTGTGATAATATCCTGCATCTTTTCCTATGGTCATATTAACACCAGAGTCTTTTCCATCATAATAAAGCATCGTTGGTTCCAGATTTGAAAAAACTTTTGTTTCCGGACTGATCTGCGCTAACTGTTTTACATAGATAAAGTTTTCTCCAGATAATGTTCCATAAATCTCTGGCACACGAAATCCATAACGTACCAGTGCAAGTGCAAGTTCAAATGGATCTCCATTCATCCATTCTCCGACCGCAAATGATGCATCCGGATGAGCTTCTTTAAATTTTGCGACTGCATCTTCGGCTTCTTTTCGTGGTTTTTCATCATCAAACTCGATACCTAATGCCGCTCCAAATGCACGATACTGACTGCCGATCTTATCGATCTGATAGAGTCTTCGCAGCTCGATATATGGAATTTTTAATCGATCATGAAAGTCTTCGGCTGCAAAACGTGCTTCCGGATGTAATACCAGATTAAAGTTTGCTTCCGCCATCGTCTGATATTCCTCGTAATCTTTACATCTGGAAATCTCATGGATTATCTTTACCCCTGCTCCATGAAGCAGATCATATAGCTCACAATCATCAATGATTGGTGAAAAATAACCTAATAAATTCACTACATTTCCTTTTTTCTTCTTTGGTTCCAAGAGTGAATAAATAGACTGACGAACATGCACCATTGGCGGCTTTCTTCCTTCTCTTGTCAGAGCATACATATAGCATGGCTTAACAGGAATTTTGGCATATTCCTCTGCTTTACGACAGACACGCTCCATATCCGTTCCAAGCAATGCATCCACACATGTAATACAGATCATCACAACAGATGGCTTCTTCTCAAGTCCCTCACAGATTTCTGCAACTGCTTTTGGAATCTTTTTTAAATGTCTTCCCGTTACAATATCCGTCTCATCCATCAATAGATAATAAAAACGGTCATGATAAGCTCTCATGGAACTAAGCACGGATGTATTACGTCCACAACACCCTGGAGATACGATCAGCATAATTGAATCCGGAACCGCAAGCCCTGCACGTTTAACACCAAATCCTTCTGCTCCTGGAGAGTTGAATGCCAATGTTGCCGGAGAACTATAGATTAAATGTGTATGGGAGATCAACTGGTCAGGAATCTGTTCTTTTCCTAATTCATTTAGCTCTTTTACCGTACAAAAATATGCTTCCTGCTTCATTCTTTTTCCTCTTCCTTCCATAATAATTCGGCAAGATCAAAGAAACATTTGCTGATCTCGGATGTCGGATCACCTTCGATCACTGTCTTACCCTGTTCTTCCCAATGGATAATGTCATCACTTCTCATGACTTCACCTACGATCGGCACCCCGATCTTATCTGAAAATGCCTGTACTTTTTCTTTCTCATTTTCTACATTTCTGTGATTTAACACAATACCAAACACCTTGGCATAGCTTCGGTCCTCAAAGTTTCTGACTGCACTGGAAATATTATTGGCCGCATATAATGCCATCTTCTCTCCAGATGTAACGATCAAAACCTTATCCGCATATCCCTCACGGATCGGCGCCGCAAATCCTCCACAGACAACATCCCCTAAGACATCATACAAAACAACATCCGGTTTATAATTTTCAAATAATTCCATATCTTTAAGCAGCTGGAATGTTGCAATGATTCCACGTCCTGCACATCCAAGCCCCGGTGTTGGTCCACCTGTCTCAATACAAAGAATTCCTCCATAACCTACCTTTGAAATCTGTGCAAGCTCATCTGGTTCTTCATCTTCTTCTCTCATAAAATTCATCACTGGACGAAGCGGCTCTCCTCCTAGTAAATTGATCGTAGAATCGGCTTTTGGATCACAACCGATCTGAATGACACGTTTTCCCATACTGGCAAAAGCTGCCGCGAGATTGGATGTTACTGTGGACTTTCCAATACCACCCTTTCCATAGATTGCTACTTTTAACATGTTATCCTCCTATTATAAAGAAAAAATCCTACTCGGACGGCTTCTTGCTTTATAGAATTTTCCTATAAAGTAAGAACCATCTCTCCGGCAAAATGTCAGAAAAATGGTTCTATAAATCCTTATTTCGTAACTATTCCTGCTTGGATCATCCTTGCCGTCAGAGTTTTCTTATTTATCTATATTAAAATTGTTCTAATAAATTACGGTTTTATCTTCTCCACCAAATGCTTTGCAGATGTATGGATTAGATGTTTTAATTTTATCATTTACTAATGGTTTTCGTCAATATAAACTCCGTAGTATGAGTCAGAATTTTATTGCTACCTTTTATTTTTTTCGTTATAATAAATCTGTTTTATAACAACAATATATTTGCAACGAAAGGATTTATACATATATGAAACGTAATATCAGATTAACAATCGAATACGATGGTTCTCGTTATCAAGGATGGCAGCGACTTGGTGGTGATTCTAGTGCCAATACAATTCAGGGAAAGCTTGAAGCTGTCCTATCAAAAATGACTGGAGAAGATGTCAATATTAATGGTTCTGGTCGTACCGATGCAGGTGTTCATGCTTATGGACAAGTGGCTAATTTCCATACAAACTGTATGATGTCTCTTGGTGATATCAAAGAGTATCTTACAAAATATCTA
The DNA here is from genome assembly GCF_025567365.1 of Anaerostipes amylophilus. NCBI lineage: Bacteria > Bacillati > Bacillota > Clostridia > Lachnospirales > Lachnospiraceae > Anaerostipes > Anaerostipes amylophilus. The sequence continues at coordinate 233,587 of NZ_JAOQJG010000003.1, read as the reverse complement.
CCATCAGATATTGGTATTGTTGAAGTTTCTGAAGCTTCCGAACGTTTTCACAGTCGTTTAAATGCAAAAGAAAAAACTTACCTTTACCGTATTGCGATTCCTGGGGTATCGAATGTTTTTGAACGTAAATATCTTTGGTATTTCCCAGAAACTTTGGATATTAAAAAAATGGAAGAAGCTGCATCTTTGCTCATCGGAACTCATAATTTTAAGGGATTTTCTTCTATTAAAAAGACAAAAAAATCTACGATTCGTACGATTTATGATATCAAGATCAAGAAGATGAAAAAAGAAATCCAGATTACTTATACAGGAAATGGATTCCTGCATAACATGGTCCGAATTCTTACTGGAACTTTAGTTGAAGTTGGATGTGGAAAGATCAAACCTGCAGATATTACAAAGGCTTTGGAATCTACGAAACGCGCCGATGCTGGGATTACCGCTCCGCCTCAAGGGTTATTTTTGGTATCTGTAGAATATTAATATTTGTTTATACAAAAAATAAAACAGGGAGGTTTGCTGCTTATAAACAGTACCTCCTTGTTTCATTTTTATCTTATCTTTTTTGCAAACACACTACTTATTTGTGTGCAAAAATTTTATTCTCCCCAGACTTCCTCTGCAATTTCTTTCACTAATTTTAATTTTGCCCACTGTTCTTCTTCTGTTAATTTATTACCAATTGCGCAGGAAGCAAAACCACACTGTGGACTTAAGCATAATCGTTCCAGTGGAATATATTTTGTTGCCTGTTTAATTCTGTTGATCACTTTTTCTTTATCTTCAAGATCTGGTTTCTTTGTTGTGATCAGTCCAAGAACAACTTTCTTGTCTTCGGATACTTTCTTAAGTGGCGCAAAACCTCCAGATCTTTCATCATCATATTCAAGGAAAAGTGCATCCACATTTTCTTTTGCAAATACATAGTCTGCAACTGTATCATACGGACCACTTGTGAAGAATGTAGAATGATAATTTCCACGACAGATATGTGACGTAATTACCATATCTTCTGGTCTTCCTTCTAATGCAAGGTTGTTCACTGTAAGCAGCTGTTTCTTCACATCTTCAAGATCAATTCCTAATGCTTTATATCTTTGTTTTGCAGCATCTCCCACAATTGCTCCCCAAGTACAGTCATCTAACTGAAGATTACGGCATCCTGCTTCATAAAACTGTTTGATCACATCCTGATATGCAACACCAAGATCCTGAATCAGTTCTTCATTTGTCGCATAATATTTTCTTGTCGTTTCAATGTTTGTTGGAACGATCATTTGCTGAAACATCTGTGCTGGTGCAGGAATTGTATATTTTGCAATTGTATTTTCATCTTCAAACTGCTTTAAGTATTTAAAATACTCCACAAATGGATGCTTCTTCGCTTTGATCTTCCCTACCAGATACGTGTCTTCTAAAGAAGCTAATTCTCCATCGAACTGTACTCCACTTCCTGTCTGTTCATGTGCTACGCCTTCAAATCCCCACATAAAATCTAAATGCCAGTAAGTTCTTCTGAACTCTCCGTCCGTAATCACATGATATCCTAATTCTTTTTGTTTTGCTACTAATTTTGCGATCTCTTCATTTACGATGTTATCGTATACTTCTTTTGTGATCTTGTTTTCGTTATATTGTGTTGTTGCTTTCTTTAATTCTTCTGTTCTTAAAAAGCTTCCTACATAATCATATCGAAATGGCTCTTGTAATTTACTCATCTGATGTTCTCCTTTGTTTGCCTTGTTTTTAAGCTATACACAGAGTATATCATCACAAAATCATTTTTTAAAATATATATATTTAACGGTTTGCCATATCTTTAAGTTATAGCAAGGAAATTCTCAGACATTAAGTAAATAGGAAAAAACCTGCATATCTAATAGACATACAGGCTCTTTTACCATACTTTACTTTCAATATTATATCTAAGATTAATTAAAATAATCCTTCCTCATTAAAATAATCGATTCTCATTGCATGACGCACATCTTTCATTGTATCCTGTGCCTTCGCTCTTGCAACTTTGGTTCCTTGCTGAAGAATTTCCGCAACTTCTGGAAGTTTTGCTTCCCACATCTTTCTTCTCTCACGGATTGGTTCTAATTCTGCCTGAAGTACTTTATTTAAGAACTTCTTCACTTTCACGTCTCCAAGTCCTCCACGCTGATAGTGAGCTTTTAATTCATCTAAATTTTTGTAGTCCGGTAAGAATTCATCAAAATATTCTGGTTTACAAAATGCATCTAAATAGATAAATACCGGATTTCCCTCTACCTGTCCTGGATCTTCCACTCTTAAATGGTTTGGATCTGTAAACATAGACATAACTTTCTTCTTAATCTCGTTTGGTTCGTCTGATAAGTAAATACAGTTTCCAAGAGATTTACTCATCTTTGCCTTTCCGTCAATACCTGGAAGTCTTAAACATGCTTTATTATCCGGAAGCACGATCTGTGGATCTGTCAGTGTTTCTCCATATACAGAATTAAATTTATGCACGATTTCTTTACACTGTTCTACCATTGGCATCTGGTCTTCTCCAGCTGGTACAACCGTTGCCCTAAATGCTGTGATATCTGCAGCCTGGCTGATCGGATATGTGAAAAATCCAACTGGGATACTTGCTTCAAAGTTCTTCTGCTTGATCTCTGTTTTCACTGTTGGGTTTCTCTGTACTCTAGCAACTGTTACTAAGTTCATATAATAAAAAGATAATTCTGTAAGTTCTGGCACCATAGACTGGATAAAGATATTAACTTTCTCTGGATCTAGTCCACATGCAAGATAATCAAGTGCTACCTGCATGATATTCTGTCTTACTTTCTCTGGATGTTCTGCGTTATCTGTCAATGCCTGAGCATCAGCAATCATAATATAAATCTCGTCAAATTTACCGGAATTCTGCAATCTTACTCGTTCTTTTAATGACCCTACGTAATGTCCAACATGCAGTCGTCCTGTTGGTCTGTCTCCTGTTAATATAACCTGTTTCATTGTCTTCTCCTTTTCCGCTTTCCGTATAGATCTTGTATCTCTTTTCTTACAATCTATACTCTTATGTTTTATTGTAAAATTAAATGCTTAAAGTGTCAATATTTCATTGTGAAAAGATTCTCTGTGTGTCCGTATCAGAAAGACATTTATTTTTGTAAAAAAGACATTTTCTATTGACTCCAGAGTAAAAAGCACATATAATGGACAAGATTGATTCTTTATTTTCAAGAAAATATGACATAAAACATCTTGAAAATACAAAAATAAGGAAAGAAGGAAATTTTAAAATGAAAAACCTATTACAAAAATGGAATAGCTTAAGTCTGATCGTAAGAATCTTAATCGGTCTGATCATTGGTGCTATTCTTGGTATCGCTGCTCCAAAAGCAACTGGACTTGTTTTACTTGGAGATTTATTCGTTGGTGCCCTTCGTGCTGTGGCCCCAATTCTTGTATTTGTACTTGTTATTGCTTCTTTAGCAAACTCTAAGAGCAACGGTGCAAAAAATATGCGTATCGTTATCATCCTTTATATGGTAACAACATTTATCGGTGCCGTTGTTGCAGTATGCGGAAGTTTTCTCTTCCCAGTTACATTACGTCTTGGAAAAGCTGCTACATCCGAAGCTGCTCCTCCAACCGGTGTTTTAGAAGTATTAAAGAATTTATTAATGAACATCGTATCAAACCCTGTTGATTCCCTTGTAAATGCAAACTACATCGGTATCCTTGCATGGGCTGTCGTTTTTGGACTTGCATTAAAAGCTGCAACTCCTGGAACAAAGAAAGCGCTTCACGATATCTCTGCGGCAGTTACAAAAGCTGTACACTGGATCATCAACTGTGCTCCATTCGGTATTCTTGGTCTTGTATATAACACAGTATCTACAAATGGTTTAAGTATCTTTACTGATTATGGTAAATTATTAGCTTTATTAGTTGGATGTATGTTATTTACTGTATTTGTGACGAATCCAATCATAGTATTTGGCTTACTTCGCAAAAACCCATACCCACTGATCTTAAAATGTTTAAAAGAAAGTGGTTTAACAGCATTCTTTACTAGAAGTTCTGCTGCCAATATTCCTATGAATATGGCTCTTTGTGAGGAACTTGGATTAAATGAGGATAACTATTCTGTATCTATCCCTCTTGGTTCTACGATCAACATGGATGGCGCAGCGATCACGATCACAGTTATGACGCTTGCAGCTGCACATACAATGGGAATTTCCGTTGATATTCCTACAGCGATCATCTTAAGTGTCTTATCTGCAGTTTCTGCATGTGGTGCTTCTGGTGTTGCCGGTGGATCTTTACTGTTAATCCCTCTTGCATGTTCTTTATTTGGTATCTCAAATGAGATTGCTATGCAGGTTGTTGGTGTTGGATTCATCATCGGAGTTGTACAGGATTCTGTTGAAACTTGCTTAAACTCTTCTTCTGATGTACTGCTTACAGCGACTGCTGAATTATATCAGAGAAGAAAAGCTGGGGAAGATATTGTATTGATTCCGAATAAATAAAAAACTTACGAATAAATAAAATTTGTCGAAATATATAAAAAATAGATTGTTTCCCTTGGACTCACTCTCGTTCAGATTCGCACGTAGCGGGCACTAAATTCGACAGCGACGATAAATCGTCACTGCTCATTAAGTGCCGACGAGCTCATATGGTCCAAGGGAAACAATCTATTTTTTATATATTTAAATTTTGTTTATTGGTAAGCTGTAGGTATGAATGACTACTGATGGGAATTGGATTTTCATATCTCTCCTTCGTATTTTAATTGAAATGGAAGAAAGATTGCCTGTTCTAAGTCTTGTTCTACTTCTTTTCTCTGTTCTTCCATCATCAACTCTGTGTTTGCTGCTGTCACATAGCTTCCTTTTCCATGAACTGTTACTGTAAAGCCTTCTCTTTCTAGTTCATTGTAAGCTTTCTTTACCGTTAAGACACTGATCTTTAATTCCTTTGACAATGCACGAACCGATGGCAGCTGGTCATTTTGCTTTAGGTCTCCCTTACGGATCATTGTTTTGATCTGATCTATGATCTGCTCGTAGATTGGAACCAGGGATGATATGTTGATTATGATCTTGAAAAACACGTATCTTCAGGTATAAATAGACACAGAAATATAGATAGGAGTACGAAATGATAGAATTCCATAGGCTTTTTTCAGGTTCGCAGCAAACTTGGTCGGTTGTTTGAATCCGCGTAGCGGATGAGTTACCGAAGGAAAGTTTGCGAATCAGCGACCTGCAAAAAAGCCGTCAATGGAATTCGTTTTTCGTACTCCTATCTATATTTCTGTGTCTATTTATACTCGACGCACTACTGTATTTTCAACTTAATTTTTCCCATCCATCAATCCAAACTGTATCGTCACACAAGTAGCAATAATCAGTCCGAACATATAAAATGAATATTTCAGCACACTAAGTGGAGAAACATTGGCAAGTGCTGTGATCATCAGCATTCCTCCGTCATGTGGCATTAATGAGATAAATGCGCAGGCAAAGATATCTACCAGACTGGCAAGTCTTTTTGGTGCGATCTTATATTTTGCACCGATTTCTTTTGCGATCGGACATGTTACAATAATGGCGATCGTATTATTGACCATTGCTGCAGAAAGGATTCCGGACATTAGACCGATTCCGTATTCTGCACCACGTCTGCTCTTGATCTTATCACTGATTGCTTCTACCAGCCATTCAACACCGCCATATTCACGGACAAGTCCAATAATACCAGATACTAAAATTGCAACCATACTGATACTGAACATATCACTCATACCATTTCCAATTGCCTGAATCCAGTCAAAGAATCCGCAACTTCCAACACACAGTCCGATAATTCCTGCAGAAAGGATTCCAACAAAAAGTACAACCGCAACGTTAATTCCCATCAATGCTGCTCCAAGAACGATAAGATAAGGAAGAACTTCTATGATATTATAGCTTCCTGCCTTGATCGCTCCACTTCCAGTACCGCCGATGACTGAATAAAGGATCATTGCCACGATCGCAGCTGGCAGTGCGATAAAGAAGTTCATCTTAAACTTATCTTTCATCTCAGAACCGCATCCTTCTGCCGCCGAAATTGTTGTATCTGAAATCATAGAAAGGTTATCTCCAAAATAAGAACCTCCGATCACTGCTGCACCAACGATCGCAACATTTAAGTGTGCTCCCTGTGCCACATTGATCGCGATCGGTGCCATTGCTGCAATCGTTCCCATGGATGTTCCTATCGATGTAGAGATAAAACAGCACATTAAAAACACTCCTGGAATCAGAAATGTTACTGGAATCACATGAAGGCATAAATTGACAACAGAATCTTTTCCTCCCATTGCCGCTGCTGCTCCTTGAAATCCACCTGCCATCAGATAAATTAAAACGATCATCATAACCCCTGAATTTCCCATGTTCGTTGTCATAATATTTAATTTATCTGGTACATTCATTCCACGATTTAAAAGCAATGCCACTGCACAACCTGCTAAAAGTGCAACATGACGTGGAAATTTTCCAAATGGATCATCGACTTCCATCAAAGTAAATGTAATCCCGCATCCCACATAACATACCAAAAATACGATCAGTGGAAGAAAAGCCACTGCTCCTAGATTTTTCTTTTGTTTATCCATCTCTTATTTTTTCCTCACATTCTTTTTTCTATCACATATCCATTTTATTTCTTTGCCAAATGTTTATCCAAAGCATCTTTTAATTGTGTCAACGCCTGCTTTACTGTCACTCGTGGACACGCAACATTGAAACGCTCAAACTGTGCTGTCTCTGGTCCAAAGATAATTCCTGAATCCAGCCATAATTTTGCTTCTTCTAACATCAAGTGTTCTAATTCTTCATTACTAAATCCATATCCAGAAAAATCAACCCATACAAGATAAGTTCCTTCTGGTTGTACCATTGTAGCCTTTGGGAAGTTTTCTTTTACAAACTTACTCATATATTGCACATTTTCATAGATATATTCTACCAGCTCATCAACCCATTCTGCACCTTTTGTATAGCATACTTTTACAGCTAACTGTCCCATTAAGCTTCCCTGACTGTAAGCTGCCTGTGTATTGGCCCACTGATATTTTTTTCTTAATTCTTCATTTGGAATAATGATATTGGCTGGCTGTAATCCTGCAACATTAAATGTCTTTCCTGGAGAACTGTAAAGTGCAATGATCTCGCGATATTTTTCATCCAGATTCATACAGCTTGTAAACTCATGTCCAGGGAAAATGAAATCACAGTGCATCTCATCGACCATCCAGACTACATTGTATTTAAGACAGATTTCTGCCACTTGTTCCATCTCTTCTCTTGTCCAGACTCTTCCGACTGGGTTGTGCGGATTACAGAAGATCAGTGCTTTTACATTTTCTTCTTTGATCATCTGTTCCATTTTTTCAAAATCGATGGAATAATGATTGTTTTCATAACGAAGCTGGCAGTTTACCAGTTTTCTTCCATCATTTTTGATAACTTCACTGAATGGATAGTAAACTGGCTGCATTACCATCATTGTATCGCCTTCTTCGGTAAATGCTCTGACACTTGTTCCTAGTGCGTAAACGATTCCTGCACCAAGTGTTACCCATTCTGAATCGATCGTATATCCATATCGTGTGGAAAACCAGTGATTCATCGCATCAAAATAGTCATCCAACGGATCTGTATATCCAAAAATTCCATGATCGATTCTTTTGTGGAATTCATCAAGAATCTCATCTGGCAGACGAAAATCCATATCTGCTACCCATAATGGAAGTAAATCATCTCTTCCTTTTCTCTTCATTCCAAAATCATATTTTAGACAGTCTGTTCCATGTCTGTCAATCACTTCATCAAAATTGTATTTTCCCATTTATGTACTCCTTTTTAAGTTTTGCTATACTATTATATAGCAAAAATAACTGTAGACAAAGTACAAAATACCACTCTACAGTTATTGCTAATTTTACTAGTAATATATCTTACTATTCCACAGGAACATATAGTATTTCATTTTTACCACCACAGATCATACCAAGCGTTGCACTCTTGGCATTGGAAAGATCATATTCTTTCTTTATGATTTCTTTGATTGACATAGCTTCTTCCATAACTGTCTTTTCCAAGTTCCCACCACCGATACTTCCAATAATTCCATCTTTTGTAACAAGCATCATACTTCCAACACCTCGTGGAGATGAACCGAATTTCTTTGTGATAATACATAAGACTCCAGATTCTTTTGTTTCAAAAAGTTCTTTGCTCATCGTACTTTCTGTTTCTTGATTCTTGATCTCAACCATCTCTGCTGCGATACTGATCGCGATCTCTTCTGGGGTTCTTGCTCCGATTTTTAATCCGATTGGTGCATAGATCGTGCTGATCTGTTCTTTGCTGTATCCTTCTTCTTTCATCGTCTCAAAAGTTTTTGCTACTTTTCCCTTGCTTCCGATCATTCCAAGATAAAGATATGATCTTCTTAAAACAGTTTCTGCACATAATCTGTCATTTGCGTGTCCTCGTGTGACAACGACATAAAATACGTTATCCTGTTCTGGCAAAATATCTTCTATATTATGAAAATCCCTGCAATAAACCTCATCTGCTTGTGGAAGCTTCTCCGGATCTGCAAATTCCTCTCTATCATCAATCATAATCGTATAGAAATCTAAAAATTTTGCAATCTGAAGCAACTGGATTGCTACATGTCCTGCCCCGAAAATGACCAGTTTCGGTTGAATCTTAAACCAGTCTTCTTTGATCTGTGTAACATCTTTTTCTTCCTGTAAGAATCGGGCGATCACTCTTTGATATAAGGTATCTGCCTGTCCTGGATATACTTTGATTTTTGTATCGTTATGTTGTTCTCTCAATGGTTCTAGATATCCTTTCTTCAGTAATTTTTGTAAATGCAATGGTGTAATGATCGTATCTTCTTTAATTTCTAAATCGTCGTCAGCCAGGCAAAGGCGATGGACTACTTCTTTGGCTGTTTTCCCCAATGCTGACATTCCGATCACAATATGAATCTCATCGACATTTTCAGGAATCACTGGTTCATAATCTGCGGGAATCTTTGCAGGCATCCCTCTGGAACCATCTGCTTCTATCAATGTGATATCTGCTTTTTTGACCACCAGATCATAAAGATCTTTTGGTAATGTTCCGATCTTTTGTATTGGTGCGCCTTTGGCTGTTGTCAGTGTTCCTGCCATACAATAGCCATTCTCATTTAAGGGATTCAAAAGATCCTTCGCATATGTTGGAATAACTGTTTCTGGTTCTTTTTTCATATGTGTTGTTGTAGTGACAAAGACTTTCTTTCCAAGGCTTCTATAATATTTTGCTAATTTATGAATTCTTGTTGTTTTTCCACCGGAACCTACAACTGCAATGATCATCATTTTTTCCTCTTATTCTTCTGCCAGAATCTTGACTGCATGAATAATCTGGTTAATTTCTTCGATAGTTGTCTCATGTCCAAAGCTGAATCTTACCATTCCCTGTTCTACCGTACCAAAATGTTCATGTACTAATGGTGCACAGTGAGCTCCTGATCTCGTCTGAATATGAAAACGTTCCATTAGTTCATCACTGACACTTCCAGAATCATATTCTTCCAGATTGATCGAACAAATAGCTGTCTGTTTTGTGAAATCCAAAGGATTCTCATGATATGTCTTAATTCCTTTGATTTCCTTCATTTTCTTATAAAATGTTTCAATCAGATTTTTTTCCTGTTTTCGTATCTTATTGATTCCATAAGTATTGATATGATCAATCGCTGCTCCAAGCCCTGCGATTCCAATGCCATTTAATGTTCCAGCTTCCAATGCCTGTGGCAATGCTTCTGGCTGTGTTTTTGAAAATGATAAGATTCCTGTTCCACCTGTTTTTAATGGATGGATCTTTACACCTTTTCTAATGCAGATTCCACCAATTCCCTGCGGTCCCATCAGTCCTTTATGTCCAGTAAAACATAGAACATCGATATAATCTTCTTTCATAGAAATCGGAATAACTCCTGCACTTTGCGCTGTATCTACAACAAATAGGATTCCTTTTTCTTTACATAGTTTCCCAACGCTTCTGATATCAAATACTTCACCTGTTACATTAGATGCTTGTATCATCACAACCATTTTCGTATCTTCATAAATTGCCTGTTCGATATGATCAACATCTGGTGAAGTGATCGTTAAACGAACTCCTTGCTGCTCCATCTCATATAATGGGCGGAGAACACTGTTATGTTCCATGAAAGTTGTGATCACATGATCTCCTTTGTTTAAGTAACCTTTGATCACCGTGTTTAAACTTTCTGTAATTCCACTGGTAAATACAACTTGTTCTGGACCATAGCCATCAAAAAACTGATCAACTTTTGTACGGACTTCATAAATCTTTCTTGCAGCATCTAACGAACTTTCGTTAACACCTCTTCCACTATTTCCAAGTGACAATGCATGAATCATTGCATCTTTAACACAATCTGGTTTTGTGATATGTGTTGCTGCATAGTCCGCATAGATTGATTTTGAATCTTCTATTTTCTGATCTGCAGTAAGATTATTTTTCAAATATAATAATGCTTCTAATACACCACCTGCAATGCATCTGGCTTTATCTGAAATCGTAAAACAGTTATCATATTCTTCTGCTCTTGGATCGATATCTGCAATCTTAAATCCCTTTGTCACTGGATAACCATCACGAATTAAACCTCGCAATAATCCATCCATACTTGCAGGTACATCAATGATCTCACCGTCTGGTGTCTCAATCTTTGCTAGTATCTGACCTTTGGTTACCATATCTGTGATATGACAGATATTTCTTAAAATTCCTTCGGCTGGAGAATGGATCACCCGTTCTTTTCCAAACCCTTTGATCACTCCTGGAATTCCCGTATTCGGAATTGCATTGCCTTCTTTCATGATCCTTCCAAGTCTATGCCCACGCATTGTCTCAACGACAACGTCAACATCTTTTCCTGCTGTAAATCCAGGTCCAAGCGCGATCGTGATCGGTGCCATATCTCTTGTTGTTCCAAGATTTTTCTTCGCAAGAATTGCGTCAACAACGGCAATTGGTTTTAGTTTCTCGATCATCTCTCCTTTTGGATCAATCATTACTGCTGGACTGCCTGTTTGCATGATCTGTTTTGCTTCTTTCATATCATTTGCAAGATAGCAGGTCATATCTTCGACCTGCCATTTTCCTTCGTATACTGCTTCTGAAAATGCAACATTTCTGCGGATTGCAGATGGATGTGTGATCTCAAGGATCAATACATGGAATCCACTTTTTACTAATTTATAAATTGTCCCCGTGGCGATATCTCCACCGCCTCTTACAATAACTAAATCTTCCATAGATATTCCTTAAGGTTTGATCACTTTTCCTGCTTTTTCCATCATTTCTACGATATCATACATATTTGTGATGGAACCAACAGCTAATTTCTCTGTAACTTCATAAAAGTTTAAGCATGTTCCACAAGTATAGATTTCTACACCCTCTGCTTCTAATGTTTTTAAGTCTTCTAAAGAATCAGAACCTTCGCATGTAAGGTATGCCCCTGAATTATAAAACAGCATCTTAGATGGAAGTTTGTCCTGTTTTGTTACCGCAAATAAGAATGCTTTGATCAATGTCTGTCCAAGGGCTTTTTCTCCCTGTCCCATCTCGTTCGATGATACAACAATGATAAAATCATCTTTTGCAGATGGTGCGCAAACAATCTCTTCTTCCTCATCTGCTGGTGTATAATTTTCTACCATGATCTCAATCTTAAATTCATTGTCTGAAATCTTCTCACTTTTGACTTCACAGTTTTTACCTTCTGCAAATCTTGTGACGTTCTGAACGGCTGGCTCATTGTCTACCAGGACAACTAACTTTGTCTCTCCATTCATGGATTCTAATGCTTTCTTTGTGTGTACGACAGGAATTGGACAAGCGTTTCCTCTTTCGTCAATCTGTTTCATATCTAATTATCCTCCAATTTAAATTTCTACTTGAAATACCCCTTGTGGAATGATTTCATGTTCTGACATAAATTGTACCACAGATTCTTCATTTTCTAAAGGGGTCATCCATGCCATTCCGCATCCTGCTGTGATCTCTTTTGGTACGGGGATCAATCGTCCCTCAATCTGATATTCTTTGCAGGCACTTTCCATACCGATGGCCTGTGTGGTTGTCTCAAATGTGATGACTGTTTTTAATTCTTTTTTTCTCATCGTTTACTTCTACTCTCCTAGATCACCAAAATTTTTTAAAAAAGATTCTTTTGCAGCTTCGGCTACTTCTTTGTGAAATTTCTCATAACGTTTTAAAATATCTTCCCCCTCAGGAGTCAAATTAGAACCGCCACCTTGTTTTCCACCGGATCTTCTCTCAACCAATTTCACTCCAAGATCTGCCTCTGCACGCTTTAAGATCTTCCATGCTTTGCTTGCTGCCATTCCCATAGATTTATATGCTGCAGATAAAGAACCTTTCTCTCTTGTTAATGATAATAACTGTGCAACTCCTTTTCCAAAGTCAGGTTCCTCCATAAAAACTCTGACTCTGAAGTCAAAATGTTTTGGTATATACGATTCCATCTCTACCATCCTTTTCCAAATCCACAGTTTGGATAAGTACAGACTTTACAGTTAAGACATAATCCGCCTTCTCCAAGATGTGCAAGTTCTTCTGCGCTTACTTTGTCATCTGCCATGATTCTTGGCAGAACAATATCAAATATGGTTCTTTTTGAATACATCACACATCCAGGAAGTCCCATGATCGGAATCATTTTATCACCTTTCTTGTAATAAGCAAGTAAAAACATTGCTCCTGGCAAAACTGGTGCTCCGTAAGATATGATATCTGCTCCTGTATTTTTGATCGCGAGTGGTGTTTTGTCGTCTGGATCGACACTCATTCCTCCCGTGCATAATACCATTTCTGCTCCATTTTCGATTGCTTCTAAAATTGTTTTTGTTAAAAGTTCATTGTCATCTGGTAATTGTTTTGTACTGGTCACTTCAGCGCCGTATTCTTTGATCTTTTCTACTACAACCGGGGTAAATGTATCTTCGATTCTATGATAATATACTTCATTTCCTGTGGCTAAGATCACGGCTTTTTTCTTTTTATAAGGTAGAAGAGACAGAATTGGCGTATCTCCAACCCTGTCTTTGACTTCCTGCATCTTATCTTTTTCAATGACCAGTGGAATGATTCTTGTACCTGCCAGTTTATCGCCCGCTTTAACTGGAGTATTCCCAGATCTTGTTGCGATCATCATCTGTCCAAAGGAGTTTACCGTAAATAATTTTTCTTTGTCTATTTTTAAGAGCCCATCGTATTCGGCAGATAGTTCAATCTTACCCTCCTTGACTTCAGACTCTTTCATACCTTCATTCTTGCACAGATCGCAAAGAATCCTGGCTGCATCATTTTCATGAAGCATATCGTCTCCAGCTTCCCAGACATATAAATGATCTTTTCCAAGGGATAACAACACTGGAATGTCTTCTTCTTTGACGACATGACCTTTCCTGAATCTTGCGTCTTTAGTAACGCCTTTGATGATCTGTGTGATATCGTGGCATAACACAGTTCCCACAGCATCTTTTGTATCCACTAATTTCATTGTTTTTCACCTTCTACTTCTTATTTATTGATTGTAAATCCATAAGATTTGAAAACCTTTAATGCTTTTTCACTCTGTAAGAATTTTACGAATTTATCTGCTGCATCTTTATTTTTGCTTTTCTTTAATGCTGCAACTGGATAAATCACTGGTGTTTTTAATGAATCTGCTGGTGCTTCTGTTAAAACTTTTACATCTTTGCTGCTTGCTGCATCTGTTGCATATACAATACCACACTCGGCACTTCCTTTTGCTACCCAGTTTAATACTTCTGTTACGTTTGTTCCAAAGCTTGCTTTTTTCTTCACATCATTCCAATTCTTTAAGTTCGTAAAGATTTCCTGTGCATAAGCTCCCGCTGGAACACTCTTAGGATCTCCTAATGCAATTGTATCAGCTTTTGTGATATCTTGAAAGGACGAAACTTTTGCATTCCCTTTTTTAGGTACGATCAGCACAACTTTGTTTTCTAATAATTCTACAACATCACCTTTGCTGATATATTTTTCTTTGACAAGGTTATTCATTTGCTGCGTTGCTGCTGACATAAATACATCGGCTGCCATTCCGTTTTCGATCTGGCTCTGTAATTTTCCTGAACTATCATAGCTTCCTTCTACTTTAATTCCTTTGTTTTCTTTTTCAAACATTGGAATTAATTTTTCTGTATAACATTTTTCAAGGCTGGCTGCAGCTGCAAGTGTAATCGTTGTTGTCTCTTCTTTCTTTGCTGCCTCTGTTGTGGATTTAGAGCTGTCTTTGCTGCTTCCACACGCTGTTATGGAAAGAACCATAGCTCCTGCTAATAGCACAGCTAAAAGTCTCTTTTTCATTTGTAACTTCCTCACTTTCTTAATAATATTGTGTAAAATTTTATCGTTACCCTATTTTATAATGCGACTTCTTTCAGATGCCCTCTTTGAATATGATATTTTTTGTCACATAGATTTTCTACTTCCTTACTGCTGTGACTCACTAAGATCGCTGGTTTGTTTAACATTGTAAGCATATTAGAAAGTTCATCTTGCATCTGTTCTCTTAAGTATTCGTCCAACGCTGAAAATGGCTCATCCATCAAAATGACTTCTGGTTCACAGGCAAGCATTCTGGCTAATGCTGTTCTCTGTTTTTGTCCACCTGAAATTTGTCTTGGATATCTTTTTGCTAATTCTTCAATATGAAATCGTTTCATCATATCATTTGCCTTTTGTTTGATTTCATCTTTCGGAAGCTTTTTGGCTTTTAATCCTGTTTTGATGTTTTCTTCAATTGTCATATTGGGAAACAATGCATATCCCTGAAATAAATATCCAATCTTTCTCTTTTGTGGTGAAAGATTGATTTTCTTTTCAGAATCATAAAGAACTCTTCCATCTAGTATAATCCTTCCACTATCGGCTGTCTGCACTCCTGCAATGCATTTCAATGTAATGCTTTTTCCACTTCCAGAAGGCCCCATAAGTCCTGTACATCCTGTTTCTACATGAAGTTCTGACTCTAACGTAAACTCTTTTAATTTCTTTTTGATCTTTACTTCAAGACTCATAAATCTCTCCTTAGGCTTCCTGCTTTTTCTTTTCCATGATCAGATAAATATTCATAGCTGCTACAATTGCAAAACAAATGACTACGATCACTAAAACATACTGATATGCTGCGTCCATATTTCCTGCTGCGACTTCAGAATATACCGCAAGTGGCAGTGTTCTTGTTCTTCCCGGAATATTTCCAGCGATCATTGCTGTCGCTCCAAATTCTCCGAGTCCTCTGGCAAATGCAAGTACTCCACCGGAAATGATCCCTGGTAATGCATTTGGGATCATAACCTTAAAAAAAATGCACCACTCACTCATTCCAAGTGTTCTTGCCGCAAAGATCAGATCATCGTCAATCTGTTCTAAGGCACCTCTTGCCGAACGATACATTAGCGGAAATGACATCACAACTGCCGCAAGGATCGTCGCTCCCCATGAAAATGCGATCCTGATCCCTAGATAATCTTCAAACAGCTTTCCGACTGGACCGTAAGAGCCAAAAAATACAAGCAGGAAAAATCCTGCAACCGTTGGCGGTAATACTAACGGCATCGTAAAAATTCCATCCCAGAAGATCTTTGCCGCTTCAGATTTACGATATAAGATCCATCGAGCAGCAAACAATCCTAGAATAAATGTAAATACAATGGCAACGATTGCTGTTTTCATCGATATAATGATCGGTGATGTATCCATAGATTATCTCCTCTCTTAGTTTCTTCCACAATCCTGTGTATTTCCTCTTAATGTATCTAATCCGTGTGGCAGCTGGTCAATAATAAAGGAAAGACCCTCTTCGACTGCCTTTTTGCTACCCGGAAGATTGATGATCAGTGTTTTCTTTCTTATGACACTGACCCCTCTTGATAACATGGCTCGTTTTGTGATCGTCATAGACCCTGCACGGATTGCCTCTGCGATTCCAGGTACATTTCTGTCAGCCACGGCTAAAGTTGCTTCTGGTGTACAATCTCTTGGGGAAAGTCCTGTTCCTCCAGTTGTAATGATCAGATCAACCTGACGACTGTCACTTAAACGGATCAATTCTTTTTTGATCTGTGCCATCTCATCTGGAAGAAGGATTTCTTCTATGATCTCAAATCCATGTTCTCTTAAAATCTCACTTGCTTTTGGACCACTTGTGTCTACTCGTTCTCCTCTGGATCCTTTATCACTTAATGTGATGACTGCAGCCTGATATGGCATATCTTTGTCTGGATAAATAACTTTAATCTTATCTCCAACTTTGATCATTCCACCTTCTAACACTTTTGCAAAAATTCCTTCTCTTGGCATAATGCAGTCTCCCACACGTTTGTAAATCTCACAGTGACTGTGGCACTCTTTTCCAATCTGAGTAACTTCAAACTTTACATCATTACAGATCAATTTTGTTCCAACTGGTAATTTCTTAAAATCAATCCCATAAACAAGCACATTTTCTCCAAAATCACCTTCGATCACAGATGCTCCTTTTTCATTGAATTCATCTACGATATCCGCACTTAAAAAACTGACCTGTCGGTGCCATTTCCCTGCATGTGCATCTCCTTCTAATCCAAAGTCTTTGATCACTTTCACTTCATTGATATTTTTCTTTACCGTTCCACGTTTTTCACTGATACAAACCGCTTTTATGATTCCTTCCATGTAAAATCACCACTCTTTCCACCTGTTTTTTCCACTAAATGAATATCTGACATGACCATATGTTTATCGATTGCCTTACACATATCATAAATCGTTAATAAGGCAACCTGGACTCCTGTCAAAGCTTCCATCTCAACCCCTGTTTTTCCTGTTGTTTTAACAAGGCAGACCGCTTTGATCTCTTTGGTCTCTTCTAACATTTCAAAGTCAACTTTACACTTTGTAAGCATCAGAAGATGGCACATCGGGATCAGTTCAAATGTCTTCTTTGCTGCCATGATCCCTGCGATCCTTGCAGTTCCTAAGACATCTCCTTTTGCCATACTTCCTTCTTTGACTTTCGCAAAGATTTCATCATTGACTTTGATCTTTCCCTGTGCGATCGCAGTTCTTGTTGTTTCTTTTTTTTCTGTTACATCGACCATGACTGCATTTCCATGCTGGTCAAAATGTGAAAATTCTCCCATTGATATTATCCTCCAATTGTATACATCTTACTGTCTGACGGCTTGTCTTCAAAATGATGTGCCTGTGGTTTTTTGTAAATGATCTCTTCTAACACCTTTTTGATTTCTTCGTCAGAACTTCCATTTCTTAATAGTTTTCTGATATTCCCTGCTTCTTGGTAATAAAGACATGGTTTAACTCCTCCAGTCGATGTCAGGCGAATACGATTGCATCTGTCACAAAACTTTCCATGCAATGCTTCGATCCATCCGATCATTCCTTTATAACCTTCCATTGTTTCATAAACTGCCGGACCATTTCCGATTTTTTGTTCTACTTTATGAAATCTAATTCCTTGATCTTTTAGATTCTTTCTGATCTCATCTCGTGACAAAGATGATGTGATCTGTTTGTTTCCAAGTGGCATTTGTTCGATGAATCGGATACAAATTTTATGATATTTTATATAGTCTATAAATTTCTGGATATCCTCCATCGTTGTCTGTTCTGTCAGTACGGTATTGATCTTTACGTTCAATCCCATATAAGCTGCTTCTTTGATAGCTTTCATAACCTTTTCATAGCCATCATATCCTGTGATATTTTTATATTTTTCACAATCCATAAAATCAAGACTTACGTTGATCCCGTCAATTCCTGCTTCTGTTAATTTATCCAAATCTCTTGATAAAAAAATTGCATTTGTTGTTAATGTAACTTTACTTACCTTATTCATCTTTTTTAATTCATAAATAAAATCTGCGCAGCCTTTTCGTACCAATGGTTCTCCACCTGTGATCTTAAATTTGTCAATTCCAAGCTTAGTAAGAATCTTACATAATCTTAGGATTTCTTCATATCTTAAAATATCCTTATGAGATAACTTTTCCTCATGATCTGGGCGGCAGTAGGTACAATATAGATTGCAGCGGTCCGTGATCGATATTCTGGCATAATCAATCGTTCTTTGAAATTGATCTTTCATTCTTCTCTCCTGTCGTTATTCTCAAATGAGAATAACGATTGCTCAAAATCAGACAGGACAATCTTTCTTCATCTTAAGATCCTTCCTGTCTGTTTTATGTTCTATTCTAATATAATTGATTTCTCTTCTTTATCTTCTACATACCCAATTATTTTAGCACATGGGATCGTATTCTGTAAATCTTTTAATAAATTTTTTGCATCTTTTTCATCGACTGCGATCATCAGTCCTCCGGATGTCTGTGGATCGTATAAAATATCTTCCATGGCCCTCTTGATTTCTTTTGCTTTTGAGACTCCTGCACTTGCATATTTGCGGTTTCGATAGGCTCCTTCCGGGATCATTCCAAGATCTGCCATCTCTAATGCTTCTTTGTGATATGGAATCTCTTTTGTCATAAAATGGATCGTCACATTACTTCCCTGTGCCATCTCATACCCATGTCCGAGCAAACCAAATCCAGTCACATCCGTACAACTGTGAACAGCGTATTTTACCATGATATCTCTGGCATATTTATTTAATTGTCTCATCTGATCATAAATCTTATCCATCACTTTCTGATCGATAAATTCTGCTTTGGCGGATGTTGTTAGAATCCCGACTCCTAATGGTTTCGTAAGAATCAAGACATCTCCAGGTTTTGCACCACTGTTTGTCAGAAATTTCTTTGGATGCACAAATCCTGAAACGGATAAACCATACTTTGGTTCCTGATCATGAATTGTATGACCACCTGTGATGATCACTCCTGCTTCATATGCTTTCTTATAACCCCCGCGTAAAATTGCCTGTATACTGTCCTTTGGCATATCTTTTGTGACACACATGATATTTAAAGCCAATTTGGGATCAGCTCCCATCGCATAGATATCACTGATTGCATTGACCGCTGCGATTTCCCCAAACATTTCCGGATCATCAACGATCGGTGGAAAGAAATCCAGAGTCTGAACAAGTGCTGTATTATCATCAATTTTATAGACAGAAGCATCATCACTTTTGTCGAATCCAACCAGTAATCGTTCATCCGATCTTGTTGGAATTCCATCTAATAACTTTGCCAGAGTTCCAGCTCCGACCTTTGCCCCACATCCTGCACACTGGGCAAGTTTCGTTAATTTTACTTCTGTTTCCATAGAAATTTTCCTCCCTTAAATATCTCTTTCAATACCTCTTAAACGTTATCTCTTGTCACATCTTTTAACCATTTAAAACTACGATACCTGATCGATGTGATCGGCACTTTGATCAATTCATCACTCATCAATAAGACATAAACTGCCGGTACACTCCAATGAAATACAAATGCTGCCAATGCACCTAACAAAATGGAGCATCCCCACATCGTTGATACATCCATGATCAGGCCAAACTTTGTATCGCCTCCAGAGCGGAAGATTCCAACAACCATTGTTGTATTAAATGCCTGTGCGATCACAAAATAAGACATCACATAAAACATCATCTTCAGATAATATCTTGCAGCTGCACTTAGTGATAAGAAAGAAATCACAACTGGGGAAGCAATTAAGATCAATGCCCCGCCAATTACTCCCATAACCACACTTAAAATAATAAATCGTTTCGCATAAGCTCTGGCATGATCAAATTTCTTCTCTCCGATCGTCTTACCAAGATAGATTGCTGTTGCACTGGATAATCCAAAGGATACGACGGTTGCTAACTGTCTTGCCACCTGTGCCACAGAATTGGCTGCAACTGCAGAACTACCCATATGTCCAAGAACAGCTGTATTTGCTGATGTTCCAAGTCCCCACATCACTTCATTTAAAACAACTGGCAGGGAATAGACTAAAAAGTCTTTCACTAACAATTTGTCCTGATGTAGAAAATAATGAACTCTGAATTTTACATCTTTATTATAAATCTTTGCATAACCACAGACCAAAATCAATTCTACGATCCTTGCGATCAATGTTGCAATGGCTGCTCCTCGGATTCCTAATGCTGGAAATCCGAATAATCCAAAAATAAAAATTGCATTAAAGATCACATTACATAAAAATGATACAAGATAGACGACTGTCGCTACGATCACTCGTTCAATGCTTCTCATAACATATAAGTATACATTGGTAATTCCCATGATAATATAAGAGCATGCTACAATTCTTAAATATTTGACTCCTTCTGCGATCACCTGTGGATCATTTGTAAAGATTCTCATTAGGGATGCTGGAATTGCAAAGGCTGCCACTGTAAAAATTGCCGTTACGATCACTGCGGATCTGATCCCTAAGGCAAGAATCTTTTCAATCGTTGTTTTATCACCTTTTCCCCAGTATTGCGCGGTAAGAACAGTTGCACCTGACGTCAATCCAAATAAGAACAATACCATGATATACTGAATCTGACCTGCAAGGGAAGCTCCTGATAATACTTTTTCACTGACTTTTCCAAGCATTACAACATCGGCTGCAGTAACACCGACATTGATCAGATTTTGTAATGCCATCGGAACAACCAGTGAAAATACATTTTTATAAAAATCTTTCCAGTTAATATTTAAATCATTCAATCTTTTTCTCCTGTTCTTTTCATTTCCTCATAATAGAATATAGAAGCTTTGTCTGCTTGTCAAGCACGTGTTAAATGTCTGTATTTCATTTAGTATCTCCAAAAATTAAAAAATAAAAACCACTTAATAGAATCATCCGCAAATTCGTCTTTGCAAGATTTATTAAATGGTTTTTACTTTTATAATTAGAATTTAATTTTTTGGCATGTATTATGAATATGTAGTTTATTCTTCGATCTTTAATGCTTCTTCGTTACTGATCTCTTTGCCGTCTTTTGTTGTTGCAACGTAATAGATATCACCTTGCGCAGGTTGATAGTAAATATCTAAGTTTGCAATTGTGTTCATTTTAACACCACTTGCTTTTAAATCTTCTTTAACAAGTTTCTCTGTGTCTTTTACATCCACATTACGTTCCTGAAACTGCACTTCGATTTTTGTTTTCATAATGCTCTCCTTCTTTTTAATTGTCTGATCTTTATGTTAACTCTTGATGTGATTATTATCAGATTGTATAAACAATATGTATATTGTATTTTCCATGCCGTTTATAAAGCTATTATATACTTTAATTCCAATTTATTCAACTTGAATCTGATTTAGTACAAAATCTACGCCTTTACTTTTGCTTTTCTTTCTGCAATCTTTTTAATGATCACATCTGCGATCCATCCACATAATAATCCAATGATCAATCCACCTAAAACATCCGTTGGGTAATGAACATATAAATACAATCTTGAAAAAGCGATGAAAATAGATAATATCAAAGCCCCTGCTGCCACTTTCTTTTTTCCTGCAAAATAAAGTGCACTGACTGATGCAAACGATGCTGCGGTATGACCGGATGGAAAAGAATAATCCTTCAATGGTGTAACCAGTAACTGTACCGTTTTATTGATACTATAAGGCCTTGGTCTTGCAACGATCGGTTTTATGATCACATTGCAAATGATCAGATCAGCGATCAATGCCACTGCCATGTATCCTCCTGCTTTTCTTGTTTTTGGTATCAGTAATAAAATAACTGTCAAAATGATCCACACGATTCCTGCATCTCCAAGTTTGGTGATTGATATCATAAATGTATCTAGGAATGAAGTATGGATCGTCTGAAGTCCGTCTAACATCTGAAATTCAAATCCCATAATGATTTAATTCTGCCTTTCTTTTTCATTTAAAATGCCAGCGTTCCATCATTTGATCTCTGGCATTTTGCTATTATAACATAGATTCCTTGATTTTATCAAACATTGATAAATATGTTGTATCTTTGGCTTCTAAAATATGTTTTACTCCAACTTTCTTTAATTGTTTTGTTGTCTTTTCTCCGATACTGATGCATGGAATGTTTTCTATCCATTCCTTTATTTCTTCTTTTTTTATCTGATCAAAAAATCTTCGAACGGAAGACGCACAAGTAAATGAAATACTTTTAATATCTTTGATCTGTAGGTGGACATCAAAGATCACTTTCTTATTTTCATACATGATCTTTTCTTTTATCTGGCAAACTGATTCAAGTGTTTCTTTTAGTATTTCTCCACCAGATATTCCTTTACAATACCAAATGACATCATCTTTATTTACTTCCTGTTTCATAAGTTTGCAAAGATAGACTTCTCCTGCTTCTTTCGGCATAAAATCTGCAACAATTCCATATTCCATTAAAACATCTTTCGTTTTCTCTCCAACGACAACTATCTTTTTATCATAAAGATTTCTTAGATCCAGATTAGCAGCTTTCATCTGTTTCATAAACCCATGAACTCCATATCTGCTTGTAAAAATAAGATAAGTAACTTTCGCTAATTCTTCCTTAGAAATCAGATTCTTTTTATAAGAGATCTCTCCTGTTTGAAATTCTTTGATCTTATATCCATGATCTTTTAATAACTGTGCTAATTTTGATGGCTGATCACCTACCTTTGTGACCAAATGCCAAATTGTATCTTCTGGTTTTTGAATCTCTTTTTGAAGTTTCACAACATCTCCTACAACAATAACAGCTGGTGATGAAAGCTTTTCCTGATCTGCTTTTTCCTGAATCGTATTTAATGTTGCAGTACATGTTTTTTGTTTTGCTGATGCCGCATTTGAAATGACTACAACAGGTGTATTTTCATTCATTCCTTTTTTTAATAAATTGGTTGTGATCTCTTCTAATTTTGTAAGTCCCATTAAGAATACTAATGTCTCTTCTGACTTTGCCATAGAAGCAAAATTAAGATCAGACAGCTGATTTCTACAATCATGTGCTGTCACAACGCGAAATCCTTTGGAGATTCCTCTGTGTGTGACTGGGATTCCAGCAAGTTCTGCGGCTGCGATACAGGAACTGATTCCAGGAATGACTTCGCAGTGAATTTCCTGATTCGCTAAATAAATAGCTTCTTCCCCACCTCGTCCAAAGACAAATGGATCGCCACCTTTTAAACGAACTACAATATCATATTGCAATGCTTTCTCTGCTAACAATTCATTGATCTGTTCTTGTTTCATTGTATGATGATGATTTTCTTTTCCAACATAGATACACTCACAGCCAGCTTTTGTCTCATCTAATAGTTCCTGTGGAATAAGCCTGTCATAAATCACGCAGTCTGCTTTTTTTAATATCTCTTTTCCTTTGACTGTGATAAGTTCCGGATCTCCTGGTCCTGCACCGATCAAATAGACAATTCCTTCCAACTGTTTTTTTATATTTTTTACGGCTGTTTTTGCTAAAGTTTCAGGGTCAGTCCCATAAACTTTCGTGTATGCCTGTTTGTTTCCATCTTCATTTCCAAACATCGCATCTAATCGGTATCCATCGTTTGTCTTCTGACATCTGGCACCTGCCGGGGTATGACAGCTTCCACCCATTTGTTCTAAGAAATTTCGTTCTGCACATACCTCGTTCATAGTTTCTTCGTCCGAAAATACATCTAACATCTGTTGTAATTCTTTCTGATCTTCTCTGACTTCCAACGCAAGAACTCCCTGTGCAGGTGCTGAGATCATTTCTTCTGGTTCCAGATATTGTGTGATCACATCTTGCATTCCAAGTCGTTTCAGTCCTGCTGCCGCAAGAATGATTCCATCTAATTCTTGTTCTTCCATTTTCCGAAGTCTTGTATCGACATTTCCACGGATATTGACGATCTTAAGATCTGGTCTTTGTTTTAGCAGCTGAAACGCACGTCGTTTACTTCCAGTTCCGATCACTGCTCCTTTTCTTAAATCAGAAAGGTTGGATGCTGTTCGAAGGATTAGTACATCTCTTGGATCTTCCCTTTTCCATGATTTTGTGAAAACAAGCCCTTTCGCTGGAGTTGACGGCATATCTTTCATACTGTGAACGCCCATATGAATCTCCCCGGAAATGATTTTTTCTTCGATTTCTTTCACAAACAGTCCTTTTCCACCAATCTTATCTAATGGTTTATTCTGAATTTTATCACCCTTTGTTTTAATCACTTCAATTTCAAAAGAATGCTCTGGATATGCCTTTGCCAATTTCTCCTGTACATACTTTGTCTGAATTAATGCAAGACGTGATCCTCTTGAGCCAATGATATATTTCATAGATCGGTTCCTTTCTTTGTGTCAATTCCAAAAAGCTGTTCTACCATCTTTTTATAATCTGCCTGTTCTTTCCTTGTCTCTAAATGTTTTAATTCCTGAATCGGTTCTTTGATCATTCGCTGCAAAGATGCATTTAATACTTTCTTCAATAACTTCTGTTCTCTTGTCCCAAGATCCATTTTTCTTGATAAATAGGAGTAGCTGTCTTCCACGATTTCTGTGCATTTTTCCTGAAGGGAACGGATTGTTTCTTCCATTGGAACTTGAAATAACCACTTGATCGTTTCTTCTTTTTCCTTCTCGATCATCGTAAAACTTTCTCTACAAAGTTCTTCCCGTTCTGACTGATTAGCTTTAGATATTTCTTTGATCGTATCCAAGTTGATCAGATTTACCTTTGGGTCATCTGAAAGTTTTGGATCGATGTCTCTTGGCGTTGCAAGGTCTAAAAATGTAACAGATTTTTCTGGTGTAAAACATTCTTCTTTTACAACCACATGTGGTGCTGATGTTGCAGAAACTACGATATCACATCGTTTCATGACCTCATATCTTTGTTCATATGAAATGATCTCAATTTCTTCAAATTCTTTCTGAACATTTCCTGCATGTGCCAGTGTTCTGCTACATAAATAAATCTTTCCTGCCTCGTATTCATATAGATAACGAAGAGCAAGAACTGCGGTATCTCCACTTCCGATCACCAAAATCGTTTTTCCTTTGATCATGCATGTTTTTTCAACTTCAAGGATTCCTATATAACCAACAGATACTGGTTTTTCGCTCATTTTAAACGTAGTCTTTACCTTTTTTGCACAGGTTACTGCATCTCTTACAACTTTATTTAATTCTTTTTTGCTAAATCCCATTGTTCTCGAAAAATCTAAGGCATCTTTTACTTGTCCAAGAATCTGGTCTTCTCCTAGTACCATGGACTCTAGACCCGCTGTGACTCGAAACAGATAAGAAACAGCTTTGTCTTCTTCGCAATGTCTAATATATTGCCTAATCTGCACTTTCTCAAACATATCGCAATAGATATCTTGTATTGCTTTTACCTGTGATTCCTTTTCATAAAAATAGTAGATCTCACTGCGGTTACAAGTTGATAAGATCATGACTTGTTCAATTCCATTTTCTTCTGCTTTACGGAAAAATTCCATCTTTTTCTGATCTGTAAATGAAATCTCATCACGAACGGCAAGATCTGCATTTTTGTAATCGATTCCTAGAAGTCCAAATTGCATAAAGCTTCTCCTGCAAGTTTACACGTTTTCTCAATATCTTCTTCGGTATGTGCATCAGAGATAAACATTGTTTCAAACTGAGATGGTGCAATATAAATTCCACGATCTAATAAATATCCAAAATAATCTGCATATTGTTCCGTATTAGATGTCACAGCACTTTCAAAATCTCTGACTTTCTGATCTGTAAAGAAAACACTCATCAAAGAACCGATCTGATTCACACAAACATGTCCATTTCCTGCCTGTCTTGCTGCATTTGCAAGTTTCTTTGTTTTATTTTCCAGTCTTTCATAAATCTGTGGATCATCTTTTAAGATATTTAATGTTTCAATACCTGCGGTTGTTGCAACTGGATTCCCTGATAAAGTTCCTGCCTGATAAACTGGTCCATCTGGGGAGATCATCTGCATGATCTCTCTTCTTCCACCGTAAGCACCGATTGGCATTCCGCCACCAACAATCTTCCCAAGTGTTGTGATATCTGGCTTGATATTGTAATACTGCTGTGCTCCTCCAAGAGACAGTCGGAAACCTGTGATCACTTCATCAAAGATCAGTAAAGAATCGTGATCTTTTGTGATCTCTCGTAAAAATTCAAGAAATCCTTCTTCTGGAAGTACTAATCCCATGTTCGCTGCAACAGGTTCTACAATGACTGCTGCAATCTCATTTTTATTTTCTTTAAATAATTTCTCTACAGAATCTTTATCATTATATTCTGCAACTAATGTATTCTTTGTATCGTCTTTTGGAACTCCGGCACTGTCTGGAACGGATGTTGTTAATGCCCCAGAACCTGCTTTTACTAGCAAACTGTCGGAATGTCCATGATAACATCCGCGGAATTTGATGATCTTATCTCTTCCTGTGAACCCTCTGGCTGCACGGATCGCACTCATGACAGCTTCTGTTCCTGAACTTACCAAACGGCTTACCTCCATGGATGGAATGAGTTCACTGATCAATTCCGCCAAAATTACTTCCTTCTCTGTTGGTGCTCCAAAGGTTAATCCGTTTTTGCAAGATTCCATAACCTTTTGAATGACCTGTGGATGAGCATGTCCTAAGATTCCAGGTCCCCAGGAACATACATAATCAATGTATTCATTTCCATCGGCATCAATGATTCGATCCCCTTTTGCTGATTCCATAAATCTTGGAGTTCTGTTTACCGCACGAAATGCACGGACTGGACTATTAACCCCACCTGGAATGTGTACTTTTGCTCGTTCATATAACTCTTTTGATCTTGTATCACTCATTTATCTTTCCTCTTCTTTCAGCCATTTTGCAACATCTAATGCATGATAAGTAATGATCATCTTTGCACCGGCACGTTTTAATCCAACCATATTTTCCATAACGATCTTTTTCTCATCGATCCATCCATTGGCTGCAGCTGCTTTTACCATGGCATACTCACCGCTTACATTATATGCAACGATTGGAATATTATATTTCATGGATGCTTCTTTCATAATATCCATATAGGCAAGTGCTGGTTTTGCAATAATAAGGTCTGCACCTTCTTCGATATCTTCCCCGATCTCGCGCATCGCTTCCTGTCCATTGGCTGGGTCCATCTGGTATGTCTTTCGGTCTCCAAATCCTGGTGCGGAGTGTGCTGCATCACGAAATGGTCCATAATATCCTGACGCGAACTTAGCACTGTAAGACATGATTGGTGTGTATACAAAACCTGCTTCATCTAAAGCTTCACGAATCGCTTTTACTCGAAGATCCATCATATCACTTGGTGCAATGATATCTGCTCCTGCTTTTGCATAACTTATAGATGCTTTTGCAAGAAGTGGCAGTGTTTCGTCGTTTAAGATCACGCCATCTTTCACGAGACCGCAATGTCCATGAGAAGTATATTCGCAAAGACATACATCTGCAATGATGATCAGTTCTTCGTATTCTTTCTTAATCTGACGGATTGCTTTTGGTACAATTCCATCTTCAGCGTATGCACCACTTCCGACTTCATCTTTGTGATCTGGGATTCCAAAGATTAAAATTGCTTTGATCCCTGCTTCTTTAATTCTGTTAATTTCTTCTGGCAGGCGGTCTAGCGAATACTGGTAAATTCCTGACATGGATTCTACTGGATGCTTGATATCTTCTCCTTCTGTGACAAAGATCGGATAGATCAGTTCATCAATTCTTACATGGTTTTCTCTCACCATATCTCTCATATAATTACTTGTTCTTAATCTTCTTGTACGTTCCATTTTACTGTTCCTCGATTTCACTCTGATTTTTTGTATATTTTTGAATGATTTCATTGATTCGTTGTTCTTCTAGTGAATCAATATCTTTTAATCCGATTTGTAATAATTCTTTATAAAATTCCTTGCGCTGCTGTTCTGTGGCAATACATGATTTTGCAAACGCTCTCAAACTTCCTAAGATCTGTGCGATCTGTCCTAATTCTTCCGTCAGATTTGGTTTAATCTTTTCCTTTAAATATTGCGTGATCATAGGGCTTTGACCACCACTTGAAAACGCCGCAACTACTTCTCCTTCTTTTACATAGGATGGAAAAATAAAGCTGCAATCTTCTTTCTGATCAACTGCATTGACCGGAATCTTTCTTTGCATACAGATCTTGCTGATCTCACTGTTTACCTTTGGATCATTGGTTGCTGCAACCACAAGCTCTGCTTCTTTGAAATCTTCCTCCATAAATGTTCGAAAGATTCGGCGGATCTTATCGATCTGCCGAATCTGGGGTATCATCTCTGGTGCGATCACGGTAACATCCGCTTCAAAATCTTTTAAGACTTCGATCTTACGAAGCGCAATCCTGCCACCACCGATCACGAGACATTTTTTATTCTTTAGTTGTACAAACATTGGAAAATATACCATTGCTTCTACCTGTTATTGTAAATATTCTTTTGCGATTTCCTTGATACCTTCTGGATGTTTTGCATTCCACTGTGCATAATCAAGTCCTTCGCTCTCAACGGTATGTCCTAATTTTACAAGGAATTTTGGAATATCTTCTTCAAGGATGGTTCCTACTTCTTCTCCCATAACCTCTTTGCCCTGATAATCAGATCCATTGATATGAAGAACAAATGCAGAATGAGCAACTTTATCAATCACTTTCATACTTCCGTGGAATCCGATCTCTCCGATCTGGTGTGTTCCACAAGAAGACATACATCCGGAAATATGAATCTTTGGTAATGATCCATCTTTTAATCCGGCTTCTCTTTCTGCTTTGATCACTTTGTGTAACAGTCCTTGAGAATCTCTTAATCCAACCTGACAGATTGTTGCCCCGATACAGGATACCGATGTCTCAAACAATGTTTCTGCACCGTCATTTGTGACTTCTAAAACTTTCTTTGCTTCATCTCCAGTCAGATTAATGATATACATCGTCTCATCTGGAGAGATCCGTGCTTCTACCTCATCCATATCTTTGATCACATCATAGATCTGACCTAATTTCTCAGGTTTTGGACAGCCACCAAATGGATGATAAGCAACTGCATATAATCCTTCTTGTTTCTGCTCGATCACACGTTTTCCTTCTGCTTTACTTTCATCTCCTTGTTTTGTTACTTCAGGAATCTCTACATGAAGATCTAAATCCTGTCCAGATGCGAAAACTTCATCTAATTTCTCATGGAATGCTTTGATATATCCTTCTTCTCCTAAAGTTTCCTGCATATAGCGAGTTCTGGCTCTTCCACGCTGTTTGTAATTTCCATGTGCGATAAATGTCTCTCGCATTGCACAGATATAATAAAGGATCTTCTCTGGTTTTACATTCTCAGCAACTTTCAGTCCAAATCTTGCATTATTGCCAAGTCCACCGGCACTGTAAACATCAAAGTTTCCATCTTCTCTTGCCACAAATCCAAGATCACGGAATGTTGCATGTGTCTCATTCGCTGGTCCATTTGAGAATCCAACTTTTAACTTTCTTGGCATGACTTCTTTTTTAATAAATGTCATTAAATACTCTCCAGCTGCTTCTGCATAAGGAAGAACGTTAAAATATTCTCCTTTCTGCACACCGGATAATGGAGATACAGTAACATTTCGTGGAAAATCTCCACCACCACCCATTGTTACAATGCCATGATCTAATCCACCTTCCATGATTCCATAGATTGCTTCTGGCTGTAAGTTATGTAACTGAATTGCCTGACATGTTGTCAAATGTACTTTATCTATGTTATATGTTTTAATATTGTCTGCGATAAATTTTAATTTGTCTTTTGTTAAATGACCACCCGCCATACGAAGACGGATCATGCTTGCTTTTCCATCTTTCTGTGCATAGCTTCCGTAACCACCGGAGAATCCTTTATAATCTGCTTTACTTAATTCTCCTGCATAAAACCGGTCTGTCTTTTCTTTAAATGCTGGCAGGTCTTTTTTCCATTCCTGTGGATTGATCGTTTCCATATGTAAAATTCCTTTCTGAATGTTTTGTATCATTTGTCTTATCATACCACATTTACATAGTCGTTTGAATGATTTCTTTCTTTTTCTACAAGAAATGATTCGATGGCTTCTGCAAGGTTTTTATGTCCTTCTTCATTCATATGTTCCATATCTGCCTTACTTGGTTTGGCTACATCACTTGCTGCAAGAAAATCACATCCGTATTTCCATGCAATCTTTAAATATGTCTGTTTTAATTGTTTGGATACTTTCACAGAATGCTGATCAAATTCGGGATCAAACCCTGGTTTCCATACATCTTCTCCAAGTTCAATTGGAGATACTAATAAAATATCGATCGTAGGATCATGTTTTTTGATCTGTTGGATTAATTTTTCGATGCCTTTTCCAATACGCTCTGCACTTGCATGATTGTATATTTTACAGTCATTGGTTCCAAGCATTAAAACCACCTGATCAAGCGGTGTGTGTGTTTCTAAAAGCATCGGAAGTACTTTCGCTCCATTCCTTCCATCTCTTGTTGCATCATCAAACACACTGGTTCTTCCGCATAATCCTTCTTCAATGATTCTATATCCTTTATCGTAAAGCTTCTCTGATAAAATACCTGTCCATCTTGTTTCTCTGTTATATCTTCTATTTGTACCGGGGATGAGTCCGTATGTATTGGAATCTCCGAAGCATAATATTTCTTTCATCTCTGTCACCTTCTTCGTTATATTTCATACAATTTTAATAGGAATAATATGATTATAAGGAATGAAATTATACTTGTCAATAGGTTATGAACAGAAAAATACCTTATAAGATATAAAAATATCCTATAAGGCATTATAGATTTGTGCTATTTTTAATTTAATTTTTCTCACAAGCACTCTGAATTATTTTTTTCCAACCATACTTTTTATGTTTCCATCGCTCCTCTTCCATTAATGGCTCATACTTATCACACTTAATCTGGTCAAAAATCGTTTTATCATAAATTCCCAAAGCAATTCCTGCCAAATATGCTGCCCCAATTCCTGCAACTTTATTTTTATCAATCCCTGCTTCTGTAACCAGTTTCTTTACAACATAAATCGTATTTTGATAGATTTCTTCCGGATTATGTGATACCAATCCAAGATCATTAATAATCTGTTTGTGTGAAAGGTCTTCTCTTCTTAACGTAATACCTCGATCATTAAATAAAAAAAATGGCTTTATATCATATTTTGTATATGATATAAAACCATTTTTTCGTTATTATTATATAAGTTAATTTATAAAGGGCTTAGTCATTCTTCTTCCCAAGCAATAAACTTACGATCACACTTAAAACAATCGTGATCACCATATCAGGAAGTGTGTTTCCAAGGATCGTATCGACACCCATCAGCCAGCGGTATGCAATAAAGCCAACAACCCATACAAGCATGTTCTGAATGCATACAGATTTTCTTGAAAAATCCTGATGAAGGATAAAGAAATCTGCGATCTGTACGGCGATCATTGGTGCAAAGACTGAACCGATCAGATATAAGAAATCTGTGATGTCATCCATTGGATAAACAATGGCTCCAATGATTCCGATCACTGTTGCTGCAACTGCGATCCATTTTCCATTGATATTCTTAGATAAAGATTCACTGGAAATTCCAGCAGACCATGCATCTAAGAATGTTGTTGTTACGGTTGAGAATACGATAATTAATAATCCTGCGATTCCAAGTCCGGCTTTTACCATGATCTGTGCGATATCAGATTCTCCTGTGAAAATAGAGATTCCCATACCGATCACATACATCCAACAGCTGACTAATCCATAGACGATCACGCTTGCCCATGTTGCTTTTGTTGGTTCTTTTGCTTCTCTTGTGTAGTCACTGATCAATGGAAGCCATGATAATGGCATAGCTACCGCAAGTTCTACAGCTGCGCCAAATGTTAATCCATCGTTTGCAACCGTATTTAATGATCCATGTCCAAAAATGATAAAGCTTAATACAACGGTTAAGATAAATAAAGCTGCCATTGCAACCGTATTAATCTTTCCTAAACTTTCAATTCCAACTAAGATCCAGATGATGATCAGTCCTCCGATCACAACTGGCCATACCCAGTTTGCCACATGAAAGATTCCTGCTGCCGCTAATGATCCATCATAGATCATGATGGCTGTCCATCCAACTAACTGTAAAATATTTAATACTGCAAATAACAAAGCTCCTGTTGATCCAAAGCTCATTTTTACAGTTTCCATTGCGCTTTTTCTTGTCTTTCCACCAATAAATCCGGCAAAAAACATCATTCCACATCCAATGATGTGTCCAATGATGATCGCTAATAATCCTTTGGTAAACCCTAAAGGTGCGAAACTTGTACCTGTTAAAATTTCTGCTAATGAAACTCCTGCTCCAAACCAGATCAGTCCGTTTTCAAAGATTGATGTTCTTCTGCTTCCCATCACTTATGCCTCCTCTTTCCATTCATCTTTTAAATCAAACGCATGATTCATTGGTCCACTTCCAGCTCCTAAATCTAACATATCTGCTAAAGCTCTTGAAATATAATCTTTTGCTCTTTGTACAGAAGTCTTAAGATCAAAACCTTTGGCAAGATTTGCTGCGATGGCACTAGAAAGAGTACATCCTGTTCCGTGTGTGTTTGGGTTGTTGATCCTCTTTCCTTTAAACCAAGAAACTTCTTCTTTTGTATATAATAAGTCATTGGCATCGTTGATGTTATGACCACCTTTTAATAAGACAGCACATCCAAGATCTTCATAGATTGCTTTTGCCGCTGCTACCATATCTTCTTCCGTGTGAATCTCCATACCACAAAGAATCTCTGCTTCTGGAATATTGGGTGTGATTACCGTTGCAATCGGTAATAGTTCTTTCTTTAATGTATCTACAGCATCTTCTTCTAATAATCTTGATCCACTCGTTGCTACCATCACTGGATCAACAACGATATTTTCCGCTTTATAATGCTGTAATCTCTCTGCGATCATTTTGATCAGTCCACTCGAGGAAACCATTCCAATCTTGACTGCATCTGGCCTGATGTCTTCAAAGACTGCGTCGATCTGTTTCTTTAAAAACTCTGGATCTGCTTCTAAGATTCCTGTTACGCCGGTTGTATTCTGGGCTGTCAGTGCTGTAATGGCGCTCATTGCAAATACACCATTCATTGTCATAGTCTTTAAGTCAGCCTGAACTCCAGCGCCTCCACTGGAATCACTTCCAGCGATTGATAATGCTGTTCTCATAAGTATCTCTCCTTTTCTCTTATGCATTATTTTTGTATTGCGATCAAAAGTGGTGCCCCCAATTGACCGCATTGTTTTATAGGCTGTTTTCTCATAAAATTTACTTGCCTATAAACACAAAAAACGGAAAGCTACTGATTTAGTAACTTTCCGTATATTCGCGATTCATGATCTTCGTTTCCTACGCTGGCATTACCCAAATCAGGTTCAAAGGTCGAAAGTTTTACTTTCCTCTCAGCCTGTTTCACAAGCTCCCTGTTTTTATTTCTTTGTTATTATAGATCAAATCGTTTGAATTTTCAAGTTTTTGTATACAAACTTTAAATTTCTTTTCCTTTTGTTGCGATCACATGAACAATAAATGGAACAAACAGTGTGATAAATGCTGCGTATCCAAGGTATGCATATCCCTGTTTTACAACGGCTAATAATCCAAACTGTGCAATGGCAAAAGCTAAGAATGTAAAAATAAAAGTTGCAATGGCATTTCTTACTAAAGTTACTTATTTTTTGTAACAAATGCTATTTCTTTTTATGAAGCAATCTTTTGTATATATGTTATATTCTTATTCGTCGTCATCACTAACGATCACTGGCTCTTTCTCCACCACCTGCTGTGGTTTCATTGCCTGATTCACAACTGGTGCTAATAATACTTTTCCTGTTCCACGGTATACATTTACCAGACCTTCACCACTCACTGCAGAACCAAGCAAAGATCTTCCTGCTCGTTCTACCGTAAAGTCAAGACTTCCACTCCATGCAATTGCAAGGTTTCCGTCAATCTTTATAACATCATCTTCTAATGTGATTTCCACTAATTCTTCTCTTGGGCAATCGGATTCCAGACAGACAACTCCGCTTCCTTTTAATCCTAGGTTGAAGAATCCTTCACCACCTGCAAATGCAGAAGAGAACGTCTTTCTTCTGACTGCTTTTTGTTTCAGTGTAGATTCACAGGCTAAAAATAAACCATCATCTAATACGATCGAATTACCCCATTCGTCAAGATCTAATAAAATGATATGTTTATATGTAGGTTCCAAAACAAGAGTTCCATCTCCTGTATATTCTGGCTTAATCGCAGATTCTCCCGTTACTTTTCCCCGGATTGTCTTGGATAAGAAATCTCCTGCTCCTTTGATTCCTGTTGTCGCAGAGACATCTCCTGCCATCCACTGCATGGCACCTGCCTGAATTGTTACATTTCCTTTAGATAATTCGCATTTAAGCTGACGTTTTCTTACGTTCATCTGACTGCAGAAGAATGCTAACTGGGCATCTTCTGGCATAACACTTAAGTCTCTCTGATATTCGATGACTTCAAATGGTCCTGACTGGTCGATGATCTTTACGTCGTCGTTGTCACTGAAATTGCTGATTTTGTACATAATCTTTCCCTTTCCTGTTATTTTAAAGAAACGTTTCTTAACTATTGCTCTAATTTATTGTTCATTTTAATATCAGTTTACCATATTCCTTTTTCATCCACAAATGAAACTATTTGTATCAAAACATGTCTATCATTTCTTGTTGAGATTCTTTATCATTAAGTGTTTTTTTTTGGGGGATATCTGGACATATGAAATCTATTGTTTATAATATTATTTAAAAATAAAACTTTAAGGATTTTTATTATGGGAGGGAATTATTATGGAACATATTATCGTTTTATTTATCTTGGCTTTATGCTTTTTTTCATTTTTTTACTTTTTATATCATGTACTGGTAAAATTACAGAACAAAGAAAACTTTTCAGATGAGTATAAATTGATGGTTGCTTCTATTGTTATTTTTGTTTTTATATTGTTGATATAAAATTTTCTTAAATAAAAAACAGACCATATAAAACTTTAGGTCTGTTTTTAATTTATACAACTGTTTCTATAATATATTCTCCTTTATAATCAATAATAATATCTGTTCTTTTATTATCTCTCATTCGTGCTTCAATATAATAATTTCCTACCATTTTCTTCTATAAACTTTTGATCTTTTTCTGAATAAATTTCTTCATAATATTCATAAAACTTTTGCATTGCCAATGGCATTTGCAACATTCCAGATACAATAAATTGATTTCGATCAGATGATACCTTCATATACATTTGATTATTATCTGCGATATTCCATAGACTGTTATATTTCGATTCTTCTTGTGGATGTAGTTTTAACTTTAATGTTTTAATATCGTAAACACCTGCAAGAATTACAGAATGAAATGTTACATCTTTTCCCTGCTGGCATTTTAAATATTTCTCTCTTAGAAGTCCGAGGAAAGATAAGAAAATCTGATTGTCTGAACTTTTGTCTACTTCATCGGCAGCTTCAAAACTTAAACTCAAAACCAGATAATCTTGTTTTCGCAATTCTTTTTCCAGAAGATAAAGCAAGGTTGTCTTACCATATTGTCTGGCTCGATTGATCGTAAAGTATTGTCCTGATTCGATATATTGATTGATAATCTGCTGAATCCTGTTGCTAAGATCAACCATATAATTTTTCTCCGGGATACATGTTCCTGTTGTACAAAACTTCTTAGCCATAAACCCCAACCTCCTTTCTTGTCCACTCTCTATTAATTACACCCTTATTCTACAATTCATCAAAATCAAATATCATTGGGATTGTGCTTTCCTGATAATATTTCTGTTCTTTTTCAAAATAAGCTTCTAATCCTTTATAGTCTTGTTCGTGCTGTGCTTTATTAAGATATCGATTATATTCTGCTTTATGAATATCACGGATGATTACTGGAACAATATTATGATCCAGACATTGTTTTAGAATGATCATACGCCCGACTCTCCCATTTCCATCCTGAAATGGATGAATATTCTCAAACTGTGCATGAAATTTAGCAATATCGTATAATGTAATTTTCTCTGCGTTATGATACTTTTCTAATAACTGATGAATCTTTTCTGGAACTTCTTGTGGCAATGCTGTCTGGATATCACTGACTCTGTTTGCACGCTTTTTCCACCCACCAATTGCATATCCATTTGCTCGATCTTCAAAAACACCTTCCTTTAAATTTTTATGCATATTTTTTATGATATCTTCTGACAAAGGTTTTTCCATACATTTCATTACATAATTAAACATTTTGAAATGACCATTCATTTCTTCTATATCTTTTGTTCGAAAAATCATGTCTGGATCATCCACATATAAAGTTCCTGTTTCAAACATACTTGCTGTCTGTTTCTCTGTTAAGGTACTTCCTTCAATTCGATTGGAATTATACGCCATACTCCTCTGTGTATAACCGTATACTCCGCTTCGATCCTGTTTTTTAAATTCTATTTGCAGTCTGTCTTTTAATCGTTTCATATATGTTTCATTTTCCATGATTTTATCTCACCTCTTTTATTTAATCTGTTATTTTTAAGTATAGCATGAATTATGAATTTCTACATCTATTCTTTTAGAAGTCTATCCAATAATACTTCCCGATTATTTATAAACATCTCCGTAATCTGATAACTTTCCGTCTCCTCATACTCACATAAATGAATCCTACCATCATCAAAACAATAAATGTCAGCGTCTGGAATTCCTAGTAAAATCGGTGAATGCGTAACAATAAAGAACTGTGCTCCTTTTCTTGCACATTTATATATCTCCATTAATAATGTTAATTGTCTTTGTGGTGATAATGCCGCTTCTGGCTCATCAAAAAGATACAATCCATTGGGCTGTAGATTATTTTGTGCTAATGCCAAGAAACCTTCTCCGTGTGATCTCTCATGATATCTGGCTGAATCTATTCCACCATATTCTTCTTCCTTCGTTGCAACATTATAGAAACTTTCTGCTCTAAGAAAATATCCCCATTTTTCCTTCCGATATCCTTTTACAACTCTGATGGCATCGCATAATTCGGAGTGTGTATCATGCGTAGAAAATACATAGTTTTTCGTTCCACCTTCTGGATTAAATCCATAAGCTATGGCAATTGCTTCTAATAATGTAGACTTTCCACTTCCATTTTCTCCAACAAAAAAGTTGATTGAATTTTGAAATTCTAGTCTTTCAACATCTTTTAATGCTTCTATTTGTTTTAGGTAACTGTCATCATCTATTTTGTTCCAGTCAAATATAATGCCCTGTATAAACTGATCATTCATTGGATTTCCTCTCTCCTGCTCCCTTCTTCCCAATCTTTGCAATGCGTTAAATACTCTATAAGTTTATCTGTATTGTTATCATAATCATATTGTGAAATTCCTTTATAAAGTGCCAACTCTGTAAAAAGTCCACTACAATTTGATTCAATATATCCTGTAGCTTCATCTATGTAAACATATATTTTCTCTTCATCATCCATTTCTTGATAATATTCCTTGCTTGCCGTTGAATCTTCAACACGATATGCATGGAATTTTATATCTTCCGATGAAATATTCTCTCCATCGAGTGAATGCATGATATTGAACCTGCATATTTTCATTTCAATATCTGATATATTTTGCGTAATATCTTTTATGATAAATTTTTGCTTTAAATAATCAATCACTTCTTCTATGCTTTTCTCACCAATAATTGATGGATTTTTATATTTTTTGATCAAGCTTTTGACGTATTTATTCATGTTCATTTGTTACCCCTTTTTTGTTTTTATCTTCTTATTGTTATATATTTGATAAACTAAAAATCATTTTATCACTTTACATTTTATCAAAAAAAGATATGACACGAAACTGTCTTTTCATATTTCTATATCTCGAAATACTTATTCTATAGGATATTCAAAAAGCGAATCTATAGAAACTCCCAATACTTTAGATAACCCATATAATTCTATATCTGTTACCGTTCTACTTTTATCCTCAATTCGTGAAATAGATCCTCTGCAAATATATATTGCTAATGTTTCTAATTTATCTGAAAGTTCTTGTTGACTCATCTTTTTTTGTTTCCTTAATATTTTCAGATTGCTTCCAATTAAATTTTTTTCATTACTATCAATTATTCTTGCCATTTTTATCTCCTTTATTTTTGTCTTGTCACAGGACAAAAATAAAGATATTATGAATCCGTGATAATATATTTCTTACTGGATATTATAAAGGTTGCGATGGAAACTGGCATGATTATGACGATAGCTGTAATCTGAATAGCGATGACGATGATTGTTGCAGTTTATTATGTTCATGTTTATGTTTATCTGGCTGTTCTGCATGTTGTTGTGATAGTGACACTTATATGAATGCTGGCAAATGTATTTCTCATTGTCTATGTTAAGGTCGTGAATTATGTTAGGGTATATTAAAACACAAAGAGATGATTTAAGAATATGCGATTTTCGCCTATACAAACAACAATATTGTGCACTATGTCAAGGAATAGGAAAAAAATATGGTATAGTTTATCGTTTAATTTTAAGTTATGACATGGTTTTCTTAGCATTAGTACTCGAAAATTTTGAAACAGAAATGACACCCCTATCTTTTAAATGTCCAACAAATCCATTCAAAAAAATAAACACGAGTATTTCTAATAATGTAATAGAATATTGTGCATTTATAAATTACTATCTTTCTGTTCTTAAATTGGAAGATGATATTATAGATGAAAAAAATAATGTCAAAAAAATTATATTAAAATTTTTCAAACATAATTCACAATACCAAAACATATTAAATACATATGGTGCTAAATTAAATGTATTATCTGAATTAATGAGCAAAATAAATTCTCTAGAATCAGAAAATGCTTGTTTTGATCAACTATCAAATTTATTTGGTGAATTTTTTGTTGAGCTTTTTCAGTTATTTTTCAAATTATATAAAGAAGATTGTGTGATAGAAAAATACGATAATTTATATTCACTCTGTTTTAATCTTGGAAAATGGATTTATATTATAGATGCCTATGAAGATATGCAGAATGGAAATTTTAATTTATTACAAAATATAATGAAAGAAGATGATTCTGATAATAAATTAAATGCCCATAAAAAAATTGCAATGATAAATAAAATATTAATATTAAAAATGGAAAAATCATTTCATGAAATAACATGGAATAAATATAAGGAAATACTCTATAATATTGTTTCTTTAGTATGTACTAATACATATTTTAAAATATTACACGAAAAATATCCAGAAATTGAATCTATTATTAGATGCATATAAAAAAGAAGGAACCCTAAGTGCAACGATTAGCAAAATGCGTGTTGCACTCAGGATTCCTTCCTTTTATATATTCATAGACTATATTAAATTCACCTTACATTGCTTTTCGATATATCTCAGCAATTTCTTTCTGTGTAAACACAACCGGATTGTTCTTAACACTTGCCGCAGATACTTTCATACAGTTCTCTGCCATCCAAGGAATATCTTCTTCGGATAATCCAAGGTCAGATAGTGTACAAGCAAGGTCGATATCTTTTAACAGACTTCTTAATTTACCAGCAAGATCTTCTGCGGTAACCCCGCCAAAGATTCTTGCGATCTTAGCAAATTTGAAGTGGTTTCCTTTATGAGATGCTTCTACGATCACTGGTGTTAATGCTGCAAGTCCCTGTCCGTGGACGATATCTTTTAGTCCGCTGGCTGGATGTTCCATTCCATGTGCCAGTGTGACACCTGCTGTATTGATGACCATTCCACCGATCGTTGATGCCAGTGTGATCTTCTCCCATGCTTCTTTGCCGCCTTCACCTTTATATACTTTGACAAGGTTTCCTGCGATCAGTTCCATCGCGTATAAACTTAGAGCATCTGTAAATGGCTGTGCGATCTTTGACGTGTATGCTTCCATGCAGTGACATAATGCATCGAATCCGACAGATGCAAGTACATGTTTTGGCATTGTCATCATGCATTCTGGATCAACAATGGATACTTTTGCAACGATCGCATTGCAACGTAAGGATTTCTTGTCTCCGTTTTCTGGGTTTGTAAGAACCGCAAATCCATTTCCTTCTGATCCTGTTCCGCAAGTTGTAGGGATTAAAACTAATGGTAATGCTTTATCGCTTTGTAATTTGTTATAAATGTAATCGTTGATATCTCCGTCATTGACACTTAAGAATGCGATCGCTTTTGCACAGTCCATGATACTTCCACCACCGATGGCTACGACAACATCACATCCATTTGTTTTTGCAAACTCGGCACCTTCCATCGCAGTTGTCGTTAATGGATTCTGTGCGACTTTATCAAATAGTACATGGTCGATTCCTGCTTTAGAAAGACTGTTTGCTACTTTATCATATAAACCAGATTTCTTTGCACTGCTTCTTCCGGTTACGATCAATGCTTTCTTACCATATGGTTTTGTAAGTTCTCCAGTTTCTAAGACTTTACCATTTCCAAATGCAATATTAACTGGAAGGAAGTAATTAAAGTTAATTGCTGGCTGTGCTTCTACTACATTTTCAGCAGCATTGACAACTCCAAGTGCTTCTTCAAATGTATGATCTTCTTCTGTTTCTACTTCATTTTCGTCTACCGCAACATCAATATGAGATCCGAATTTTTCTTTGTATTTTGATTTACAGATAACGAAGAATACAACACCTAAGACAGCCCATCCACCTGCCATTGCCCATTCTTGTGGAACTAGGTTTGATCCTGATCCTGGAATGATATACATTGCTACCATAAATCCTGACATTATGACTGCCAATACACCAACAATCTTATAATGTTTTACTTTATATGGACGAGCCATTTCTGGTGCTTTCTTTCTTAAAATGATGAAAGATAAGGAAACCATACAGTATGCAAGACAGCATCCAAAGTTACCTGCATCGACAATCCATACTAACATTTTACGTCCAAATAATGGTGCTAAAATAGATAATCCACCGATTAAATATAATGCATTGACTGGTGTTTTGTGTGTTTTATGTAATTTTCTAAATGTTCTTGGGATCATGTAAGATTCAGCCATGGAATACATGGCACGGCTACCACCGATCAAGAAAGAGTTCCAGCTTGTAACGATTCCACACATACCACCAACGATCAAGACTTTTGACATAATACTACTGTGGAATGCCTTTGCCATCGCATCGGCTGTGACAAGTCCTGATCCAGCCTGAGATGATGAAATATCAGATGGACTCATAACATAACCAACGCCTAAGATGATCAGCGCATAAAATGCAACTGCAAGTACAATGGATAAGATCATGATCATACCGATCTTCTTCAACGGTACATTAATCTCTTCTGCTGCCTGTGGAATAACATCAAATCCAATAAAGAAGAATGGTGTCATAACTGCAACACTCATGATCGCTTTCATCGTAGTTGATGCACTATCTCCTGCAAATAACTGTGGTGCTAGATTGCTACTATCTCCACTGACTACAGATGCTACAATTAAAAGAATTCCAACACCACCGATAATAACAGTTAAAACTGTCTGTAAAGTTGCTGCTGTCTTAGCACCTTTGATATTGATCAATGTAATAAATAAAGCAACGATCATCGCAACTGCAAGCCATGATGCGTAAATATCAAATCCTGCGACAGTATACAGATATCCTTTTAAGAATCCTGGATAAATATAAGTGATAATGGTAGGTAACGCACACGCTTCAAAACATACAACGCTGACATATCCTAAAATGATCGCCCATGTGCAGATAAATGAACCAATCGGTCCCATAGCTTTATAACTAAATACATGTTCTCCACCACACTGTGGCATCGCTGCGGTAAGTTCTGCGTAGGTAAGTCCTACAAAGAATACCATCGCACCACCGATCGCAAAACCGATGACAGCTCCTAAAACTCCGCCTCGTCCGATCCAGTCCCCGGTTGAAACAACCCATCCCCAACCGATCATAGCTCCAAATGCAATGACTAAAATGTCCCATGCACTAAATACTTTGTCAAATTCTGATTTTTTCTTTTCCATTATATATCATTCCTTTCTTGCTTCACATTCTGTTTAAAGTTTCGAAAGAAAAAAGACGCTAAAAGATCCTTATCTCTTAACGCCTTTGTTAGAATGTAAATGTATTTTATTTTAGTCTTCAAATCGCAGATCAATTAACTGCATGATATATTTTGCTGTTTTTTCAAGTCCAAGAATACTGGAATCGATCATCATATGTCTGGTTCGACAATCTCTCATATCAGAGTTTGTCATATATTCATATCTTGATTTCAGCATTCCATCATTATATTTTACAAGCTTTTGTGCTTCTTTTTGTGAAATACCTTTTTGCTCCATAATATGTTTGACTTTAAATTCATCTGGTGCATATACAAAGATGTTCAAGCAGTCATCTCTGTCTTTTAATATGTAGTTACTGCATCGTCCAA
Organism: Anaerostipes amylophilus; assembly: GCF_025567365.1. Taxonomy (NCBI): domain Bacteria; kingdom Bacillati; phylum Bacillota; class Clostridia; order Lachnospirales; family Lachnospiraceae; genus Anaerostipes; species Anaerostipes amylophilus. The sequence goes on along the minus strand of NZ_JAOQJG010000003.1, from coordinate 190,957 downwards.
TGATAACGCAGGAAGATTTCGCTGCCAGTTTATGGATAACCTCAAACTGTGTATAGATAACACGATTTGTAAGGTTTGCATATCTTGGTCCAAAAGTTGTGTCAAACTCATATTTGACATTTTCTTTTCCGGAATCAGCTTTTTCTACCAGATCTCTGTCAACTCCTAACTTTTCTACGACCTGATCCACTAAATCTCTGTCGTAAAATGGAATTCCTAGTGATTCGGCAACCATTCTTCCGATGTCCGGACCACCGCTTCCGTATTCACATCCGATATTTACGATAAAATGTTTCATTTACATTCCTCCCTGATATTTTGATCTTTTTTCAAAGATTTTATTTTATGCTAAGGATTCCACAGCCTCCTTCATGATCGCAAATGCTTTATCACATTCTTCTTCCGTTACGATCAATGGTGGAATTGTACGAATGACACTGCTTCCGATGGCTGTGACTAACAGTTTTCGATCAAAACATGCATGTTTGATATCAACTGCGTTTAATGTGTCATCAAATTCAATACCTGTTAATAATCCCTGATGTCTGACTTCTTTTACATGAGGAAGTCCTTTTAATTTCTCTGCGAAATAATCTCCGACTTTCTTCGCATTTCCAGCAAGATCACGATCGATCAGTTCATTAACTTCTGCTAAGGCTGCTGCACAGCTGACTGGATGTCCACCAAATGTTGTTCCATGAGATCCTGGTGTAAATGCTTTGGCAACTTCTGCTGTTGCACAGATTGCTCCGATTGGCATACCTCCACCTAATCCTTTTGCCATGGATACGATATCTGGTTTGATTCCATAGTTCATATAAGACATTACCGCACCTGTTCGACACCATCCTGTCTGAACTTCATCAATTAAGAGTAACATATCATTTTCATCACAAAATTCTCTTAAACCTTTCATGAATTCCTGTGTTGCTGGATGAACTCCTCCTTCACCCTGTACTGGTTCGATCATGATCGCGATCGTATTTTCTGTACATGCATCTTTAAATGCTTGCAGGTTATTATATGGTGCGTATGAGAATCCATAAGTCATTGGTCCAAATCCAACCTGACATCCATTTCCCGGCTGTCCTGTTGCTGACATTGCTCCGAATGTTCTTCCATGGAATCCCATCTTGGCTGTTACGATATGATAATGGTTTGGTCCGTATTTTTCAATTCCATATTTACGGGCCATCTTGATCATTGCTTCATTTGCCTCTGTACCAGAATTCTGATAAAAGATCTTATCCATTCCAATGGTTTCACATACTTTTTCAGCAAGCAGTGCCTGAGGAATTGTGTATGGATAGTTGAATGTATGCATAATATCGCCAACCTGATCTTTAACTGCTGCTACAACTTTTTCATTACAGCTTCCTGCGTTGTTAACTGCAATTCCTGCATAAAAATCAAGATATGCTTCTCCATTTTCATCGTACATATACATGTCTTTTGCTCTCTCAGCAAGGAAGTCAAAACGTTCATATGTTTCGATCATATATTTGTTTACTTTATCTTTAATGTCCTGACTTGTTAATCCTGTATCTTTTAATCTCATATCTGTTTCCTCCTCATGATGTTATTGGTTATTTAACTTCTCTGGGCCAGATTTTGTTTATCTCTTTTGTTGATAAACTTGAAATAATAAAAAGAAAAGCAAGGGAAACTCATCCTATGATAAGCGCCCTTGCTTAATTTTTATCTTTTATTTTGTACAAATATACAATAGCACTGGTGGAGTGAATTGTCAATATATCTGTCGAAATTTTTTAATTTTCTGTATTTTTATCTTTTATAGTATATTTTAATTATTTACTTATGTGTTTTTGTGGCCTTCTCATGATTTTTTGGAATTTTTATAAAATATTATACACTGTATTTGTCCATTATATTGAACACCTTGTTCTATTATCCTATTATTCCTGTATGATATTTACCGATAGTCTACAAATACACAGATAAAACTTGTCTTTTGGTCTGTATTATTTTTGTAATTGTGTTTTTTATCTGTCTCAAATCGATAGATCTGTCCTTTTGTGATTTTCTGAATTTCTTCACCACATTCAATCGTAAGTTCTCCATCTGTTACAGAAAGATATTCTCTCGTCTTCTCTCCGTGGCTTCCACTGATATATTCTCCTCCTGGTTCGATGTCGATGCGATAAATCTCTAACTGATGATTATCTTCGTATGGAAAGCAGGTCCATACTTTGTATTCGCCGATCATTTCTTTTGTTGGAGTCATCTGATCTGGTGTTACGAGACAGGATTCCATTGGCGGAGCTTCGATTAATTCTTGGAATTCAATTCTTAATCCGCTGGTGATCTTTCCTAAGACTCCTAAGGATGGATTTGCTGTTCCTTTCTCAATTTGGGCTAGCATGCTTTTGCTGACTCCTGTTTGTTCGGAGAGGACATCAAGGCTCATGCCTTTGGAGGTTCGGATTCTTTTTAGGTTGACGGCTACGTTGTGGGATAGGTATGATTGGTAATCCATATCGAAAGCTCCTCTCTTTTTTATTTTTTATTATTACAATGTTTTAGTCTAATTTTCAATCTATTTTTCATATTATACTACAAATTTGGTAAAATAAAAAATAGGCAACTTTATACAAAGTGCCTATTTTTTATTATGAGTTTCTTTGAATTATTGTTCAATTCTTAGAATTTACCTGCTTTAGCAGCTTCTTCGATAGATACAGCTACTGCAACTGTAGCTCCTACCATTGGGTTGTTACCCATACCGATTAATCCCATCATTTCTACATGGGCTGGTACTGAAGAAGATCCTGCGAACTGAGCATCACTATGCATACGTCCCATAGTATCTGTCATTCCGTAAGAAGCTGGTCCTGCAGCCATGTTATCTGGATGTAATGTACGTCCTGTACCACCACCAGAAGCTACAGAGAAGTATTTTTTACCCTGTTCGATACATTCTTTTTTGTATGTACCTGCAACTGGATGCTGGAAACGAGTTGGGTTTGTAGAGTTACCTGTGATAGATACGTCTACACCTTCTTTGTGCATGATTGCAACACCTTCTGTTACATCGTTAGCACCGTAGCAGTTAACCTTAGCTCTTAATCCTTCAGAGTAAGATTTTCTGAATACTTCTTTTACTTCACCTGTGTAGTAATCCATTTCAGTTTCAACATATGTAAATCCGTTAATTCTGGAAATGATCTGTGCAGCATCTTTTCCTAATCCGTTTAAGATAACTCTTAAAGGTTTCTGACGAACTTTGTTCGCTTTTTCAGCGATTCCGATAGCTCCTTCAGCAGCTGCGAAAGATTCGTGACCTGCTAAGAATGCGAAACATTCTGTTTCTTCTTCAAGAAGCATCTTTCCTAAGTTACCATGTCCAAGACCTACTTTACGCTGATCAGCTACAGATCCAGGAATACAGAATGCCTGAAGACCTTCACCGATAGCAGCAGCAGCGTCTGCAGCTCTTCTGCAACCTTTTTTGATTGCGATAGCAGCACCTACTGTGTAAGCCCATTTTGCATTTTCGAAACAGATTGGCTGAATTCCTTCAACCTGAGCATAAACATCTAATCCAGCAGCTTTTGTAATTTCAGCAGCTTCTTCGATAGAATTGATTCCATACTCTTTTAAAACAGCAAGAATCTGTTTTTCTCTTCTTTCATATGATTCAAATAAAGCCATTATTCGCTACCTCCTATTCCTTTCTTGGGTCAATAATCTTAACAGCGTCATCAACGCGTCCGTACTGACCTTTGGCCTTGTCAAGTGCTGTCTGAGCATCGTCTCCAGCTTTGATGAAGTCCATCATTCTACCAAAGTTAACAAACTGGTATCCAATGATTTCATCATCAGCGTCAAGAGCGATACCTGTAACGTATCCTTCAGCCATTTCAAGGTAACGAGGACCTTTCTTAAGTGTTCCGTACATTGTACCAACCTGAGATCTTAATCCTTTTCCTAAGTCTTCAAGACCAGCACCGATTGGAAGTCCTTCTTCAGAGAATGCACTCTGAGTTCTTCCGTATACGATCTGTAAGAATAATTCTCTCATTGCTGTATTGATAGCATCACAAACTAAGTCTGTATTTAATGCTTCTAAGATTGTTCTTCCTGGTAAGATTTCAGATGCCATAGCAGCTGAATGTGTCATTCCTGAACATCCGATTGTTTCTACTAATGCTTCCTGGATGATACCTTCTTTAACGTTAAGAGTTAATTTACATCCTCCCTGCTGAGGTGCACACCAACCAATACCATGTGTTAATCCTGAGATGTCTGTTACATCTTTCGCTTTTACCCATTTTGCTTCTTCAGGAATTGGGGCAGCTCCATGGTTTACACCCTGAGCTACTGTACACATTTGTTCTACTTCATGTGAATAAATCATGTTGAAACTCCTTTCAGTATTAAAAATAACACTATTATTTTAGCACATCGTTAAAAATAAAACAACAAATTATCTTAAGAACTTCGTTAAGTTTTTCAATGTTTTTGTTGGTTTGTGTGATAAAAATAATTTTTTTGTCAAGTTGTTTTTCTTTTATACAAAAAATCTCGAATTTTCATTTTTTTTAGTTAATTCAGTAAATTGTCTGAATTCTATTCCCCTTGTTTTCTTTAGGAATTGCGGGTATAATTTAATACATATTTTTTATAACAGAAAGGAATTATGATTATGAGTCATTATGATTTAGAAACAAAATGTCTTCATTCTGGTTACACTCCTAAGAAAGGAGAACCATGTGCACTCCCTATTTATCAGAGTACTACTTTCAAATATGATACAACCGATGAAATGGGACAGTTATTTGATCTGAAAGCAGAAGGATATTTCTATACACGTCTTCAGAATCCTACAAACGATGCTGTGGCTGCCAAAATCGCTGATCTTGAAGGAGGTGTTGCAGGACTTCTTACTTCTTCTGGACAGGCTGCGAACTTCTATGCGATCTTTAATATCTGTGAGGCTGGAGATCATGTTGTTGCAGCTTCTACGATCTATGGTGGAACATTTAACCTTCTGGGTGTTACATTAAAGAAACTTGGAATTGACTGTACATTCGTTGATACTGATGCAAGTGCTGAAGAAATTGCCGCTGCATTTAAACCAAATACCAAAGTTTTATTTGCAGAGACAATTGCAAACCCTGCACTTGTCATTCTTGATATTGAGAAATTTGCAAAGGTTGCCCATGAACATGAAGTTCCATTGATCGTTGACAATACTTTTGCAACACCGATCAACTGTCGTCCTTTTGAATGGGGTGCTGACATCGTCACACATTCAACAACAAAATATATGGATGGACACGCTGTTCAAGTTGGTGGTGCGATCATTGACAGCGGAAACTTTGACTGGGACGCTTATGGGCACAAATATCATGGTCTTACTGAACCTGATGAATCTTACCATGGTGTCGTTTATACAAAACAATTTGGAAAGAAAGCTTATATCACAAAAGCTACAACACAGCTGATGCGTGACCTTGGTTCCATTCCATCCCCTGAAAACTGTTTCTTATTAAATCTTGGATTAGAAACTCTGCCTTTGCGTGTAGAACGTCATTGTGAAAATGCTCAGAAAGTCGCTGAATTCTTAGATGCTCATGAAAAAGTATCTCATGTTATTTATGCCGGACTTCCTGATGATAAATATCATGAACTAGCACAAAAATATATGGATGAGGGAAGAACCTGTGGTGTTATTTCCTTTGAACTGACTGGTGGACGTGATGCTGCAGTACGTTTTATGGATAACTTGAAATTAGCAAATATTGCGACACATGTTGCTGCATCCAAAACGATGGTACTTCACCCTGCAAGTCATACACATCGCCAGATGAACGATGAACAGTTAAGAGAAGCTGGAGTTTCTCCTGGAATGATCCGTTTATCTGTTGGAATTGAAAGTGCAAAAGATATTATCAATGATCTGAAAGAAGCACTTAAAAATGCATAATTTTACAATTAATTCTATCACATAAAAATCTATAATATAAGCCTAACCACCAATTTACATCTGATAGTTAGGCTTATTTTTAATTAATCAAAGAAATCATATTCACATCCATCGGCATATACTACCTCATTTTTATTATAATATCAATTAATTGTTATAACACAAAACAGGCATTCCCCACAACATTATTGCCTAAATGTTGTGAAAAATGCCCGCTTTTTATAGTCATTTATGCCATATCATTTATGATATGCTTTTATTCATCCCAGTTTGTATAAACTTCCTGAACATCATCATCTTCATCCAGAAGATCTAATGTTTTCTGAATATTCTTAATATCTTCTTCACTTGTAAGTTCAACCATAGTACCAGGGATCATTGTTACACTGGCATCTGCCATAGGAACTTCTTCTTTTTCCAGAGCTTCTCTAACTGCGCTGAAATCTTCTGGCGTTGTCAATACTTCAAAGCTGTCTTCTTCTTCATTGAAATCTTCTGCTCCAGCATCTAATGCCATCATCATAAGATCATCAGCATCCATTTCACATTCTTCTTTAGAGATAATGATCTGTCCTTTTTTTTCGAACATGTAAGATACACATCCTGGTGTTCCTACGTTACCATTTCCTTTTGTGAAAGCATTTCTTACATTAGATGCTGTACGGTTTTTGTTATCTGTTAATGTATCTACGATAATAGCAACTCCACTTGGCCCATATCCTTCATATGTAATCTGTTCGTAATTAACAGAATCTGCATCTCCAGCAGCTTTTTTGATACCACGTTCAATCGTGTCATTTGGCATGTTGTTTGCTTTTGCTTTTGCAATGACATCACGTAATCTGCTGTTGTTATCTGGATCTGGTCCACCTTCTTTAACTGCTACTGCAATTTCTCTTCCAATAACTGTGAAAATTTTTCCTTTTTTCGCATCATTTTTTTCTTTTTTGTGTTTGATGTTCGCAAATTTACTGTGTCCTGACATCTTTTTCTTCCTTCCTTTTCCTTTTTTCTACCTTTACCTGCCGGATCATGTTGTCATGAATATCGACAGATTTAAAGGAATATCCTTGGTAGATTATTTCTATTTCTTCATTGTCTTCTGGTAAATGTCCCAGCTGATCAATTAAAAATCCATTCAGTGTCTCAATATCTTCAACGTCAAACTCGATTCCAAGTGTATCCTCAAGTTCTTCAAGTCTTGTACTTCCGCGTACAAGATAAACATCTGCCCATCCGATCTTAGTGATATTACGATCTTCAACATCATATTCATCTAAGATATTACCTACGATAACCTCTAACATATCTTCCATAGATACAATACCTTCTGTCTGGCTATATTCATCAATGACGATCGCCATATGAATCTTCTTGGTCTGCATCTCTTGGAAAAGAACGGATAGATTCATCGTCTGATGAACAAAAAACGGCTCTCTTGCAATATCAGAAAGCTTTGCTTCTTTCTGATTGAGGTATGCATCGATTACATCTTTTAAATAAAGCACTCCTACAATATTATCAATATCATCTTCATATAATGGATATCTTGAATACGGCTCATCTAACATGTAATTTAATGCCTTCTCCACGGACATGGTCATATCAATGGCATCGATCTTCTTTCTTGAAGTCATAACGTCTGTAACATCTTTATCTCCAAACTCAAAGATATTCGTGATCATACGGGCTTCCCCTTCCATGATCGCACCTTGTTCATGTCCTTCGTTGACAATGTTCATGATCTCTTCTTCATATTCATTGTCTTCATCCTCTTCATGTTCCTGTTCTGATGTATGCAGTTTCTTCTTGTTTTCCAAAATCTTCTCTCTTTGCTTCATGAAAAAATATCCAGCCACAAATCCAACAATAACTGCTAAAATGATCATCACAAGTACCGAGGGAGTAAATCCTTCCATTTCTTTCTCCTTTATCTTCTAGAAATTAAGACTATGCAAATTTAAATATATCATTTCTAAGAAAAAAGGTCAATATCGTACCATTTCTGTTATGTATCAAGACTTAAACTGATCTTCAGTGCATGATCCACCTGTTTTAGAAATGTACAATTTAAATGACATACCTTTTCTCTTAAACGGCTTTTATCGATCGTCCTGATCTGTTCTAACAAGATCACAGAATCTTTTTCCAATTCACATCTGTGACAGTCGATTGGTACATGCGTTGGCAGTTTTGCCTTATTCATCTTACTTGTGATCGCTGCACAGATGATCGTTGGACTATATTTGTTGCCCGCATCATTTTGCAGAACGATCACAGGACGGATACCGCCTTGTTCTGAACCAACGACTGGCCTCAAATCTGCATAAAATATATCGCCTCGCTTAATTACCATAAGCATAAACACTCTCCATTTCTTTTTAAATATTCTATGAAGAGTATTTACAATTCTTTCAAAAGTATTCAAAAAATTCCCTATTTTTCAAAATATTCAGCTTCTTTGATCTCACCATTGCGAATATAAACACGAGGGACTCGTTTTCCGATTCCGCAGACAAATTCATAATTGAATGATCCTGCAAGATTTGCAACTTCTTCTACAGTTAACATCTTATTGCCATCGTGTCCAACTAATGTTACTTCATCCATCACAGAAATGCCTTCAATATCTGTAACATCAACCATAAACTGATCCATACAGATTCTTCCGATGATCGGAGCATACTGCCCACGGATCAAAACTCTTCCCTTGGATGAAAGTGCTCTTGGATATCCATCTGCATATCCAACTGGAATTGTTGCGATCTTTGTCTTCTTGTCTGTGACATAAGTATGGTTATAGCTGATTCCCTCTCCAGGTCCTACTTCCTTAATGTATACAATATGTGTCTTCAATTCCATCGCTGGTTTTAAATCTAATACATCTTTTGATACTTCTTCGGATGGATATAATCCATAAGTGATGATCCCTGATCGTACCATATCTTTTCTAAAACCAGCCAGATCAATGATCGATGCACTGTTTGATACATGCTTGATCGGAATATAAATATCTTTTTCTTCTAACCATTTAATAAACTGATCGTATTTACGTTCCTGTTCGTACGCAGATGTCTTATCTGCTTCATCTGCACATGCAAAATGAGTAAAGATTCCTTCAATCTTGATATTTGGTAGTTTAGAAATTCTCTCAACAATCTCTACAGATTCCTGTGTTGGTTTAAATCCAATACGATTCATTCCTGTATCAAGTTTAATATGAATCTTTGCAACTTTTCCTAAAGCCTGTGCGATCTTAGATAAAGATTCTGCCATCTCATAACAAAATACTGTTGGCTCGATCTCATACTGGATCAATGAGCTGTACTGATATTCTGATGTATATCCTAAAATCAAAATTGGTTTTTTAATCCCATGATTTCGAAGTGTGATTCCCTCTTCAAGGATCGCAACTGCAAATGCATCAACCCCAATCTTATTTAATTCTTTTGCGATTGGCACTGCTCCATGTCCATATCCGTCAGCCTTAATCACTGGCATTACCTTGACACCTTCTCCAACGACACGTTTTACTTCCTGTATATTATGACAGATTGCATCCAGATCAATGACTGCATGCACTCTATAGTACTGATTCATAGCTTCCTCCTGTAACATCCTTTATGTGAGTGATAATATCTGATGCGATCATGCTGTAAGCACCCAGATCACATCTTGCATGATCTCCTGCAAGGCCGTGAAGATAAACTCCATGAACTGCTGCCTCATGAGCAGCTAATCCGCCTCCTAAAAGGCCTGTGATCATTCCGGCAAGAACATCTCCACTTCCTCCAGTTGCCATTCCATCATTTCCGCTTTGATTAATATACACCAAATCACCTTCTTGTGCAACGATAGTTGCTGCATCTTTTAAAACTGCAATGCAATGATATTTTTTTGCAAGCTCATATGCATTCTGACATAAATCTTCTTTCATTTGCATAATATCACATGCCATCAGTCTTGATGCTTCCATCAGATGTGGAGTCAAGATCAGTCCATATGGATAATTAATTTCCATATCATATCTGCTGATCGTATTTAATCCATCTGCATCAATAACTAATGGTTTTGTTCCTTCCTCAAGAATCATTTCCAACATTTCTTTTGTCTCTTCACTAACTCCGATTCCTGGGCCAAATAAGATACAATCACACCAATTTAGAGATTCTTTTAAATCTTTTCGTTCTCCAAATAAAATTTCTGGAAGTTTTGTCTGTAAAACTGAACGATTCTGTACATCTGAAAGCACTTTTACAAGACCTGCTCCCATCCGCAATGCTGCTTCTGCTGCAAAACATGCTGCTCCTGACATCGTTTTATTTCCAGCAATGATCAAAACTTTTCCATAACTTCCCTTGTTGGAATATGCTTTCCTTTCTGGCATTAAATGATCATCTGCTTCCAATGTGTATCCCGTTGCATATTTTTTAATCGTCTGGTTGTGAAATCCAATGGATACAAGTTTTATATTCCCACAGTATTCACGTCCTGGATATAATAAATGTCCTCTTTTATAACTGCCAAATGTGACCGTTATTGCTGCATGAACAGCACATCCAAGAACTTTTCCGCTGTCTCCACTGATACCAGACGGAATATCGATTGCAATGACAGATTTGCCACATGCATTGATACGCTCAATCATTTCTTTGTAAATACCGCCAACTTCTCTGGAAAGTCCAACTCCAAAAATTCCTTCGATCAAAAGGTCATATTCATGAAAATTTGCATTTTCTAATGGAAAATATCCAAGATTTTTAAGAATCTGAAGCTGTAATTTCAGATCATCTGAAGCTTTTTCCAAATTTCCAACAATCATATAATCTACCAGATAGTCCTGTTCAAGCAAAATTCTTGTACAGGCAAGAGCATCCCCTCCATTATTACCAATTCCTGAAATTACCAGAATTCTCTTGGAATGATCGATCATCTGCACTGCATAGTCTGCAACCGCTTTTGATGCTCTCTCCATCAGCACAAGCCCTGGAATTCCTATTCCATGAATTGTTTCATAATCAACCGTCTGCATTTCCTGATTCTTTAATACATATTTCATACGCATTCTCCTATCGCAAATGCCTGTGCAAATTCCTTTGTATTAGTGATCGATACATGGATCTTTATGATCTTCTTATCCTTCGCAAGCTGTCTTGCACCCCCATATAATTTCACATATGGTGCCCCAAACTTATCTCTTAATACTTCGATCTCATATGGTTCCATACCGAAAAAGCCGGTTCCAAATACTTTGGAAACGGCTTCTTTTACAGCAAAATTGCCAGCTAAAGTCGCAGCATTGTCTTTTGCACACGCTAATTCAGTTGTTGTAAAAATTCTTGTAAGACGACTTCCTCTATGAAGCATCTCTTCTATTCTTCCTATCTCTACAAGATCTGTTCCTATTCCAGCAATCATCTCATCTATCACCTGCTGTGCCTATTGTTCCTGTTCTTGTTCTTCTCTATTGTGAACATTATATGTTAACGTCATCAGACTCTCTGCCAGATGGACATTCTCTACCGTAACATTATCCGGCAGATGAAGATCGATCGGTGCAAAATTCCAGAATCCTTTGATTCCCCATTCTGCCATCTTCTTGGCGATCGCTGGTGCCTGATCTTTCGGTATCGTCAGTGCAGCGATCTTGATGCCGTGTGTCTTAATAAAGTTCTCAAGTTCATCTGTATCAAGAACTTTCACTCCACGAACAGAAATTCCGATCAGTTTTGGATTGACATCAAATAATGCCATAACTTTATATCCATAATCTTCATTAAAAGACTGGTAATTAGCAAGTGCCTGTCCAAGGTTACCTGCTCCTACAATGATCATGTCATTTCTCTTATCCAATCCTAAAATCTTGCCAATCTCTGTATATAAATTATCTACATTATACCCGTATCCCTGCTGTCCAAATCCGCCAAAGTTATTAAGATCCTGACGAATCTGAGATGCTGTTACCATCATCTGTTCACTTAATTCTTTTGAAGATATTCTTGTAATATTCCTTGCCTTTAATGCACCAAGATAACGAAAATATCTTGGAAGGCGCTTGATAACTGCTGAAGAAATATTCTTACCTGAGTTTGCCATTTTATTCCTCCAAAATCTTTATTCTGTTTATAATTATATAAGATTGTCTAATAACTGTCAATCTTTCTATCATGAAATTATTTCATTTTCTCAAAAAATATGGTATTCTGAAAAATAATGTCAATAAAAAATTGGAAAGGGGTATCTTAATGATATTATCATGCCAGAATATCTGCAAAACTTTTGTTGAAAAACCTGTCTTGCAGAATATCTCATTTCACTTAAATGAAAACGACCGGCTGGCAATCATCGGATATAACGGTGCCGGAAAATCGACACTTTTAAAAATACTGATTGGAGAAATTTCCAGTGATGATGGGGAAATTTCTTTAAAAAAGGATGCCAGCATCGGCTATCTTGCCCAACATCAGGATCATACATTTCATCATACGATCTTTGATGAACTTCTCTCCGTTAAGAAGGAAGTCATTGAACTAGATGAACAGATGCGTACATATGAACAAGAAATGAAGCATCTGACCGGTGATGCACTGGAGCAGAAAATGAACCAGTATACAAACGCAACTCATAAATTTGAACAGTTAAATGGATTTGCTTACAAAAGTGAGATCACAGGAATCCTTAAAGGGCTTGGATTTTCCGAAGAAGATTTTTCAAAAGAGATCAATACCTTATCTGGAGGGCAGCGAACTCGTGTTGCTCTTGGTAAACTTCTTCTTAAGAATCCAGACATCCTGCTTCTTGATGAGCCGACAAACCATCTGGATGTCGATTCTATCAGATGGCTTGAAAATTATTTATCTCATTATAAAGGTGCCGTGATCATTGTATCTCATGATCGTTATTTTCTTGACAAAATTGTCAATAAAGTTATGGAGATCGACCAAGGGCATTCCATGCTGTTTGATGGAAATTATACTACATTTATTGAGAAACGCGACCAGATCAAAGCAATCCGTCTAAAAGAGTATAAAAACCAGCAACAAGAGATCAAACACCAAAAGGAAGTTATCAAAAAATTAAAGCAGTTTAATCGTGAGAAATCGATCAAACGAGCAGAAAGCCGCGAGAAAGCTTTAAACAAAATTGAAGTTTTAGAAAAACCAACTGAATATAATGCAGACATGCGTCTTAGCATTGAGCCAGAAGTAGTCAGTGGAAATGACGTTCTTACATTAAAAGATGTTTCAAAATCATTTGGAAGCAAACCTCTATTTGAAGGTCTCAGTGCAGATATCTTTCGTGAAGAACGCGTTGCCCTAATCGGTCCAAACGGAACTGGTAAGACCACCTTATTAAAGATCATTTGCAAAAAGATCAGCAATAACGGAGGAACGATCACTCTTGGTGCAGGTGTTTCTATCGGTTACTACGATCAGGCACAGGATAACTTAGATGATTCTAAAACCATCTTTGATGAAATTTCTGATGCCTATCCTGACCTGAACAATACAAAGATCCGTAATACACTTGCAGCATTTTTATTTTATGGAGAAGATGTATTCCGTCCGATCTCCTCTTTAAGTGGTGGCGAAAAAGGTCGAGTTTCCCTTGCAAAATTAATGCTTTCTCATGCAAACTTTCTGATTCTTGATGAGCCGACGAACCATTTGGATATTCAGTCAAAAGAAATCCTTGAATCAGCAATGAACGCTTACACTGGAACGATTCTGTACGTTTCACATGATCGTTATTTTATCAACAAAACAGCAACAAGAATTCTGGAAATTTCTGACCACGGATTAACTTCATATCCTGGTAATTATCAAGATTATATCGCACAGAAAGAGAAAGAAAAGGCTGCTCTAAATGCTGCTTCTACTTCCGCTGTTTCTGTTGATACGGAAGCAAAACTTGACTGGAAACAACAAAAAGAAGAACAGGCAAAGCAAAGGAAACGTGAGAACAGACTGAAAAAAGTCGAAGATATGATCACCGACCTTGAAACAAAGCAAGAAGAACTTTCCGAAGCCATGTCTTTACCTGAAAATGCTTCTGATCCTGCAAAACTAATGGAACTTAGCAACAAACAGGCAGAGATCACTTCTTCTTTGGAAGAACTTTATGAAGAGTGGGAAACTCTTTGCTAATTGATCAAAAAACATATATAATAAGAATGTTAATCGTATTTTAAACAGGAGGTTTTTATGAAATTAATATCCTTTGTTGTACCTTGTTACAACTCTCAGGAATATATGAGACACTGTATTGATACATTATTACCAGGAGGAGACCAAGTTGAAATTCTTATCGTCAATGATGGTTCTTCTGACAATACAGCTGCCATCGCCGATGAATATGAAAAAAAATATCCTGATATCTGCCGTGCTATCCATCAGGAAAATAAAGGACATGGTGGTGCCGTTAATACAGGAATCAAAAATGCAAAAGGAATTTATTTAAAAGTTGTCGACAGCGATGACTGGGTAAATGAATATGCTTATGGCGAAATTCTTGATACACTCTCTACTTTTTACAAACAAGGAACAGTTCTTGATATGCTGCTTTCCAATTATGTGTATGAAAAACAGGGTGCTAAGAAAAAAACAGTGATCCACTATCGTCACGCAATTCCAAAAGACAAGATCTTTTGCTGGGATGATGTCGGACGTTTCCCTGTCAGCCAGTATATTCTAATGCATTCTGTCATCTATCGTACAGCCCTGCTTCGTGAATGCCAGTTAGAGCTTCCAGAACATACATTTTACGTTGATAACATTTATGTATTTAAACCACTGCCATATGTAAAAACGATGTATTATCTTGATGTAAACTTCTACCGCTATTTTATCGGACGTGATGACCAGTCTGTCAATGAAGCAAACATGATCAAACGTATCGATCAACAGTTTAAAGTTACTTACATCATGATCGATTATATGGCACAGTTTAATCTTGTAAGCAAACCATTAGAACGCTATATGAAACATTATCTTTCTATCATCATGTGTATTTCTTCCGTGATCGCAGTAAAATCTGGAACAAAAGAGCATTTAAAGATGAGAAAAGAATTATGGAAATACTTATACGGAAAAGATAAAAAATTATATCGCAAGATTCGTCACAATATCACAAGCTGTGCTGTCAATCTTCCTGGATATGTTGGAAGAAAAGCCACGATCGGTATGTATAAAGCAGCCCGCAAATTTATTGGTTTTAACTAATTTTTTATATTTTAAACTATACACTCAAAAGACTCGTTTTTGCGGGTCTTTTTTGTTTCCATATGTACGTGTTCTGCGTATTCTAACAATAAAGACAGAAAGGATTTTAATGATGATAGCTTCTGTTTCAAAACAGATTCATGCTGATCTTGCACACCAGCATGGTTTTTTAGGAGAAGGCATTGGCATTGCTTATCTTGATACCGGACTTTTCCCTCATAAAGATTTTGCTCCATATTCCAGCCGTATCGCTGAATTCATAGATTTCGTACAATATCGATCTTTTAGTTATGATGATAACGGACACGGAACTCATATTACAGGAATTGCTGCTTCTTCTGCGGTCTTTGATTCTGACTATCTTGGCATCGCTCCAAAATCTCATATTATAGCATTAAAAGTATTAGATGCATCAGGAAATGGGGTTCAAAGTGCATTTTTAAAAGGACTGGACTGGATTCATAAACATCACAACTCTTATAACATCCGCATTGTCAATATTTCAATTGGAAGTTCTGCTTCAGAAGAAAGCCCTGCTTCCATAGAATTATTAACACATGTTAACACATTATGGGATGACGGCCTGATCGTATGTATTGCTGGTGGAAATCACGGACCAAAATCTCACAGTATCTCCATTCCTGGAAACAGTCCAAAGATCATTACCATTGGATCAAGTGATGATACCTCCCCAATGATCGGCAGACGCGGATTTAAAGTTCAATATTCTGGTCGTGGTCCAACCTCCTCATGTGTTATGAAACCAGACGTTGTTGCTCCTGGAACTAATATTTTTTCCTGTGCTCCAAATCACCGTTATACTTTAAAAAGTGGTACTTCCATGGCAACCCCGGTTGTTTCTGGTTCACTTGCTCTATTACTCGAAAAGTATCCTTTTTATACAAATAAAGATGTAAAAATGAAGCTTCGTAAAAACTGTGACAAATTAAAAACCCCCAGGCACCATCAGGGCTGGGGGAGGATTAATTTAAAAAAATTAATGGATTTATAAAATTTTAACTTGATTCTTCATCAAACAAAAATTCACATAAAACTTGATTACTGACAAGAATCCCTTCTTGTGTCAGCAAGATTCGATCTCCTTGTTCTTTGATAAAGCCTTGTTCTATGGATTCTTTTAGAGGTTTCTCATAAACAGAATCCACAGAACAGCCGAAACGCTCTTCGAATTTATTTTTTGAAATTCCTTTCGTCTTCCTTAACCCAAGAAACATAAACTCTTCCATCTGCTCATGAACGGATAACGGACGAGTCTGGCTGTATAGCTCATCAAATGATGTTATCTTTAGATACTGTTTCATATCCGATGGATTCTCAAAGCGTCTCTCATCCATATAAGACGATGCATTCAATCCAACACCAAGATATGGAATATGTGACCAGTAACCTAAATTATGTCGACTTTCAAAATCTTTTTTTGCATAATTTGAAATCTCATACTGTTCATATCCATATTCCTTGAGAATCTGTGCTGTCATCTGATACATCCGCACCTCATCTTCTTCCGACGGCAGAAGATCTTCTAAATTCTCATCTTCATAAAAAGGGGTTCCCTCTTCTATGATCAAACTGTAAGCTGAGATATGTTCCGGTGAAAGTTCTGCGATCGTTCTTAAGTTTTTCTCATAGGAATGAATTGTTTGCTTTGGAATTGCACTCATAAGATCGACACTGATATTACAAAATCCAGCTTCTCTCGCCCAATTGTAACATTGTAAAAACTGTTCATAGGTATGAATTCTTCCAAGATATTGAAGTTCTTCCTGAATCGTTGACTGTAATCCAAAACTGATCCTGTTGATCCCGCTTTCTCTGTATGTACAAAGTTTCTTTAAATCTACCGTTCCGGGATTCGCCTCAATCGTGATCTCTGCATTCTCACTGACCTTAAAATACTGAAAGATAACATTACAAATTTCTTTGATATACTGTTCTTTCAGATAAGATGGCGTACCACCTCCGATAAAAACAGTCACTACTTCCTCTTTTGTAAGTTTCTTTCCCCAGAAAATCAATTCTTCTTTTAATTTTGTTATATAATCATCGATCACTGCATTCTCTGCCTGAAACGAACAAAAGTCACAGTATCGACATTTGCTTTTGCAAAATGGTATATGAATGTAAAGTTCGATCTTTTTAGTCTTCATCTAATTTCAGAACACTCATGAATGCTTCCTGTGGAATTTCAACATTTCCTACCTGACGCATTCGTTTCTTTCCTTTCTTCTGTTTCTCTAACAGTTTTCTCTTACGAGAGATATCTCCACCATAACATTTTGCCAGAACGTCTTTTCTCATCGCTTTGACAGTCTCTCTTGCAATGACTTTACTTCCGATTGCTGCCTGAATTGGAATTTCAAACATATGTCTTGGAATCTCTTCTTTTAATTTAGAACACATCTTGCGTCCACGTTCATATGCTGTATCTTCATGTACAATAAATGAAAGTGCATCAACTTCTTCTTTATTGATCAGGATATCTAATTTCACAAGTTTTGATGTCTGATATCCTTTCATCTCGTAATCTAAGGATGCATATCCTCTGGAACGTGATTTTAATGCATCAAAGAAATCGTAAATGATCTCATTTAGTGGAAGTTCATAACGAAGCAATGCTCTTGTCTCTTCCATATATTCCATTCCAAGATAAACTCCACGCCTTTCCTGACATAAGCCCATGATCGCTCCGACAAATTCTGATGTTACCATGATCTCTGCTGTAACGATTGGTTCTTCCATATGATCGATCTCTGATGGATCAGGAAGATTTGATGGATTTGTCAATTCGATCATTGTTCCATCTGTCTTATATACACGATAAATAACCCCTGGTGCTGTTGTTACAAGATCCAGATTATATTCTCTCTCTAAACGTTCCTGAATGATCTCTAAATGTAATAATCCAAGGAATCCACAACGGAATCCAAATCCTAACGCAACCGATGTCTCTGCTTCAAACTGAAGTGCTGCATCATTTAACTGAAGTTTTTCTAATGCATCCCTTAAATCTGGATATTTTGCCCCATCTGTTGGATATAATCCACAATATACCATCGGATTAACCTTTTTATATCCAGGAAGTGGCTCTGCACATGGATTATCCGCATCTGTGATCGTATCACCGACTCTTGTTCCCTGCACATTCTTAAGACTGGCTGTGACATATCCAACCATTCCAGCAGTTAATTCATCACATGGATTAAATCTTCCAGCCCCAAATGTTCCAACTTCCACAACTTCTGCACTTTCTCCGGTTGCCATCATCTTCATCTTTGTTCCAACTTTGATCGTACCTTCTTTAATTCTTGTAAAGATAATAACTCCTTTGTATGCATCATACATACTATCGAAGATCAGACCCTGAAGAGGTGCATTCTTATCTCCCTGTGGTGCTGGAATCTTCTCTACGATCTGTTTCAATACCTGCTCTACATTTAATCCGCTCTTTGCTGAAATCTGTGGTGCATCTTCTGCATCAATCCCGATCACATCTTCAATCTCTGCTTTCACACGTTCCGGATCTGCACTTGGAAGGTCGATCTTATTGATCACCGGCATAACTTCCAGATCATGGTCGATCGCAAGATATACGTTTGCTAATGTCTGAGCTTCGATTCCCTGTGCCGCATCGACAACAAGGATTGCTCCTTCACAGGCTGCAAGACTTCTTGAAACTTCGTAATTAAAATCGACATGTCCTGGAGTGTCGATAAGATTAAAGATATATTCTTCTCCATCATCTGCTTTATATACAATTCGCACTGCCTGAGATTTGATCGTAATTCCACGTTCTCTCTCAAGATCCATATTGTCAAGAACCTGTTCCTGCATCTCCCTGTCAGTTAATGTCCCTGTCATCTGGATGATTCTGTCTGCTAATGTTGATTTTCCATGATCTATATGTGCGATAATGCAAAAATTTCGTATTTTACTCTGATCTATTGCCATAAGTTCCTCCTAATTATATTTCAAGTACATATAACTTTTTACATACTCCATTTTAGTATAACACATCACTTAATAATTCAGCAAGTAAACTCATGGATGCTTTCGCTTCTGACAATGTATTGTTCTGAGCTCCAACTTCAACCAAAAGGCTTCTTCCTCTGTAATGCAGATTATAACGATATCCTTTCATATAAATTTTTCTTGTAAAACCAGGATATTTTTTTGCTGCCTGTGCCTGAAGCTGCAGACTGAACGCTAAATTCATCTGTTTATTAGGATTTTTCAGATATCTAATATTTCCATTGGATATGGTACGGCTCATACCATTAAAAAACATGATCTGTGCCATCCGTCTGCCCTTTTGCATTGTAACAAGTTTTGTTTTTTCACTGATACCATCACGGTGCAAATCGATCACCACTTTTATAGATGGATATTTCTTTAAATGATTCTCTATTGCATTTGCTGCATAATTATAGGCTTTTGATCGTTCTTCTTTCCCGTTTTTTTTATCATAAATATTACGGTCATGTATAACAGAAATATTTTTCTCTCTTAATTTCTTAACCAGCATATCCCCTACACCGATCACTGTATCTGATTTTTTTCCTCTTTTACTTCCTCTGTATGTCTCACTCCCATGCGTATGATAGAGCAAGATCTGCGGTTTTTTTGTCTTTTTTAATTTAAGATCCATGTTGAGTAAAACTTTTCCATTCAGTTCACTATTCAATGCCATTGTTGTACTGTCGATCTGATAAATATATTTTCTTAAATATTTGGGATTTTCCCATTTTTTTGCATGAAATCTTTTTGCTTCCTTTTTTACCTCCTGAGCAGCTTCATCTGTTGTCTCATCATCCTGAAAATGGTAATAATCCTCCTGTACAAGATCTTGCTCATCTTTATCTTTATAGTCTGTCCGATATTGTAAAAATGGTACAGTATCACGATAATATATACGGATCATATCAGACAAGATCATCCCTGAAAATGTTTCTTCTTTCTTTGACAATGCTGGACAAAATTCAGTAATCACTTTCCGATAATACCCATCGATCATCTCTGCTATCATTGTGCCTGACACCTGTTTACTAAAAATTATAAAAAATATAAAAATCCCTGTCTGTATGATCCATCTCTTTCTTTTCTCCATACTTTCATTGTATTCATGGGTTCTTTAATTATGCAATAAATGATTAATGCCTTCTGATATGGTATAGCTGATCCTTTTCATTGATTCATCAATATTCTTTGGTGTTACATGCATGGAAATAAATTCTTCATCCATATTTTCATATTCTTTTTCCAATGATCTCCTACCAAAAAGATCATGAATGATCGCTGGTACAGAAATTACCGTTGGCACTCCAATGGCAAATACCGGAACACCGATCGTATGTTCCGTAATCTCACTTCTATGGTTCCCAACCCCTGAACCAGGTGAAATCCCAGTATCACTGATCTGAATCGTTTTATTTAATCTACTGGAACTTCTTGCCGCCAGTGCATCAATTGCGATCAAAACATCTGGTCTGATCTTTGCTGCCAGCGATTCCAAAATCTCACTTGTCTCAATTCCTGTCTGTGCCATAACTCCCGGCGCGATCGCACTTAACTCATACTGATATTCTCCAATTCCTTCTCTTTCTAAATGCCTTGTAATGCAAAGATTATTTACAACTTTAGGTCCTAATGAATCTGCTGTTACATTAGCATTTCCAAGGCCTGCGATCAGTATCTTTTTTCTCTTTCCAAGCATCTCCTTTAGATTTAAAAATAATGCTTCACTCATTTCTTTATGAAAACTCCCATCATTTGAAGACAGATTTTTTGCTTCGATCGTAATATAACTCCCTTTTGGTTTTCCAAGAGAAATTTCTCCTTTTTTATTTTTGATTATGATCTTTGTTTCTTTGATATGATTTGCTGTATCTATCCTTGTTTTTACAATAATTCCAGACTCCGCAGATCCAATATTTTTTTCTTCCTTCAATTCTAACGCCAGATCTGTACGATTTTGCATCAATGTTTCCTCCTTTTTTGTGTAGTATGTGATTATTTTTAAAAAAATATTACATTTTTTTGCCAAAGTTATTGACAAATGAGGACATTTTCTATAAGATATAACAGTATGTTTTGTGTATAGCTAACCGTGTCTCGCTATAGACAAGATTCAAGAAAAGTAAGAAATTTAAGTTATTATATTGGAGGTGCCCACTTTGGCAAATATTAAATCAGCAAAAAAAAGAATCAAAGTTATCAACACAAAAACAGAAAGAAATAAAGCAATCAAAACTAAAGTTAAAACATATATCAAAAAAGTAGAGGCAGCTATCGCAGCTAACGATAAAGCAGCAGCTTCTGAAGCTTTAACAGCTTGCATTTCTGAGATCAACAAAGCTACTTCTAAAGGAATCTTCCACAAGAATACAGCTTCAAGAAAGATCTCTCGTTTATCTAAAGCTGTTAACGCTATCGCTTAATTTTAAATATTAAGAATCGAATATAAATATAATTAACCCGCAAAAAAGAAGCCACCGTCAGGCTTCTTTTTCGTTTACATTTTTAGAAAATAAACAGGATAGCCACTCTTATTATCTGGCTATCCCATTTTTAATTCCTTTATTTTATTTCTGGCTGAACTCAATCAGTAACAGTTCCACTCCAACCCTGTCGCTGATCTTTCCTGTTTTAATCGCCTCATCTGTCTTCGCACATAACTCGAGCATATTACACAGTGTTTCCATCGAAAACAGCTTAGCCTGATCTTTTAATTTTCCTGCCACAAACACTGGTACTTTCATCTGCTTGGCGATCATTCCATTATTCTTTCCTAATCTGTCTAAATCCTTTACTTGAAGCAGCTGATTACACTGTCTTACCAACAACGCAAGAATCCCAAATGGAGACTCTCTCAATTCGATCAGATCGTAATATAATGTAAGTACTTTTTCTCTTTGTTTTCTTGCAATTGCTTCAAGCATTACAAAAATCTGATTTGTCGTCTGAGACGATGTCAATTGTTCTAAATCATGAATCGTAATCTCTTTTCTTTCTCCAACATAGGAAATCAGCTTTTCCAGTTCATTTTTTAATGTATACATATCAGATCCACAACGGTATAAGAAACTTCGCATTGTCGAAGATGACATCTGTTTTCCTTCTTTCTTAAGTAATGACATCAACCATCTGGATAATTCTTTATCTCCTGCTGATTCAAAACAGACTACATGTCCTTCCTTCGAAAGGAACTTATAAATCTTTGAACGTTTATCAACACTGTCTTCAATAAAAAGAAGTACACTTGTATCAGAAGCTTCTTTTAATGCCTCAATAAAAGAATCATCACTCTTCTTTCCAAGGCCTGTCTCGTCCAAGATAATGAATCTATGATCACTAAAAAATGGCAGTGTCTTTGCAAGCTCTGCAATCTCCACTGAATCAGCCTTTTTCCCTTCAAAATAAGAATAATTCATCGTATCATCTTCTGAAACTAAAGCCTTCTTTAACTGATTCTTCATCTGGGAGATCATATATTTTTCTTCTCCGTAAAACAGATAAAATCGTTCATATGTATTTGTCTTGATATCTTCTAATATTTTCTTCATATTTTTGCATCTCTTTCTCTGGCTTTTGATAGTATACCTTGTTTTTAACTGATTTTCAACCATCTCTTTTCTCTCGAAAAATGACAGCTCCATTTGTGTCTGTTCTTTTGATCTTCGTATGGCAGCTTTTTAACCTGTGAATTGTTTCCTTATGCGGATGTCCATATCTGTTATTTTGTCCACAGGATATGATCGTTTGTTCCGGCAATACCTTTTGCAAAAATTCGCTGCTCGTAGAATTCTTAGAACCATGATGTGCTACTTTTAATATTTCTGCGTGGCTAAGTCCTTCTCCCAGAAGCTGTTCTTCTCCTTCTTTTTCTACATCCCCTGTAAGAAGTAATTTGTATCCAAGCACATTCCCTTGCATGACAATTGAAGCCGCATTCTTTTCCATCTTACTGTTCTTTACCGGATGGAGAACTTTAAGATAATCATCTTTCGTCTTAATTGTTCTTCCTCTCGATAAATAAAAAACTTTAGTATTATTTTGTCTTGCCGCTTCTATGATCTTTTCCATTGCTGCATCCTTTTGTATTTCAGGAAGTCCAAGATATTCAATCCTTCCCATCTTAAGAAGTTCAAGAATTCCAGAATAATGATCCACATCCATATGGCTGATAACTGCAATTTTGACCCTTTGATATCCAAGATATTTTATATATGGGAGAATCCTATATTTTCCAACTTGATCTTCACTACTGCTTCCTCCATCTGATATTATCAGTCCTGCATTGGTATCAGCAATAAAACAGTCTCCCTGTCCAACATCAAGAAAAGTGATCGTCTTCTTTCGAAACTTTGGTATAAATATAAGAAGCACAATTCCTGTATAAACAAGACCAATCCTGATCTTAAATTGAAGTTTATTTCTTTTAGAAGTACACAACAAAAGCAGACTATAAAACAAAATCACCCAGAAAAATGGTACATGCCCGATTGTAAGCATTCCATATGATCGTTTGGAAAGCCATAAGATCACATATATCATCCACGAAATGATATCGTGAAAAATTGTATGTGGAAGAAAGATCAAAACAAACGCCACCGTAAATGCCGTCGATGCCAATGGTACAGCTATCACATTTGCCAAAAACGAAAGAAGCGGTGCTTCATATTGAAAATAAATTATTATTGGAAACATTCCAATCTGAATCGCTGTACAAAACAATAAAGATTCTCTTATTTTTTGAAACTTGCCCTTAAGCCTTGGCTTGATCCTCTGATAACATCCGATCACAAAAACCGCTGTAAATGAGTAAAGGAACGCTGTATCATAAATCCTGTATGGACGTATAAGAAGCAATATCACACCAGCAAAAGAAGCCGATGATAATAAATCGTAATGTTCTCCTAAAATCTGCGATAAAAAATAGATCAAAAGCATGATCAATGCTCTTAAAGAAGATACTGAAAATCCCGTTAAAGCACAATAAAATACCGCTGACATCGTTCCAATAACTGAACTGATCATAAAGCTGCCACAAAGTCTGCGAAACAGCCGATAAATGCTTCTTCCTGCCAGCGAAATATGAAGTCCAGATACTGCCATTAAATGAATCAGACCGCTTTCTTTAAAATCATCTTTTACAGTATCATTAAGCTTTGTTTTATCTCCAAGCATCATTGCATTCAGGAAATTTGAAATTCCTTCATCATACTGCATACTAAGTTGTTGTTTTAAATATTTTCTGCATCTTGCGATCATTTGATCTAAGCATAACTCTGTAGATTTTTTAATAAGTATGTCTTTTGAATATGCATGATAATAAATACCTCTGCTAAAATAATAATGCCTGTTGGAAAACTGTCCTGGATTGGTTGCTCCATCAAAGACTTTAAGGCTGCCCCTAAAAGATACGACATCGCCTGAACTTATTTCTTCGTCATTTGATGTATATAATAAAATTTTTCCTTCCAGCATATCATTTTTAAGAAGCAATGCCTGCTTTCCGGTTTTTGTTTGCGATACTTCAACTACCTTTCCTATGATATCCTGTGTTTCATTATATCTGACTTGTGAAAAATCAAGATTCATCGAGATTTTAGCAGATGCAGCAAATATAATTCCTAAGATCATTCCTGCGATGATCCATCCATATCCCTTATCAAAGCAAAGCATACACACCATAATGCAGAGTCCTGCAAGTAAATAAAAAGCCGTTGCCATGGATAAAATATTCCATACAACGGCCATTCCGGATAATACTCCGGTAAATATAAGAACCATAGGTCTTTTTTTCATAAATCATTTCATTGGCAATTCATCAAACACAAAACTGTCTCTTCCAAGTGCTCCTAATGCTGTTCCATCTGTATCAAGCATAGGTTCTCCTGAAATCGAAAATGATACATAGTTAATTCCTTTCAATTGAGTTAATGTATAAACAATCCCCGCACGACAGATTAAATCTTTGTTCTCTGCAATCCGTTTATATC
Organism: Anaerostipes amylophilus; assembly: GCF_025567365.1. NCBI lineage: Bacteria > Bacillati > Bacillota > Clostridia > Lachnospirales > Lachnospiraceae > Anaerostipes > Anaerostipes amylophilus. The sequence continues at coordinate 165,767 of NZ_JAOQJG010000003.1, read as the reverse complement.
CCATTGAAAAATCAACCTGAACAATATTGCTGTTCACCTCAAAACTGTTGATCACAATTCTCTTTGGTATAACAGACCGTATGTTCTGACTCTTTGGCGTCTTCTGAAGTTCTCCTAATAACGTCTGAACTTTCTGAATCTGACTGCCTTTTAATCTGATATTTTTTCTTTTTAATATGAGTTTTGTCACATCATTGTTTGTGTAATAAATCGCCGTTCCTTTTTGATTGCTCTGGTCATTCGTTTCTTTCTTTGACCGGCATCCTGTAAGTGCCAGAACAAGAATCAGACAGAACATCATCATAACAGATTTTTTCTTCATCTTCTCCTCCTAGCCTTTATATTTTAACGGAATTCTTAAGGTAAATGTTGTTCCTTCACCAACTTTACTGTACAGCTTAATCTCTCCATTATGAAGAGATACAACGCTTTTCGTGATCGCAAGTCCAAGTCCGGTACCTCCAGTATCTCTTGATCTTGCTTTATCCACTCGATAGAAGCGATCAAATACCTGATCCTGACAGTCCTCTGGAATACCTACACCTGAATCCGCTACTTTCACATAGAAATACTTATGATCAGCATTCAATGTAACACGGATCCATCCGTCATCTTTGTTGTATTTAATACCATTCTCGATCAGATTTGTGAGTCCAAGTGATAATTTCACTTCATCAATCTCCGCAGTAACCGGACGAAAACTTTCAAAGATCAATTCAATATTACGTTGAAGTGCCAGCGGCTTTAATCTCTTCATAACAATCTCTAACAATTCATTAATGCTGACTGTAGTGATCTGAAGCTGTGCTGCTTTCTTATCTAGTTTTACCAAGGATAACAGGTCAGAAATAATAACATTCTCTCGATCGATCTCCGCGACAATATCCTGCATAAATTCACGGTATAGTTCTGCTGGAACCTGATCTCCCTGCTGAATCAGAGAATCTGCAAGAACTTTCATTGATGTCATTGGTGTTTTTAATTCATGAGACACATTCGATACAAATTCCTGTCTGGATTCTTCTAATGTCTGCATTCTTCCAAGAATCTCGTTAAAGCGCTGTACAATCATACGCATTTCCAAAAATCCTGTCTCTTCAATCGACTCATCCTCATGCCCAGATGCAATAAAATCAACGTCTTTCTGAATCTTCTTTAAATCTCTTGTCAGTAAATAACTGATTGCCATCGCCGCACACAATCCGCATATAATGAAAGCAACCAAAAGCATATTCCTTCTGTGTTCCATCTCGATGACTGCACCCATCATATCTTCTGATGGAACAGTCGCTATTACTGCACCAAGAATCTGTGTTTTATTTCCTGTCTTGTATGTGATTGGAACCAAAACTTCAATATATTTTCCATTCTCTGTAACAATTCTTTCTTTGTTTCCCTCCATGATATCAAGAATATTCTGATTCAGGAAGAATCTTGACTGAAAATCTGTATGTGTATCTTTTATGATCTTATAATTACTTTTGATTACGATGATCCGACCATTCATACTCGCTGCTAATTTATCTGTCTGGGTAGAAAGAGAGTTGGAGCCATCGTCTAAACGAAAATCAACTCCAACTACCTGATCTCCAAGCCATGCACACTGACTAGCTACACTATCAACTTTCTGATCATATATTTTCTCTCGATATCCATCATTCAAAAACTTACTAAAAAAAACAGATATCAATGTCGTCAGCAAAAAGATTGATAGAAAGATAAAGAACTGCATACTATGTAAGAAGGCAAATCGATCTCTCTTACGCTTGAAAATAGTAACCTACCCCCCACTTTGTATGTACATAGTCCGGTACTCCGGGATTCACTTCGATCTTCTCTCTCAGTCTTCGAATATGAACATCAACAGTTCTCGCATCTCCTGGATAATCGTATCCCCATACGGTATTCAACAGATCCTCTCTGCTATATACTTTATTAGGATGAAATACCAAAAGTTCAAGCAGATCAAACTCCTTGGCTGTCAGATTCACTTCTTTGCCGTGAATATGTACTCTGCGGCTTTCACAGTCGATCTTTAATCCTCTGGATTCTACAACTTTTGCAGATTCCTCTTCTTTCACATCGTGATGTGCGCTTCTTCGTAAAATAGCCTTGATCCTTGCCTTTACTTCCAGAATATTAAACGGCTTGGTAATATAATCATCTGCACCATATTCTAGTCCTAGAATCTTATCCATGTCTTCTCCCTTAGCCGTCAGCATAATGATCGGAACATTAGAAAATTCACGAATTGCCTGACACACTTCAAATCCAGTCAGACCAGGAAGCATCACATCAAGAAGAATGATATCGTACTTATTCTCCTTTGCTTTCTCTAATGCTTCTTCGCCATCGTAAGCACAGTCAACCTGCATCTCGTCTTGTTCTAAACTGAATTTAATGCCTTTCACGATTAGTTTTTCATCATCAACAACTAAGACCTTCCTCATTTTTCCACCTCTATAAATTATATTGTTATCTTGTCTTTGATCTTATTATAGATTCCCTCTTTGATTCCTTGAATCTTCATGATATCTTCAGGGCTTGTAAAAGAGCCATGTTCCTCTCGATAAGAAATAATATCATTCGCCTTCGATTCTCCAATTCCAGAAAGTGTCTTTAATTCCTCGACACTTGCAGTATTGATATTAATCTTTCCAGAGGAAGATTGTGTGGCGTTCACATCGGTTGTTTCCTTCTTTGTTACTTGTTTCTTCGATGGGATTGTAATCTGCTGCCCATCTTTCATCTTCTCTGCCTGGTTAATACTCTCTGCTGATGCCTTGGATGTCAGTCCTCCAGATGCCTTGATCGCTGCTACGATCCGGTCGTCCTTTGAAAATTTATATACACCTGGATGCTTTACTTCTCCACAGATATAGACGTAAATAGAATCTTTGGATGAGGATTTCCTGGCCGTTGTCGTCTTCTCCTGCCTTGATGCTATCATTACATCACTTCTGCGTGTACATCCACTAAATATAAATATCACCACCAGCAAAATGTTTATTATTTGGACTCTTCTAAACAACATAAACCTCCCGGTCTTATGCAAAGAGCCTGGAACATGTAAATCTATTTTCTATTTTAGCGAAAATTATAATACTTTACAAGAGATATTTATCATTTCCATTTAAATATTAACAAACCTGCAACAAACAAAACAACTCCTAAAAGTTTTATCCATGCAAAACCTGTTTTTTCCACTCCAAACAATCCAAATACCTCGATCAGATAAGAAATAACACTTTGCGATGCAACGATCAGCATAGCAGACTGTGCAGGACCCAGACTTTCGATACTTTTAATTACCGTAAATGTGATCGCTGCTCCAATCATCCCTCCAAGCAAAAGGTATTTAGGACTTACTTTTAGAAGCATTGTAAAGCTTTGATCTTTTTCTGTCACAAACCATATGATCAAGCATGCCAGAAATCCTGTTGCCTGAACAAACGTACTCGTTGTCCAGGTACTGCTTTGTTTTGTTACTTCTGTATTAAACACTCCCTGAATGCTCATAAGTGCACCCGAAACTAACGCAATGATCAACCCTAACATATAAAAAAACCTCCATGAAAAACTATCTTTTTATAAATAGTCTTTCCACAGAGGTTCATTTTATACATCTTATGCAATACAATCTTCTAAAATAGAAAGCATCTCATCAACATGTTCTTTTTCAATGACAAGTGGTGGCACGAAACGAATGACATTATTTCCTGCTGAAATTAAGATCAGTCCTTTCTCTAATGCTTTCTTAACAATATCTCCAACTGGATGATCTGCATCAAATTCAAGACCTTGCATCAAGGCAATTCCTCGATGTCCTGTAATAAAGCTGTATTTATCTTTTAATTCTTCTAATTTATCCCACAGATATGCTCCCACTTCTTTTGCATGTTCTGGAATCTGTAATTTCTCAAACTGATCAAATACGGCATTGATCGCTGCTGTTGCAAATGGATTTCCTCCATAAGTTGTTCCATGATCTCCTGGAACTAAAGCCCCATCAGCCTTTTCTCCTACAACAAATGCTCCAACTGGAACACCACATCCAAGTGCCTTTGCAAGTGTTAAAACATCTGGTTTCACTCCATAAAGATCATGTGCAAATAAGGATCCACAACGTCCCATTCCACACTGGATCTCATCAAAGATCAGTAAAATATCTTTTTCATCACAAACTTTACGAAGTCCCTCTAAGAATTCCTTATCTGCAGGGAAAATACCACCTTCACCCTGAACAACCTCACAGATGATTCCGCAAGTCTTGTCTGTAATCTTTGATACAACATCTTCTAAGTTATTAAATTCTGCAAATACGGCACGGAATTCTTTTGGCACGAATCCATCCTGATAATGGCTGTTACCCGTAACAGATAAAGCTCCCTGGCTTCTTCCGTGGAAAGAATGATTCATAGCGATAAATTCATAATCTTTGGAATCATCTTTGTTATATGCATACTTTCTTGCAACTTTTAATGCACCTTCGATCGCTTCTGTTCCACTATTTGTAAAGAATACTTTTTTAAGTCCTGAAGCATCAACAATCTTCTTTGCAGCTTCTACTGCTGGAATGTTGTAATATAAATTTGATGTATGGATCAGCTTGTCAATCTGATCTTTTAATGCCTGATTGTAGGCTTCATTTCCATATCCTAATGCAAATACGGCAATTCCTGCACCAAAGTCTAAATATTTTTTATGGTCAGCATCGTATAAATAAACGCCTTCCCCTTTTTCTAATACAACTGGAAAACGATTGTATGTCTTTAAGATATACTGTTCTCCCTGGTCGATATATTCCTGCTGAGTTTTCATCTTAACATCCTTCCTCATCTTCACTGAATAATGGTTTATCAAATAATGGTTCTTTTAAGATAGCTGTTCCGATACCTTTTTCTGTAAAGAACTCCAGTAACAAACAGTTTGTCAAACGTCCATCTAAGATATGAACTCTGGAAACTCCACCTTCGATCGCTTCAATACAGTTTTTAAGTTTTGGAAGCATTCCTCCACCAACAACTCCGTTGTCAATAAATTCTTTTGCCTGTTTTAAATCCATCTCAGAAATCAGTGTTGATTTATCCTCAGGATCTACAAAAACACCTTCGATATCTGTTAAAAATACAAGTTTCTCTGCATTTAATGCTTCTGCAACTGCACATGCTGTATCGTCAGCATTAATGTTATATGCTTCGTAATTATCTCCTAATCCGATTGGAGAAATAACTGGTACAAAATCATCTTCGATCAGTGCTTCAAGAAGTGTTGTATCAACGCTCGTTACTTCACCAACATATCCAAGATCTTTTCCTGGCATCTCTTTTTTCTTAACGCGGATCATTTCTGCATCTTTTCCAGAAAGACCTACTGCTTTCACTCCAACTTCTGCCATCATGGCAACCAGTTCCTGATTAACTTTAAATAATACCATCTCAGCAACTTCCATTGTCTCTTTATCTGTGACACGAAGTCCATGATAAAATTCAGGTTCTTTTCCTGACATACGAACCCACTTGCTGATTTCTTTTCCCCCACCATGTACGATGATCGGTTTCATACCTACTAATTTTAATAAAGCAACATCTCGGATAACACTCTTTTGAAGATTCTTATCTTTCATGGCACTTCCACCATATTTAACAACAACATAACTGTTATTAAAACGACGGATATATGGTAATGCTTCTGTTAATACCTTTGCTTTTTGTTTTGACTGTTCGATTAATTCTTCGATTTCATTTTCCATCTGTTCCATTCATTTTTCCTTTCGTAACTGTCTTGCTTTTCTGTATTTTATTTTATGATCTGTAATCCGCGTTGATCGTTACATAATCATGAGTCAGGTCACATCCCCATGCAGTTGCCTCAAAATCTCCATTATGTACGTTGATATCTGCTGTCACTGCATCTGCGGATAATACTTTTGTTGCCTCATCTTCAGAATAATCTGTTGCAATTCCATCCTTTACGATTTCAATCACACCATCCGCACTCTTTAAGCTGATGTCAACCTTCACTGGATCAAAATCAACTCCCGCATATCCAAGTGCGCAAAGAATTCTTCCCCAGTTCGCATCTTTTCCATAAATTGCTGCTTTTGTAAGACTTGACGTCACAACAGATTTACTTAAGATTTTCGCATTTTCTTTAGAATCTGCACCTGCTACATGAACTTCAAATAAACGTGTACATCCTTCTCCATCCCCTGCGATCTGTTTTGCAAGAGACTGGTTCACATATAATAAACCTTCTTTGAATGCTTCATAATCAGCATCTTTTTCTGTGATTTCTTTATTCTCTGCCATTCCATTTGCTAAAACGAAAACAGTGTCATTTGTAGATGTATCTCCATCAACAGATACCATATTGAATGTATCTTCGATCAGTTCTCTCTGAAGTTCTAATAATAAAGCTTTATCAATCGCTGCATCTGTTGTGATAAATCCAAGCATTGTTCCCATGTTTGGATGAATCATTCCAGAACCTTTGCACATACCTGCAATTGTAACTGTCTTTCCAGCAATTTCTACTTCTACCGCTGCTTCTTTTGGTTTTGTATCGGTTGTAAGGATTGCCCATGAGGCATCTTCTTCACTCTGTCTGTCAGCTTTCAATTCAGGAACTAATTTCTTGATTCCTTCTTTAATAACATCCATTGGAAGCTGCTGTCCAATAACTCCTGTGGAACCTACGACAACTTCTTCTGGTTTGATATCTAACAAGGCTGCAACTTCTTTTGCTTCTGTTACAGCATTTTCATATCCCTGTGCACCAGTACATGCATTGGCAATTCCTGTATTAACTACAACGGCTCTGACTGCTTCTTGTTCCTCTACAATCTTCTTTCCCCATAAAACTGGAGCTGCTTTTACGATGTTCTTTGTAAATGTTCCTGCGATCTTTGCTGGCACTTCACTTACGATCATTGCCATATCTTTGTTTGTCTTCCCTGGTTTGACTCCAGCACGAAGTCCTGCACATTTGAAACCTTTTGGAGCTGTTACTCCGGCATTGATGATCTTCATAATTCTAGTCCTTCCTTACCAAAGTTCTATGGGAACATTGGTACTAATTCTAATCCTTCAGTTTCTTTTAATCCAAACATAAGATTCATGTTCTGTACTGCCTGTCCAGCTGCACCTTTTACAAGGTTATCCATAGCACCCATCATGATGATGCGGTTTGTACGTTTATCAATCTTAAAGTTGACATCTACATAGTTACTTCCTTCTACCCATCTTGTCTCTGGGCAGACATCTTTATCTAAAACTCTGACGAATTTTTCATCTTTATAATAAGAATCATAGATTGCTTTGACTTCTTCATAGCTTACATCTTTCTTAAGTGTTGCATAAGCTGTCACCAAAATTCCACGATTCATTGGAATTAAATGTGGTGTAAAGTTTAATAACACTTCTTCTCCAGATGCATAGCTTAACTGATCTTCAATCTCTGGAGTATGTCTGTGTGTTGCGACTCCATATGCTTTGATGTTTTCATTGACTTCACAATATAAGTTGTTGACTTTTGCTCCACGTCCAGCTCCGGATGTTCCTGATTTTGCATCGATGATCACACTGTTCATCTCGATCAGTCCTTCCTTCGCCATTGGGTAGATAGATAATGTAGAGCATGTTGGATAGCATCCTGGATTAGCGATCAATCGTGCTTTCTTGATATCTTCACGGTTAATCTCACAAAGTCCATAAACTGCTTCATCGATAAATTCTGGACTTTGGTGTTTGATTCCATACCATTCTTCATAACGATTGACATCTTTGATACGGAAATCTGCACTTAAGTCGATGATCTTAACTTTTGATAAGATATCTTCTGACACTAATGAGCTGCACAGTCCCTGTGGTGTTGCTGTAAATATGACATCTACTTTGGATGCAAGTTCATCCATGTTATCGTCTAAACATTTGTCATCCACAATCTGAAACATATTTCTAAATACTTCATAATATTTCTGGTCTATATAACTTCTGGATCCATACCATACAACTTCTGCATCTTTATGTTGTGTAAGGATTCTTACAAGTTCCTGTCCTGCGTAACCTGTGGATCCAATGATTCCTGCTTTGATCATGTTAATCTCCTTGTCCTTCTCTTTTATAATGTAGGTTATTTTTTCAATCATTGTTCATAAGTATACAACCGAATTTTAAAATATGCAATAGTTTTGTATAAATATGCAATTGTTTTTCATTTTATTCATTTTTATGTTATAAATATTCATTATTTTCGAAAATAGAACTTGCAAAAGATGCAAATATAACGTATATTAATAGACAAGCAAATATTTATATGAACATGCGGGATTTTGATTTCGAAATATTACATTCTATATAATAAGAAAGATAAGAAAGCATCCCGTCAATATACACTTAGGAGGATTTATTTCATGAAAGAAAAAGTTGTTTTAGCATATTCCGGAGGTCTTGATACTACAGCTCTGATTCCTTGGCTTAAGGAAACATTTGACTATGAAGTTATCTGTTGCTGCGTTAACTGTGGACAGGGTAACGAATTAGACGGACTTGATGAAAGAGCAAAATTATCCGGAGCATCTAAATTATATATCGAAGATATCGTTGATGATTTCTGTGATAACTACATCATGCCATGCGTACAGGCAGGTGCTGTATACGAACATCAGTATCTTCTTGGAACATCTATGGCTCGTCCAGCAATCGCTAAGAAATTAGTTGAGATTGCAAGAAAAGAAAACGCAGTTGCTATCTGCCACGGTGCTACAGGAAAAGGAAATGACCAGATCCGTTTTGAACTTGGTATCAAAGCTTTAGCTCCAGACATCAAGATCATCGCTCCATGGCGTATGACAGACGTATGGACAATGCAGTCTCGTGAAGATGAAATTGAATTCTGTGAAGCACACGGAATCCATCTTCCATTTGATGCAAGCCACAGCTACAGCCGTGACCGTAACTTATGGCATATCAGCCACGAAGGTCTTGAATTAGAAGATCCTTCTTTAGCACCAAACTATGATAACATGCTTGTTTTAGGAGTAACTCCACAGAACGCTCCTGATAAAGAAACAGAAGTTACTATGACATTTGAAGCTGGTGTTCCTAAGACATTAAATGGAAAAGAAATGAAAGTTTCTGAGATCATCACTGAATTAAACCGTCTTGGTGGCGAAAATGGTATCGGTATCGTCGACATCGTTGAAAACCGTGTTGTAGGAATGAAATCCCGTGGTGTATACGAAACTCCAGGTGGAACAATCTTAATGGCAGCTCACGAACAGTTAGAAGAATTGATCCTTGACCGTGAAACAATGGAAGCTAAGAAGAAACTTGGAAGCCAGATGGCTCAAGTTGTATACGAAGGAAAATGGTTCACTCCACTTCGTGAAGCAATCCAGGCATTCGTTACATCTACTCAGAAATATGTAACAGGTGAAGTTAAATTCAAACTTTACAAAGGTAATATCATCAAAGCTGGAACTACTTCTCCATACAGCTTATACAATGAATCTTTAGCATCTTTCACAACTGGTGATATGTATGATCATCATGATGCAGATGGATTTATTACATTATTTGGACTTCCTTTGAAAGTTCGTGCTATGAAGATGCAGGAAGCTGAAAAGAATAATAATAAATAAAACATAACCCATGGAACTGCTCTTACTCACAGTTCCATGGGTTATATTTTTCTACACTGTTTTCCAAAAATGATAATAAATCTTCCACATCGAATACTTTAACATTCTTTACCGCCTCTTCTGGCACTGTCAGGTATCCTTCTAATTCTTTTAAAACATTTTTTACATTCCGATAAGAAACTTCTTCAATTCCTGGATTATTAACTTCTGGATCAAGTCTGATCGGTATATGATAATGATTGAACAGATACGTGTTCATCTTCGTATAGTCACCATAATAATATTTCTCTGAGAAAAAATCTTCTTTTAAAATCTTTTCTCCAGTTCTTTTTAAGATCACATATTTTACCTTGTTCATTTTTTCCTCTACCCGATCTTCTTTATCTCGGAATTCTATAATTCTTGGCATGTATTCTTTGAAAAACTTCCGGTCGATATATAAATGAAATAAATATCCCATTACACTCGGATCATGTAAAATATTATGATATTTCCTCGCAAACCATGATATTTCTGGATATTCTACCATATTTCCTTGATATTTGGGATCTCTAAAATGTGATCTTGCTTTATCTTTTGTTGTATCTGGCATCAGATTTCCAATTAAAAAATTATTTGTTTCCTGCTTATTGACAAACAATTCCTGCTCTTTTTTTGTTTGTTTTAAAAACATCTGTGCTGCAGTTAAATGTAAAATATATCCTGGCATAATTATCCGATTCCTCCTAATGCAATTCCAAGTACCAATACTAAAATACAGATTGGCACATAAATATATTTACAGATTGGATAATATAATTTCGTAAATTTATTTTCTCTTCCCTTGTTTACCTGTGTTTCTACATATTTCTTTCCTGCTACCCAGAAGAACATGATTCCTGCAAGCCCCGCTCCTAATGGGCAGATGTAAATGGATAGGATATCCATCCAGTCAGATACGATGCCCTGGATCAATAAGGATACGATCACGCCGATCACTGCGATGATCACGCAGGCGGTCTTTCTTCCTACGTGGAGTTTTTCCTGTACGGTTGCGATCGGTGCTTCGTAGAGATTGATCAGTGATGTCATTCCCGCAAAAAGCACTGCAACGAAAAAGATGATCGCGATGATCGTACTTCCTGGCATGGAGTTGATCAGGTTTGGAAGATAGATAAATAACAGCCCCGGTCCTCCTTGATCCAGTGTTGCTCCAGTTGTTGCCATAGCTGGGATGATCACGAGTGCTGCAAGCATCGCAGCAACCGTATCAAAAAATGCAACTCTTGCTGCAGATGATGGGATGTCTTCTTCATCGGATAAATACGATCCATAGATCAATGTTCCATTTCCTGCGACGGATAAGGAAAAGAAGGCCTGTCCTAGTGCAAAGATCCATGTCTTTGGATCTAAGATGGCCGCCTTATCGACTCTGAAAATATATTGATATCCCGTTGCTGCCCCTGGCTGAAATGCCACGTAGATTCCAAGGATCACAAACAGCGCAAAGAAAATTGGCATTAAAATCTTATTGGCTTTCTCAATCCCTGCTCCTACACCAAAGATTAAAATACACATGCATAAGATCAAAGCTAAAATCTGCCAGATGTTATTTCCAAATGCAGATGCCATTGTTCCAAAACGTCCGCCAAATTCTTCGATCGTCTTTGGTGCAAGTGTTGCCCCTGTGAAAGTTCCAACAGCATATTTTAAGATCCACCCCATCACAACTGTATATCCGATTGCCATAGCAAGAGAACCAAGAACTGGTATCATTCCTAACCCTTCCCCGACTTTTCTCTTTCCTTTCTTCTCACAGACCATCCCAAATGCATCAATCGGTCCAGACCTTGCCGCACGTCCAAAACTCATCTCTCCGATCACACCAGTGGATGCGATCACAACGACAAAGATAAAATATGGGATCAAAAAGGAACCTCCCCCATACAAAGATACCCTTGTCGGAAACATCCATATATTTCCCATACCAACTGCCGAACCAATGCAGGCGAGGATAAATCCCCACCTGCTGTTAAATGATTCTCTTTTATCTTTCATATTTCAATTTTATCCTCCTGATTTTACTTTTTAAACTTCAAGTCTGTCGGTGTCAATACTCCATCATCTCCAAGCTGCTTCCATTTATATGTGAAATTCTTCTTTGCTGAATGTATCTTCTGTCTGTTGATCGTTTGACCTTTCATACCGATCAGCTGTTCATTTATGATAACATATGCTGTGTCTTTTTGCATCTGGTATTGTTTTATTTCAGGTGAAATATAGGCTGTTTTTTTGATCTTGACATCATCTTTGTTCATTTCGATGATCTGAATCTTTTTGACTGCACGGTCTGCTTTAAAGTCCACACGGTATGTCATCTTTCCTTCTTCTGTATCCACAGAAAAAGATTGGCTGATCCCAGACCCTCCTGTTTTACATAGATCCTGCACAGAAGACCTTCCTGAAGGTTCCAGATAAAATGTACCATCTGCTCTTTTATATACACTTCCAATCTGCACTTTTGTGATTCCTTTTGTTTCCTGAACATAAATTGTTGCCTTACATGACTGGCCTGTCTTTTGCCATTTATCTTTTTGGATCTCGCCATCTTTCATATTAGAGCCGCCTGAAAAATGAGTCAACTGTGGATCACCATCCATGCTGATCGTATTTTCTTTCTGATCGTATTTATGAAAAAAGAAATATCCCTTGATCTTTTTAAAATGAACAAATCCTTTTTTATCTTTCTGCCCAACGGTTGTTCCTTCCATCTCTGGATCTGGAATGTCTGGATCATCCAGACTCTTTCCTACAACTGCATAAGCACCATACAATGTTTTCTTTACTGTTCCATCCTCGTCTTTTTTTGCAAGGCGGCATCCTGATAGAGTTGCTGCCAGCATCACAACCATTGCCAATACTCCTGTTTTTCTTATTCCCCTACTCATCTTCTTTCTCCAATCTCCCGTCAAATTTCAAGATATCTCCAACATCACACTCAAGATAATAGCAGATCTTATTGATCGTTGAGAAACGTACTCCTTTTGCCTTGCCGCTTCTTAAGATTGACAGGTTTGCTTCTGTAATATGGACTTTTTTACATAGTTCTTTGGATGTCATATTTCGCTCTTTTAAGATATCATCCAAATGTATTTTAATTGCCATAACTATCATTCCTTCTATATAAACTGGTCATTTTCTTCTTTTAGCTGTTTGGTCCACTTGAAGTATTCATGGAAGATCAATGCTCCAAATGCTATGATCAATGGTTCCATGGATACGTCTGGCGCAAACGTGACATTTACATTCTGTAAAGTCGCTCCAAGCAAAAACTGATAAAAATTCAGGATAAAATCTGATATGACTGTAACCACTGCGGTAACCTTTGCGACACCTGCAAGTCTTGCCACCGTCATCATCTGCTGCTCTTCCTTATGATCTTCGATTGCTTTTACTACATGAATGATGTTGATAAATAGCAGGATTGTCATAATGATTGGTAATAACTGTAATACTGATTTAAACCATTCTATCGAAGATACATTTTGCAGTTTATTTTCGCTCTTATGAAGCAGTTCAAATGTCTTTGCATATGTGATCAAAAGCGTGTAATAACTGACTAGTGCAGCAATCAGTCCTTTCATCCCAAAATACAAGCGGCTTTTCCAATTCTTCTGGCTGTCATCTCCAAGAAAACGGATCGCTTTCATGATCAACCACATGATCAGGACGCTGTAAACGATGAATGCGTAAATAATTTTCATTACAATCAGACTGCTTTGGTCCATTGAAAAAATGTCTGGCATTTTCTGATACATGAGTCCTGGATTGATGAACATATACATGGAATAAAATAATAGTCCTGTGAATGCAACAAGGATTCCTGCGATGACTTCGATCAGGATTAATTTATTTATGTTTGATTTCATCCTATCCACCTCTAATTATTGTTTTTCGATAATTTCAAGATTATTGTAGCATGGAAATTATTGAAAAACAATAATTTTTTGAAGAAAGTTTCATTGACTTAAGTTGTAGATGAATAGAATTATAGAAATAGAACCGAGCTCATATGGTCTCGGTTCTATTTCTATAATTCTATTCTTTAATTTAGGTTATTGGTTTTAACTAGTTCCTGTCTTTTTCCGTTCTTAATCGCCCTAATAAATTCCTGACGGATCTCTTCATTTGGAATATAAACTTCTTTTTGATCAATATCATACGCTAAATATCCTAAATGTACCAATAATGTTAATACATCATCTTTATTTTTCAGTGATGTCATATCATTTTGAAATGATCCTGTATCGATTCTGCAGTGTTTTTCTCCTATCAGATCTACTATCATATCTTTTAAGCCGTCAAAGTTTAAGTCGATATAAACTCTTAGTGATTCATATGTCTCTGTCTGGGTCCAGTAGTTGCTGAATCGCTTGTTAAATATTGCTTTCATTACGGAATTCGGATTATAAATATGTCCTGTCTGTCCGAAGCAGTAGCCATCGTACCATTTTTTTGCCTGTTCAAAATCGATTTGCTGCTCTTTGCATAAATCTTTGACTTCTTGTTCTGTAAATCCTACAAATTCTGCTAATGGTCCTGGTTCCAGCATCGTGTATTCGTAGAAATCAGTTAATGCTGATTGTGTTCCGTATTTTTTGATTGGAAGAATTCCTGTCATATAGGCTCCACTTAAGAATCTTGAAACTTGTATCCCTTTAAACAATCCTCTTAACAACTGGATATATTCTTCCTGCAGTCTCTGATCTGTTTGGGCTTCTCGAAATAACGCATCCCATTCATCGATAATGATAAAAAACTTTCGTCCTGTGACCGCACTGATCTGCAGGAGTGCTTCTGGAAGTGCTATTGTTTCTTGTTCTATGCAGTCTGTAAACTCTCCTTTTAATTCGAAAATTATTTTTCTTTGAAGATCTTTTACCGTATCTTCGATATTCCGGGCATTGGTAATAAACCATGTCATGTCCCAGAATAGGACATCGCATTGATTTAAATATTGTTTGTAATGGCTTTTTTCTTCTATATCTTTTGCAATTTTTAAGTCTTTAAATAAATGCTCAGATTTTGTACCTTTTGAATAATAGGCAACTAACATCTGGGCTGCGAAAGATTTTCCGAATCTTCTTGGTCTGCTGAAACATGTAAGCTTTCTTGTTGTTCCCAGAACCTGATTGGTATATGCAATCAATTCTGTTTTATCCACATAGATATCATCTTTTAAAATATCTTCAAAGCCGTCTGCTGGCGGATTTAGATAAATTCCCATTCTGCTGTCACCTCGTTTCCTTTCTTTTATTTTTATATTAACACAAATGATGGTAAATTCCAATTTTGCTATATATAAATTCAAAAAATCCCCTGACAATATTATCTGCCAGAGGATTTTAATTCTCACTTTATTTTATTTTCAATCACAATTAAGCACGTAATTCAACGCCTAATTTCTTAAGTTCATCAAGAATCTTCTCAACGATCTTAGATACTTCTGCATCTTCTAATGTACGATCTTTTGCTCTGAATGTTAAGGAGTATGCTACGGATTTGTATCCTTTTTCGATCTGGTCTCCTTCGTAGACATCGAATAATTCGTAGGATTCAAGAAGTTTTCCACCTTTGTCTTTGAAGATCTTCTCAAGCTGTCCAACGAAGATGTCTTTCTTCATAACCATACTTAAGTCACGTTTCATTGCTGGGAATTTGGCTACTCCTTCGTATTTGCGGTCGAAGGTTGCTTTTGGTACTAATGTTGGCATGTCGATGACTGCTACATAGACTTCGCCTTTCATGTTGTAGTTATCCATAACTTCTGGATGGATCTGTCCGATGTAAGCGATCTTTTCTCCATCGATTGTGACATCTGCAGCTCTTCCTGGGTGTAAGAATGGATGTTTAGTTGTTGGTGTATATTCAGATGTTCCACCTAATCCAAGGGAATCAAGTATGTCTTCTACAACACCTTTTAATGTGAAGAAGTCACATTCTCCGTACATTCCAAGTGTCATCTGCATTCTTTCATCTGGTAATTCTGTTAATGGTAATGCTTTTGGAATATAGATATTTCCAAATTCGTATAGTCTTACGTTTTTATTTCTGTGTGCTAAGTTTGTAGCAAGAGATGTTAACATTCCGTTTAAGGAAACCGTTCTCATAATACTGAAGTCTTCTCCTAATGGGTTTGAAATCTCGATTGCCTGACGTTCTTTTGCATCTTCAGGTAATAATAATTTATCGAATACTTTTGGACTTTCGAAAGAATATGTCATTCCACCGCTAAATCCGTTCTGTTCTGCTACATTTCTGCAGACATCTTCGACACGGATCTTGAATGGTTTCTTACCGGCTGTGGATTCTCCGTTTGGTAATGTAACAGGGATGTTGTCATATCCGTAGAATCTTGCAACTTCTTCTGCAAGGTCTGCCATACGGTGAAGATCCTGACGGAAGGATGGTACGATCACTTCGTTTGTTGCTTCATCGTATCCAAGTTCGATTCTCGCAAAATATTCTAATACTTCTTCTTTGGATACATTTGTTCCAAGAAGAGCGTTCATCTTGTCTACTTCTAATGGAAGACGAATCTGTTTCACTGGATTTGGATAAACGTCAACGGCTCCTCCAACAACTTCTCCAGCTCCTAATTCTTCAATCAACTGGCATGCACGATCCATCGCTGCCATTGCATTTTCTGGGTCTAATCCTTTTTCGAATTTACCAGATGCATCCGTTCTTAAACCGATTCTCTTAGAAGAAAGTCGGATGTTTGTTCCGTCAAAGCATGCTGCTTCGAATAATAATGTCTTGATGTCATCTGTTACCATAGAGTTTGCTCCACCCATGATACCTGCGATACCGATTTCTTTTTCTCCATCACAGATCATTAAGACATTTTCGTCCAGTGTTCTTTCTTCACCATCTAATGTAGTGAATTTGTCTCCTGCTTTTGCACGGCGGACAACGATCTCTTTGTTTGAAATTGTATCAAGATCGTATGCATGCATTGGCTGTCCGTATTCTTCCATCACGTAGTTTGTGATATCAACTAAGTTATTGATCGGACGGATTCCCATTGCAGATAATCTTCTCTGCATCCATTCTGGTGATGGAGCTAATTTGATATTTTTCACAACTCTTGCTGTGTATCTTGGGCAAAGGTCTACGTCTTCAACTCTTACTTTAATGTAATCGTTGACATCTTCATCATTTCCAGTCTTTGTAACGACTGGTGGATAGAAGTCTTTCTTAAATGTAGCGGCTGCTTCTCTTGCCATACCGATCATACTGAAACAATCTACACGGTTTGATGTGATCTCGAATTCGACAACTGCATCACGAAGTCCTAAAGCTTCGACTGCATCGTCTCCCGGTTTCACATCTTTATTGAAAATGTAGATTCCATATTCTGGTGCTTCTGGGTACATATCTCTGGAACTTCCAAGTTCTTCGATAGAACACATCATACCAAAAGATTCTACTCCACGAAGTTTTCCTTTTTTGATCTTAATTCCATCTTCTGGATTCTTTCCACCGTCATGTCCTCCGGCTACTCGTCCACCGTCTAAGACAACTGGTACTAAGTCTCCTTCTGATACATTTGGTGCTCCTGTTACGATCTGAATAGTTTCATCTCCGACATTTACCTGGCAGATGATCAGTTTATCGGCATCCGGATGTTTCTCGATCTTCTCGATCTTTCCGACTACGATCTTTTCTAAGTTTTTATCTAAATATGTGACACTTTCCATGTTGGAACCAGATAATGTCATTTTATCTGCATATTCCTGTGGTGTGCAATCAAGATCAGGCACATAAGCTTTGATCCATGAAATTGGTGTATCCATTACTTTTATTCTCCTTTATTCTATCTTCTCTATTCGAAATATTCTTATCGTTTCCTAGAACTGTGATAAGAATCTCTTGTCGTTTTCGTATAACAGACGCATATCGTCGATCTCGTATTTTAATAATGCGACACGCTCTAGTCCGATTCCGAATGCAAATCCTGAATATACTTCTGGGTCGATTCCGCACATTTCAAGAACGTGTGGATGAACCATTCCGCATCCTAAGATCTCGATCCATCCGCTTCCTTTACACATACGGCATCCTTTTCCACCGCATTTGAAACATGTAACGTCTACTTCCGCACTTGGCTCTGTAAATGGGAAATGATGTGGACGGAATTTTACTTTTGTATCTGGTCCGAAGAATTCTTTTGCAAACTGCTCTAATGTTCCTTTTAAGTCTGCAAATGTGATTCCTTTATCTACAACTAATCCTTCTACCTGATGGAAAGATGGAGAATGTGTTGCATCAACTTCGTCAGAACGGAATACACGTCCAGGTGCGATCATACGGATTGGCATCTTCCCTGTCTCCATGATACGTGCCTGTACTGGAGATGTCTGTGTTCTTAACACGATATCTTTGTTAATATAGAATGTATCCTGTTCATCTTTTGCAGGATGGTTTGCAGGAATATTTAACATCTCAAAGTTATATTTATCGTATTCTACTTCTGGTCCTTCGACTACTTCGTATCCCATACCGATAAATACTCTCTCTAAATCTTCAAGAGCGATCTGGTTTGGATGACGATGTCCTTTTTCATGAGTTTTTCCAGGTAATGTAACGTCGATGACTTCACGTTTCATCTTCTCTTCACGAACTTTTTTCTTTAATAATGTCATCTCTTTTTCTAATGCTTCTTCGATGACTGCTCTGGTATCGTTAACCATCTGTCCAACGATCGGACGTTCTTCTTTGGCTACGTCTTTCATTCCTTTTAATACCTGAGTTAATTCACCTTTTTTACCCAGTACAGATACACGGATATCATTTAAGCTCTCCATTGCATCTGCTTGCTCGATTTTCTCCAAGGCAGCTTTCTTGATTGCCTCTAATCTCTCTTTCATCTGCTTAGTTCTCCTTTATTGATCTTTTCTATATTCTCGGATCAGGTTCATTTTTCTTTTTCTGTATATTTAAATAAAAGAAAAAGAACCCGTCCGCAAAGGGACGAGTTCTTGTTATATACTCGCGGTACCACCCTAATTCCTATGGTATCGTTAAACGTCTTCTTAATTACCATAAGCACTTAAGTCTCTGCGTAACGGGCAGACTCCGTTATCTCCTACTGATGCCTGATGTGAAAATGTATATTGCATCGCATTCAGAGATACAGCTACGGTGTGAATTTCGGAAGCTATGTAGCTTCTTACTGTGCACCATCAATGCCTTTAACGTTACTTATTTTATAACACCTTTAGGGGTTTGTCAATTGTGATTTTTTATCCATAGATACCAAATTTCTGTTATATTCATATAATCAATTTTTAAAATTTCTCCTGAAATATGCGGAAACGGTGCTATTTATGCTCCATGTGATAGTGTGATTGCAACTGTATATGACACCAAACATGCGATTGCTATGACTGCTGACAATGGTGCAGAAATTTTAATGCACATTGGTTTAGACACTGTTCAATTAGAAGGAGCATGGAATGTAGGCATAAAAGATTATAAAGCCCACGTTACGATTTCAAGCAAACGTATTCACGAAGCTATGGATGATACTTACTATCCAAAACGTCATGGATTCCTTCGCTACGCAAAGACATGTTTTGAGCATTACGGAGAATATGTGAAATATTGGATTACATTTAATGAAATTGACAGTATCCATCGTCACTCCTTTATTACTGCTGGTATCATTCCAGATCTTTGTGGAGAAAAAGGCGAAACACAGTGTTGTTATCAAGCATTGCACCATCGGTTTGTAGCTGTTGCAAAAGCTGCTATATTGTTACGCGAAATCGTTCCAGATGCAAAAATTGGTTCTATGATTACTAAATTAATGACATATCCTTATACTTGTGCCCCAGAAGATGTTGCTGCAACTCAACTTACTGTTGGTCTTAGAATTGCATTAATTGAACTTTATGATCGTTATAGACTAGCAGTTGATCTTCCAGAAGAAGAAGCTGCAAATATTGCTTTTTATATTATCAACGCACAAAATGATGATATCAATCACGATGCCATGCGTTATGCAAAGTTAGTAGGAAAAATCGTAAAATTAGTTATCTATATCATGCGCTACAAACCAGATAAAGAAAGCATACACTACTATATTTTCAAATCAATTTTCCCCTGGCAGTTGTGCCAGAATAATCGCTATAAACATCAGCGCACATCCTATCAATTCTCTCTGGCTTAAGTTTTGATGCAATACTAAAAATCCTGCGATCACAGATATCACGGATTCCAGACTTAAAATCAGGGAGGCCACTGTTGGATTCATGTTCTTCTGTCCAACCATCTGTAATGTATATCCAACTCCGCATGACAGTACTCCTGCATACAAGATTGGTTTCCATGCAAGTAAGATCGTACTGATCTCTGGATGCTCAAACAGTATCATTGGAATAAAGCAGATTATTCCACAGGAAAAAAACTGAATGCATGACATTTTTACTCCATCATTAAACTGTGTAAAATAATCGATCACTAAAATATGAATCGCAAATGCCAATGCACCTAAAAATACATAACTATCGCCTTTCCCAATCGAAAAGCCATCTGTAATACATAAAAAATAAAGTCCGATCAAAGCAATCATAACACTAATCCAGACAGATAATCCACATTTTTTTCCTAATAGCAAACCAAGAATGGGAACGATAATAATGTAAAAAGCTGTGATAAATCCTGCTTTTCCTACTGTTGTGTACATAATTCCAAATTGTTGAAGTGTACTTCCTATTGCAAGCGCAATTCCACAGCAGATTCCCCCGATCATTAATCTTTTTTTCTCGGAACTCGTCATCTTTTTCTTTACTTTTCCATGATTTAAAAGTGTAATGCACGGAATGAGTACAATCCCTCCTATCAATGTTCTTACGCAATTAAACGTAAATGGTCCGACATATTCCATTCCAACACTTTGTGCCACAAATGCACTTCCCCATATAATTGCTGCTAATAATAACAATAACATTCCTTTTATTTGTTTTTTCTTCATACCGTTCAATCCTTCTTTTTCATTCACATATATTTTTTTATTTTACTACGTTCGTTTTTTATACGCAAGCAAAAGAAAAAGGAGGAATATCTCTTGTAATCTAGTATTCATTGGCCTCTCTGTATATTTACAGATTCCAAAATCTTTTATTCCCAGTCATTTTTTACTTCTTCTAATTTGCTTCTTAACGTCTTTTCAAGAACAACAAATGCTGGAATAAAACTATCACGGATCAATAATATCATCTCATCAACTTCTTGTTCATTATATATATGAACAGATGTATTCCTTTTTTTTAACATCAATAACCATACTGCTGCATCATCTACAAAACTAAGTTTATATCCTAACTGTAAAATCTCTCTTGGTGACCCAGTTGCCGCTCCATCTGCTCCGTGCATTTTTAAGATTTCTTGTAATGCCTTCCATGCAAGCTCAAATGTCAAATTAAACTGTCCGATTACACCTATCCTATATATATCATTATTATCTGCCATTTCAAAATCTGCATTTTTTAACACTTCCAAGCAATTCGAAAAGTTCTCAAGCTTTTTCATATATCACCACACCATCCTTTTCTATTTCTTGTTTTAATTCCTCTGAAATTGACTTATCTGCTTCTACCACATCAAAACTTAAAAGGGAATGTACTTTTTCTTTAATATCCCAATAAAAAGAATCAAAATCTCCACCATATACAGCAATATCAATATCACTTCTCTCTGTATTGTCACCTCTTGCCCTTGATCCAAATAAAATCACTTTATTGATTGAATATTTTTTTGCAAATACAGAAATATCCCTTAAAACTCTCTCTGGAATATTATATTTCATACCCTGCTGTCTCCTGATTTTCTACATTAAATGTAATCTTATGTCTTGGGATATTATAACATCTTTTATCTATGCTATCCAATACAAGTTTCTGTTCTATACGTTAAATGTGTATTTTATTTGCAATTTTTTGAACAATTTAGTTTAATTCTACAATTTACTTTATAGACTGACTTCTCCTGTATTCTGGTCGATACTTGAAACTTCTCTTCCTATCGGGTCATAGGAAGTTGTATCTTCCTGTGGCACTTTTCCCTGAATATCATTAAGGTACCGTAGCCCTTATGAAATCTGATTCTAAAATTTATTATGATTATTCTAATTACTTTTCTGATTTCTCTATGTTTTCATGTTTTATTGCATCTCTTTTTTCTTTTCTGACTTCATAAGGTCTACGAATGAAATGTCTTTACTAATTATGCTCCCATAGTAAGCTTTGTAATATAAAATATATCGCATCATTCAAGTAGCCTTCAATCTAGTACTCCTTGTGCAGCTTTATTTTTCTGGAAAATAGTAATCATCCTCATCTAATTTTACTTTTTTTAAAATAAAATAATTTGGATATTCTTTAAATCCTGGTAATGTTGATCTATACTTTTTCATTACATTTCTTGCCTTTTTCCAACTTCCAAAATAACCAATGGGTAATAGGTTTCCTTCATCTCTATATGTTAGTTGATATACATACATATTGCATCACCTCATTTTCTAAAAATATCTTTCCATCCAAAAATTTCAATCTGATATCTTTGTCTTACAAATTTTAACATATCTTCATAAGTATTTGCTTCATATTGAATCTTTCCTTGTTGTTTATCTAAACAATACATTTCCCCACTCTCAATATTTTTCAAACACAAAAATTTTTCATGATCATAATAACAATCCATGCTACCTTGATACACTAATCTATCTTCTTGATTTCTTATTTCTATATTATGATTTTCTGAATTATGCTCTTGCTCTTTTTCAATTACATATCCTCTTAAAAGTTGAATTATGAAATATGACCTTGTTGCTCTCCAAAATCCTTCATCCCACCAAGGTTCATTCATTTTAAAATCATGAATTTCAAAAAAATCTTCTTTTCCTTTAAACCTTGGTTGTTCCAAAAGTTTTTTTCTTGCTGATTCTGCTTTCTCATATGATGAATATGCAGCAATAATCATTTCTTCATCATTTTCTGGATCTTGATCATAATATGAAAAAAATAGCTCATAAACCATTCTTATTATTACCTCCTTCAATATATTTTATACATTTACAAATTACTTATCTTCTTTTTTTGTATCGGTATCCCCTGTCTGCCCATTTTTTTAATTCACTATATTCATGTCCTTGTCTTCCTTTCCTTTTCCATTTCCCTTTTCCATAACGTTGGTCCATTTCCCTTTTTGCATAAGCATTTCCATTTTCTCCTGCTTTTGGATTATGTCCATCTGCCCAACTTGGTATATCTGATGATTTTTCTTTTTCACTCATTTTTGACTGCTTTTTCTTTTTTCCCTTACCTTTACTATGCATTATTCTATTAGCTGCTCTCCACGTAAGCCATATAGATATTCTAGTTTTAAAAGTAACTCTTCTTCCTGCATATCGTGTCTTTATCCTTCGTCTTTTCCAAGTTGAATATGATACATAAAATACCACTCCTCCTGCAACTACCTTTACTAATGTATATAATGCCACTGCATAGTGACCACTAGGATCAACATGATTTATTGGATTATTCGCACAATATACATATAAATGTTGTGTATCAGGTTTATCATTTTCTCCACGATAAGTATCTTCTATCAAAAATCTTGCATCCTCAGGATTATAATACCTTGCATTCAAATAATATAATCCTGTACTCTGGTCATAGATTCCACCCGTATAACAAACCTCATTCTCTGCTTTGTTATCTCCGTTGATTGCTGTCTCTCCAAAGTCTGTATACCGGTATGTTGCATCAGCACTTCCATCTTCTTTTACAAGACTTGTGGTACTTCCCTGGATATCTTTATGATACAACAGATAGTCCGTATGGTCACTTCCATATCTCTGTGTTGCAAGGATATTTCCATCCGTTCCGATCAGGTTCTGGGATGTCTGGCTGTTATCTCCATCCGTTGTATAGGAAACTACTCCGTCCTGATAGTAATAGTTCGTTGTTTTGCTTCCTTCCACTTTCTGGATCCTCTGTCCGTCTCCGTTATAACGGTTCTGCTGGATCACGGCTGTCTTTCCGTCTTTGTCGGTGACAGATACTTTGCTTAAGCGGTTCTCTGCATCATAAGTATAGGATTCTGTCTGTCCAGTCTTTGTATTCTTAACATCTGTCTGGTTTCCATTGGCATCATAGCTGTACTGGCGCACTTCATCAACTGGGTACCGTAGCCCTTATGAAATCTGATATTTTTTATATTATTTGGTTTATTGTGATTTTTTTAGTTACTTTTCTGATTTCACTACGTTTTCGTGTTTTATTGCATCTCTTTTTCCTTGTTTTCTGACTTCATAAGGTCTACGAGCACTTAAATTCGATACAGATTATTTCCTGCAATTCATCTTCTTTTACTTTTACCCCCTGCTCATATTGTTCCTTACCGTAATTTTGATAGGTGTCATATATTTCTTCTTTTGTTGGCTGATGACCTAAAGATTCTAGTGTTTTAAAAGATTTTTTATCGCCGAAGGCTAAAATAAATTCCCATACATCACAAGGTTTTCCGTAATGATTTTTCTTGAAATTCACTTTGTCTTTTTCTATCAAAATCTTTGCATTGTCTAAGTTTCCTGCGACAATCGCAAAATCAACTGCTCTCACTTTATAATAATCTGCCTTTGCTTTTGAATTTAATTGTTGTTCTAACAAATATTTTACTACTGAAGAATGATTGCATAGTGCTGCGATCTGCAATAATCCTACTTTATCTGAGTCTTTCCAAGAAAAATCATACCCTTGTTTTCTCATGATCTTCAATGTATCCACATTACAATGTGCTGCTGCAAAAGCTAATACCTGCTCTTTATCTTTTTTATTTATTTTATCTGATATCACAAGTTTTTGAAGTTTATGATCATCTCCATTCATTGCTGCTCGTAATCCTTGTGATATATTTTGTTTTCCGTCATATTTTTCTAATTTTTTTAAAATTTGAGGCGTGAAATAATACTGCATTCCCCAATTGCTGTTATCATTGTTTAAAAGAAATGAAACTATATCGGAATCAGGCTTTGCACCTGATTCCAATAGTCTATTTAACATGTCCATTTTCTCATTATAATTTTCAAATGGAATCCTACTTACCGTTCCTTTTAGTGCTGTTATCTCATCTCCTTTTTCATTAACATCTGCACCACTCTTTATCAATTGTGAGCATATTTGTAGCTGTACCTTTTCGCTCTCAATCTCTCTGACGGCTAATTCTAACGGCTTCGTTTTTGATGATGTTTTAATTGTTTCTTTTGCAAATTCTGCATGATTTTTCAATGCTTCCTTTACGCCTTGCATATTGAGATTACAAATAAAGGTGTATAACTGTTTTTTGGATATATCCTTGTCCTTATCTTTACTGCATCCACATATGGTAAACAAAATGTTGAAAGCATCGCAATCATAATAAAAATCTTTTTTCTTATTTTCTGACTTCACAAGGTCTATGGGGTCAAATGTCCAAATTATTTAATTCGCTCCATTATGTACACATTATTTGAAGATTTATCATCTTCATATAGTATTACATCATCGATCAAAAAGTTTATGCCTCCTGTCTTATATGTCGGTTTTTTTATAATATATGATTTGTTATCTTTTAAATCAAATACTTGCATTCCTTCATGCTCAGAATCATACATAACTTCGTCTACAATAACTTTTGTGGAATCCGCTATGGCATTTGCTCCTCCTTGAAATTCAAAAATCTTTTTATCCTTTTCATTTTTTTCATATTCATACATGACTTGTCGACCTATATCATCTTTAGTTTCCCATTTTGTATAATATAGTTTCCCATTATATACTGTTATTTCCATGTATATTGGATGATTGTCCATCTCATAATCCTCATACCATTTTATTCCTCGAATTCTCTGTTGTTTCTGCGTATTTAAATTTATCTCATAAATACCAGCTCCTCCTTTATCTATATAATATAAACATTCTCCTCCAAAACATATTTGCCTCATGTAACCTTTTATAAGAACTTTATATTTTTCTTCATTATATTGAACAACATATAAATTTGTATAATCCTCCATTATTATATACAATTTATTATGGTACATTTTTACCGAAACAACTTCTGCATTTACCCCACATTTCTTCAAATTTTCTTTTGATAAAATCTTTGTGTATTTTCCTTTGAAATTACTTTTATATATTTCTTGATTATATATATAATACAGATAATTTCCTTCTAGAGATAAGCCGCCTTTATTTACTCTCTTAAATGTTACGATTACTGATTTTTCTTTACTTTGTTTATTTACTTTTATAATTTTTTTACCATTTTCTATGTAAAAAACATAACTTTTATTTTCTACAACTGGATTTATGATTCTTAATGATCCATACCCATCATCACTTTTTATCTGCATTTTTTTAACATCTAAAATTTGAGATAATTTTCTATTAGAATTAACTTGTTTTTTCGTCGTCTTTCCATTACAAGCAGTCAGCATTATTAAACAGAAAATTAATAACAGATATCTAGTTTTTCTTTGTTTCATGTTCTTCCTCCTCATTGTATAAATTTCAAATTCCATACCGCCTTGTTATCTTTTGCAATTTTCTTGCAACTTCTACCCTCTGAATCTTTTTTCTTGTTTTCTGACTTCATAAGGTCTGCTTCATTTGTCACTTCTTTGTTTACATGTCCGTTGGCATCTTTAACACTGGTCGTGGTCTTTCCATCCGTTCCCATGTCATAAGGAATACTGTTACTGATGGTTTCGTTTCCATTCTTTCTGCTGACACCTGTGACACGGTTCTGGTCATCATAAGTATAGATTGTGACATTTCCATCGGTAACAGCACTCTCATTTTTCCATTGACATCATATGCAGTCTCATTAATAATGGTATCTTTTCCTATAGTAATACTGTCTCCATCAACAACCGGCTGGCTGATCGTATGAGTTATTTTTATAACCATCTATGATTGTCATATCTTTTTAAGCATCAAATTTCTCTGGTAACTGTCTCTTTGTCATATCTAATAATTTTACCATACTGGCTGCACATTCACCTTTCTAATCAGCTTTCCACCATAAGAATAAATATACATTTTCCTGTTTTTATAGTCTTCACCTGTTATGTCTATTACTATATATGATTTTGTAAATATGACTGATGTCCACGCACTATTCTTATTATTTTTGCTTTCAGATGCAATCTTTTTAATTTCTCCTGTCTTTATATCTAACACAAAAACATCCATATTATTTGTACTATAGTATAATTTGTTATTGTCTATCTTTAAATTATCATTTAAAAAGTCTTCTTCTTTTTTCAGATCTTTTATATAATACTTTTTCTTCTTACTCTTTTTATCATATGAATAAACATTTAACCCATCCGTTACCATGAAATGTTCGTCATCTATATATCCTGCCCACATAATATCTCCCCTATTTTTACATTTCACGATGGTTTTATCACTTAAATTTATTTCATAGATTTGCTTATCTACATTATTGTATGTATACAATTTTCCATGATCCTGTCTTAATATATAGGAGAATTCGCCTTTTAGAAAAACTTCTGTTTTCCCTGTTTTTAAATTTTTTCTATATATATTATTTTTAAAATCACTTGCCCCACTTTCTTTTAAATAATACATATATTCTGGTGATATGGTGCAAATTCCTGCCTGATCCAACTCTTCTTTGCCAAAGCCAAATCCTTTTGTCTTTTTGGAATATAATTCAATTCCTTCTTCCGCTCCAAATCTGTTATAATAAATTTTTTGTTTATTTAGTATAAATTTACTTCCAAATCCATAATAAGGAATCATACTACTTTTTATTAACTTCCATTTATTATGTTCAACGTCATATAAATACAATCTGTTCCATGGCGTTGTTGGAAATGTTGTTACCCCACCTGTATCAAGTAAGATTTTATCTTCTTGTGTATATTCGTTCATATTTGAGATTATTGAATCAACTTTCATTTGAGGCAGATATTGAATTGCTAATAAAATTCCATTAATTACTATTAATACAAAAATTATCTTTACTATTAAAACTATTTTTTTCTTACCATTATATCATCTCCTCACATTAAATCGAGTAGGAGGCGGTGACTAACCGCCGTCCTCTCACAGCACCGTACGTACCGTTCGGTATACGGCGCTTTCAATAGTTGACGTGCACTGACTGATAGGCTATGGCTAAATCATAAAAGCCACGGCGTATAACTTAAGGTAGCGTAGTCCTTATGAAATCTGATATTTTTTATATTATTAAATTTATCGCGATTATTCTAGCTACTTTTCTGATTTTGCTATTCTTCCTTGTTTTATTGTATCTCTTTTTCCTCGTTTTCTGACTTCGTAAGGTCTACAGGACCCAATGTGGTCAACTCATGAAAATGTTCTAACATAAGCAGAACCTCTTAGATTTAATACCTTTACTAATTACTTTTTATACCAATCTATAATTTTTTCTACTCCCATTTCTTTGGCATACTCATATATTGTTTCCGTTCCGCCCTTATAATTTTTATCCTTTAACTTCAAAAACAATTTATAAGCATAATCTTCATTTCCCTCATTCATTGCTTCTATCACTGCCTGCTTTATATACCAGTCAGATCGTAAGTCTAAATATTTTAATACCAGCTCTGCCATCTTCACATTTCCTGTCTGTGCTGTTTTTAGCAGGGCTTCTTGATTATCCATACCTGCTTCCAATAATTGTTTTGCTGTTGTTATTTGATCTTTCGATATAGCATATAACAAAGCATCTTCTCCAAAGCGATTTTTGTGTGTCAGTTTTAGGTTTTGAGCTAACAAGTTATTTAACAGCTTTTGATTTCCATATCCCGCTGCTATCATAAGCATTGTATTTCCATCTTTATCTGTAAGTTTTGCTTCTTCTTTTGTCCCCTCTGTTTTCTGTCCTCTTGCTGCCTTTAAGAGAACCTTTTGTTCTGCTGTCATATCTGTTTCTGGATTCTGGTTTAATTTATCATATACCCAATCCAAAACCTTATAATTGCAACTTGCTGCTTTCCATCGATAATTCCAAGGCTGTATCACAGCATTTTTTGTTTCTTCCGTTATAACCGCACCCATTTTTATTTCATCTTTTAATTGTTTAAGAATCTGCTTCTCTGAAAGATCACTCCTAATTGCAAATTCTAGTACGCCTTGTCCTTCATTATTTCTTTTACTTATATCGGCTCCATTGTCTTTCAATTGATGAAAAATCTTCATATTGCCTGTATAAGATGCTATCATCAACAAAGTATTCCCTTGTGCATCTGCATAATTTATATTTGATTTGTCTTTGAGTTGCTTTATAATCTTCTGCTCATCAATCTCTTGTTTTAGAATGGAAAGATATAGTGGATTGTTGTCTTTTTTTGAGTAAAAAGATTCCCCTGTGTTATCTCTTTCATCATATTGTTTATTCTTTGACAGATTTATTTTTGTGCCATTGATATAAACAATGTTTTCTGATTTCCAGACAATATATGCCCATGAAGTATTTGGCTGCCAGTATATGTTTTTCTTTGTTTGATCATTTTTAAGTTCTACTAATACGGAAGCATTTTCTTTGTTTGTATCTGCTGTATATACATTAAGTTGATGATTCTTAGATGGTGAATATGTTGTAAACAATCTTCTTTTTAATTTGATTGTATCTATCTTATTGGATTGCGTAAAATATATATATGCTAAAATGATGATACATGGAATTATAAGTAAAATTAATTGGTATCGTTTCTTTGTGAATCCCTTTTTCATACCTTTTTCCTCCGTTCCTTATCATTTATATCACAATCTTGTATTGGAATCAGGCTTTGCACCTGATTCCAATAGGCTATTTAACATGTCCATTTCCACTCTCAATCTCTCTGACAGCTAATTCTAACGGCTTCGTTTTTGATGATATTTTGATTGTTTCTTTTGCAAGTTCTGCATGATTTTTCAATGCTTCCTTTACGCCTTGCATATTGGGATTGCAAATAGAATCGTATAACTGTTTTTTGGATATATCCTTGTCTTTATCTTTACTAATTATGCTCCCGTGGCAAACCTTGCGATATAAAATATAGCATGTCGTTCAACCAGCCAGCGATCTAATACTCCTTGTGTAGCTTTATCTACAGGATATGGTTCTATAATATATGCCTTCTGATTTGACTTCAATTTATGGCTCTTATCTAATATTAAACTTCCTGTTATTGCCTCTTTAGGATATCCTGATATAAATACACTAAAGCGAACAGCGCCTTTATCTGTCATAAAACTATAGATTAAAAGGATTATGATAACTCCATAAATTAGAAATTTTCTTATTTTATCCATAATTCATCCTCCTATAATTAATCATTTAAAATGAATTATTCTATGATTTTCAGCATCACTCCTTTGTTTACATGTACGTTGGCATCTTTGACACTAGTCATAGTTTTTCCATCCGTTCCCATATCATATGAAATACTGTTATTGATGGTTTCGTTTCCATTCTTTCTGTCTACACCTGTGGCATAGTTCTGGTCATCATAAGTATAAGTTGTGACATTTCTGTTCCCATCATCTGCCGTCTTATTGATAATCGTATCTTTTCATTTAACTATGTTTCTTTGTTTTATTGCACCTCTTTTTTCCGACTTCGTAAGATCCACGAGACCTTAAATTTGTATCCTACCTATTTCATAAAATCTATTCTATTTTCTTTACATAAAAAGCAACTAATATATTCAAACAAAATAGAAAAAACCTAGCACTCCTCCTAAAACTATAAAAAGTATTTTATATTTCATATATTTCTTACCTGTAAGGCAAAAAACTATTACTAAAATTAATAAATTGATAATAATTGCTAACAAAAATTGGTTCTCCCATTGATAAGAAATCAAAGTAAATGAACAATACATAACAGGTAATCCTGATAAAATTAATGATAAAATGCCTTCTTTATGATAATAATATAGAATTATTCCTAGTCCTCCAAAAATCACAGGAATAATAATCGCTTCACCTAATCCACATAAAATATAATCATAATTCTGTTTTCCAAATTCAAAAAAAAGTTCTATATTCTTAATCCATGTTGAACCAATAACAAATGATAATCCAAATATGGCACAGTTTATACCTAATTTTATTTTCTCCTTAGTTATTACCATAATAATCGTAATAACTAACACAATAAAAACGCCATCACCTAGAATACATTCTAAACTGATTGACATATCTGTTCTTCTTGATGTTAAATATCCTAGTACAATTCCACACAACAAAATAATTACTTTTTTTAAATACATTACAATTTTCTCCATCTCTATATCTCCTCTTTTTTATACTTCAATAACATCATTAAGGTTTATATTTTTTTAATGGATTTTCATGATTATAATAATTTCGCTTTCCTCCATATCTAGGATAATACACTTTTTTCTTTTTATCATATCTATAAGATAATCCATATGGATAACTAGATGCATACACAACACATTGACATTTTTTAGCCATAATTTTAGCCACACTATTTTTGTCTCCTATTCCTCCCTTACATGAAAGCAATACTATCTTCTTTTTTATTTTTTTCTTTTTTAAAGCTAACAACTCTTTTAAATTCATATCAGAACCATCAAAATACAAACAACTAACCCCACCATGCAAATATAAATATAATTCAGATGTTCCTTTTGGTATTTTATCCCACTCTTTTTTAAATTGTGCTTTTTTAATCACAGATTTAAATGTAACTTGACTATTCTTATAATATGGAGAATGCATTGCTTGTTTCTTAAAATCCTTCCCTTTTTTATTATAATAAATTACTGTTTTAGCCTTATGTCCACTAGGATCCACATAATTCACCGGATTATTCGCACAATAAGCATATAAATGTCCTGTCTCTGGTTTAGCAGTCTCTCCTCGATAAGTATCCTCTGTCACAAACCGTCCATCTTCTGGATTATAATACCTTGCATTCAGATAATAAAGCCCTGTACTATGATCATAGATTCCTCCAGTATAACAAACCTCATTCTCTGCTTTGTTATCTCCGTTGATCGTTGTCTCTCCAAAGTCTGTATACCGGTATGTTGCATCAGCACTTCCATCTTCTTTTACAAGACTTGTGGTACTTCCCTGGATATCTTTATGATACAACAGATAGTCCGTATGGTCACTTCCATATCTCTGTGTTGCAAGGATATTTCCGTCGGTTCCGATCAGGTTCTGGGATGTCTGGCTGTTCTCTCCATCGGTTGTGTAAGAAACTACTCCGTCCTGATAGTAATAGTTCGTCGTTTTGCTTCCTTCCACTTTCTGGATTCTCTGTCCGTCTCCGTTATAATGGTTCTGCTGGATCACAGCTGTCTTTCCGTCTTTGTCGGTCACAGATACTTTGCTTAAGCGGTTCTCTGCATCATAAGTATAAGATTCCGTCTGTCCTGTCTTTGTGTTTTTGACATCCGTCTGGTTTCCATTGGCATCATAGCTGTACTGGCGGACTTCGTCAACTGCGGTTCCTTTTTCTTTTGTTGCTGTCTGTAACTGATCCAGTCCGTTATAGGTATACGCTGTCTGTGTGGTTCCATCATCTTCTGTGGTTCTGTTTCCAGCTTTGTCATAAGTATAGGTAACGGTCTTTGTCTTGTCATCGTTCTTATGATCGGTTGTCACAGTCTTTGTCAGTCGTCCGAGTGCATCATAAGTATAGGCTTTTGTCTCATTGACTTTATCCGTATCTTCTTTTGGATAGTTATTGACTTCTGTTTTCTCTGTGATATTGGAATTCTTGTCATAACTGTAGCGGTAAGATTCCATCACTTTGTCTGTCTCAAGATCTGTGTACGTCATCTCTTTGACACGGTCCAGGCTGTCATAAGTGTAGGCTTTCTTCACTGCCTGATCACTGCTGTTTAACAGATCTCTGTAGTCTTTGATCTCTTTGACTTTTCCATAGCTGTCATAAGTATAGCTTCGTACCGTCTTTTCTGTACTGCCATCTCCTGACTGGATCTCTCCTTTGATCTTTGTCAGCCATCCGTTCTGGTCATATTCATATGCTAAAGCCTGAACTCCATTCTTGGTCGTTGGATAGGTAACCTTTGTAAGCTTTCCATCACTGTCATAATGGTATCTGATCTGGTGTTCTTTGATTTCATCCGCTGTCGGTGCGTTTTCCTGACTTAATTCTGCATATCCTGTTGTCTGTCCTCTGCGGTCATACTGATATTCTGTGTAACGTACAGTTGTT